>JANQJL010000057.1 GCA_028281675.1 Simkaniaceae bacterium
AAACCTGGCCCTTTAGGGCCGGGTAGTTTAACGCCACTTTGGGAGGGGTACGAAGCCCCTCCCCAAAACGATTCCCCGTCCTTTAGGGCGGGGTTCACATCGGGCTCCTTCAATTTTTCTCTTAGGAAGAGCTCTCTCAACTTGTTTTAATTGACGACACGTCCTAGAATCATTTGTCAATCGCATTGAAACCCTTTTGAGGTGCCTAGTAGGAACTTATCTCTTTTGGGTTTGGGCCCGAAAAAAAAGTTTAAGCGTTAGAGACGTTCTCTGAATTAAATTTGTTTAGATTTTTCTTCCATTTTCTAAAGGAATTTTTTGCGGAGGATGTGGGCAATTTAAGAAATAAGTTGTCTAATTTGAGCGGGAAAATTAGGTGAAAAGATGAGTAAAGTTAACTTAAGAGGTGGTCTCTTAAATGAATAGCCCTTCGACAGAAACGATGGAAAAACCGGTTTATACAGAAGAAGAATTTGCTTTAATCGATCTCGAATTTGTTCCAAAACACGTCGTTATTATTATGGATGGAAATAGACGGTGGGCAAGAAAGCAGGGACTTCCTCCAGAAATGGGTCATTGGCAGGGAGCTGAGCAACTCGACATTATTGTTCGCGCAGCAGCAGAGCTTGGTGTTAAAACTCTCACGGTCTACTCTTTTTCGACAGAAAATTGGAATCGCCCTAAGCACGAAGTTGAAATGCTTATGCAACTTCTTGAAGCTTACTTGATTAATAAAAGAGAGAACCTAGTCAAAGAAGGTGTCCGCTTAAATACAATTGGGAAAATTTCTCTTCTTCCCGATTCTGTAAAAAAGACACTTAATGAAACGATACAAGCAACAAAAAATGGAGATCGCATTGAGCTTGTTCTTGCTTTGAATTATGGTGGGCGAGATGAAATTCGGCGCGCTTTTATCAAGATGAATGAGGCGTGCGAGCAGGGAAAGTTGAACTTTAAGGAAATTACTGAAGAGACGATCTCATCCTACCTTGATACAGCCCCCAGGGGAGATCCAGAACTTTTTATTCGTCCCAGTGGCGAGCAAAGAGTCAGCAACTTTCTTATTTGGCAAATTTCCTATAGCGAAATTTATGTTACGGATGTTCTTTGGCCTGACTTCTCGCCGAAAAACTTACTAGAAGCGGTTATTGATTATCAAAAGAGAAATAGAAGATATGGAGGTTAATGGAAAATGAATTTCCAGGATTTGTCTAAACGTTTTATCACCTCTATTATTGCCTTAGGAATTTTAGCATGCATCTTGATCTTCTCTTATGTTGGAGTTGTTAAATGGGTGATTGCCCTTTTTACAGCTGGGATTGGCGCTTTAGGAATTTGGGAATATTGCCGTTTGTCAAAGCAAAGTGGAAAGAAAGGGCTGAGTGAACTTTGTATAGCCATTGGAGCCTTAACAATTTTAGGTTTTTTTATTTCGACACTTGACCAAATGTTTTCCCTTCTCCCTTTTATCCTTCTTTTCTTTGGGGTCATCTGTATTTTTCTCTATCATTTTGATAAAATCTCTGGGTCGATAGATTCGATTGCCAAATGTCTGTTTGGGATAGTATATGTTGCGATTCCTGTAGGACTTACCCTCAAAATTCTTTATCTTTTTAGTCCTTATAAAATGGGGCATGATGGAAGAATTTGGCTCCTTTATTTACTCATTGTGACAAAAATCACTGACGTAGGGGCTTATTTTGGTGGACGCCTTTTGGGGAAGCGGAAACTCTCTCCAGAGATCAGTCCTGGAAAAACGATTAATGGGGCAATTATTGGATTTCTTTCAGCAATACTTTTTAGCTTTCTTTTTCATTTTCTGGGGAGATTTATCGATAACTTCTATTTAACTCTTATTCAGAGTATTTGGCTCGGCGCTCTTCTGGGATTTTTAGGGCAGGTCGGCGATTTAGGGGAATCTCTTCTCAAACGGGATGCAGATGTTAAGGATAGCAATCGCCTTCCTGGTCTTGGGGGAATTTTAGATATGTTAGACTCTCTTCTATTTACAACTCCGATTATCTACTTCTTTTTATATATGTATTGAGGGAAAGTGGCGATGATTATTACCATTGATGGGCCAGCAGGAACGGGAAAATCAACAACGGCACGAATGCTTGCTGATGAGATTGGTTTTACCTATTTTGATACAGGCGCACTTTATCGAGCGATTAGCTGGCAGATCCTTGATCAAACGATTTCCTATCAAGATCAAGAGGCCCTTTCCAGACTACTAAAGACCTTTTCGTTTCGGATCCGCTCTATAGGGGGGGAAAAGCACTACTTTGTTGGAAATAAGGATGTAACAAGGGCAATTCGAACTAAAGAGGTCACAGCAATTGTTTCTGAAGTTTCCGCTCTTAAAATGGTTCGCGATGCTTTGAAACCCCTTCAAGTCAATTTCTCAAAGGAGATCGATGTGGTTTTTGAAGGGAGAGACTTGGGAACGGTGGTCTTTCCTCAAGCTCATCTGAAGTTTTTTTTAACAGCACGCCCAGAAGTCTGCGCAAAGCGGCGACACCAAGAACTTGTGAAGAAGTTTCCTAACCAATCTTTTTCCTATGAGACCATTTTAAAAGAGATTCAGGAAAGGGATGCTTATGATTCAAAAAGAGAGCATGCTCCCTTAAAGCAGGCTGAAGATGCGATCCTTATAGATACCTCTGATCTTACTATTCGAGAAGTCGTTGAGGAGTTAAAAAATATTTATCTAGCGAGAAGAGAATGAAGAAGCCGACATTGCTTTATTCCTTTATTATTTTCATTGTGAAATCGTTTTTCAAGCTGTTTTATCGTCACAAAGTTTATGGATTGGATCACTATCCAGCAGGAAGTGCTCTTGTTGCTCCCAATCATGTTTCCTATTTAGACCCTCCGTGTGTTGCAATCTCCTGCCCTGGAGAAATTCACTTTTTGGCTAGGCAGACCCTCTTTAAATCCTATTTTGGAAAGTTGATTACCGCCCTTAATTCTCATCCCGTTGAGAAAAATGCAACTAACCTTCGAGTGATGAAAGATATTTGTATCCTTTTGTCAAAAGGGCATAAGGTTTTGATGTTTCCTGAAGGGACCCGTTCTAAGGATAACAAACTTCTCGAAATTAAACCGGGGATAGGGCTCCTTCTTTCTAAGAGTGGGTCTGCCATTGTTCCAACCTATATTCATGGAACATTTGATATTTGGGGTCGAGGTCGTAAATTCCCTAAATTATGGGGGAAGACTGCAGTTGTTTTTGGGAGTCCTATTCGATGGGATGATTATGCCGATATGAATCGGAAAGATGCTCAAGAACTTGTGGCGCAACATCTCACTCATTCCCTAAATGCCCTGAGAAAATGGTATGATGATGGGCATAGTGGAATCCCTCCTTAAGAACCCATCTCTAAAATCTTTCCATGTTTGCATAAATAAGTATTATTAATTGTTTACGAAAACATTTACTGATATCAATTAATGACAAAAATTTGAATTATATTTATACTCTCATAGGGAATTATCATTGGTGGTTCTTATTGCACAAAGGTGCGCAATCATTATGCAATCAATAAATACCAATATTTTTTATCTTTAATATAATTTTTAACAAGCACTTAGATTTTAGTAATGAAAGACTATCTATTTAGGAAGAACC
This sequence comes from Simkaniaceae bacterium, assembly GCA_028281675.1. GTDB lineage: Bacteria > Chlamydiota > Chlamydiia > Chlamydiales > Simkaniaceae > Neptunichlamydia. The sequence continues at coordinate 3,632 of JANQJL010000057.1, forward strand.
TCTCTGTAAAACAATTGGCCGGGGATCTTAACATCTCGACCTCCTATCTTTATCAACTTATCAGGGGAGAAAGAAAGCCCTCCATCGAGTTAGCTCAAAGAATAGAGGAGTATACAGATGGAGAAGTAACAATAGGGAAGCTTTTGGGATTGGAAGGAGAAGAGGTTTCATCATGCGCTTTAGGAAACTCATTTGCATCCCAATCTAAAGAATATGAGCAGCGCTTTTCCTCACTTGAAAATGCAAGTGAGAAATTTGGAGAGAAATTGGAAGAAATTGAAGGGCGGCTTATTAAGTTAGAGCAAGGTGACGATACTATTTAAAATCTCCGATAGAAAAAAATTAAACGGATAGAGTATCCTTAATAGGATAACCTAAGGAGAAATAATGACCGATATAGCGATGTTAGATGATAGCAGTTTTGATGAAGTTATTAAATCAGGAGTGACCCTCGTCGATTTTTTTGCTGAATGGTGTGGTCCTTGTCGGATGCTTGCCCCAGTTTTGGCTGAGGTTTCACAGGAACTATCGGGAAAAGTTAAATTTGGAAAGCTCGATATTGATAAGAGCCATGTAATAGCGAAAACACATCAAGTTACCTCTGTTCCCACACTTATTCTTTTTAAAGATGGAGAAGAGGTGAATCGCCTGGTAGGACTGCGTGATGCTGCTGCTGTGAAAGATTTTGCGATGTCTGCCTAATGGGACGGTTAATCATTTTAATAGGTGCCTGCTTAATCATTGTGGGGACACTCATTACCCTTAATATCCCCATGGGCTGGATTGGTCATCTCCCAGGGGATTTTTCTTTAACATGGGGAGGAACTAAAATTTATATTCCCATAACAACGTCAATTATTTTTAGCTTTGTGTTAGCAATTCTTATCTTCATTTTTTCAAAACGCTAAAGTCATTTTGGTTTAAAGCTTCGTAAAGAACAATTGCTGCTGTGTTCGATAGATTTAAGCACCGGCTCCCTTTTCTCATCGGGAGCAAAAAAAACTTTTCTGGCCACCGAATGTGAAATTTTTCTGGGAGTCCTGCAACCTCTGAGCCAAAGATTAGAGTCGCATCCTCTTGAAAAGAAATTTTCGTATAAGGAGTTGTAGCTTTGCTAGAAAAGAAATAAAAGGGGCGAGTTTCACCCTCAAGATAGCTCATTAAATCATCAATCAAAGTGACATTGACCCCCTCCCAATAGTCAAGACCGGCTCTTTTTAAACTTTTGTTATCGGTATTGAAGCCCAAAGGACGAACCAGGATGAGGTCACTTCCTGTTGCATGACATGTTCTAACAATGTTACCGGTATTCTGTGGGATTTGTGGTTGGTATAAGATAATCGTATGCATTTGTAAAAAAACCTCTCAACTCTCCGGGAGGGAGTTGAGAGGTTAAGAATGGTAAAAAGATTAGCGAGGTGTCCCTTCAATACTACTTTCAGGGATTGCAATTTCTCGAGTTCCTTCTTTGGAAATCGAGGTGAATGAATCTTCTTGAGCTGGGGTTGCATTGGCTTTTACAACTTCAATGTCAAAGACAAGAAGAGTGTTAGGAGGAAGATACCCATTTGATCCATATCCAAGCTCTGGATGGATAAAGATAGTCCTTCTTTCTCCTTCTTTCATTCCGACAATTCCTTTCGCGAATCCGGGAATTGTTTCATCGAGTGAGATGAGTTCATCCTCTTGGGAAGCACCAAAGACTTTTCCATCAAGAAATTTTCCTGAATAACGAATCATTGGAGAGAAATGATCTTCAACTACCATCCCTTCTCCTTTCTTTTCAACCCTGTATTGCAGTTTATCTTTCTCAAGAACAACAATCCCTTCATTTTTGACGTTTTCTGCCATAAAGATATTAGCTTCATTAAGATTTTTATCTGCAAGCTTTTGAAAAGCTTCTTCTTGCACAAGAGAAATGGCTTGCACACATTCAGTCTCGTTCATGGGGGACTCTTTTCCAGCTACAGAATCTTCCATTCCCTTGATCACTTCGGCCATGTCAAATTCAAAACCGAGAGAATCTAAGTTCTTTCCTATAAGGTGCCCAAAGGCTTGGGAAATTTTTTGGAGATCGACCTTCCCATTTTCTTCCTTTGACTCTTCTTTAGCGATATTTTGTACTTCTTTTTCCGCAGCAGGTTTTGCATAGGCAACTGATAAGGTCATCGAAGCTATAAGTATAGTAAGAGATAAAAATTTGTTTTTAACAAACATTAGAAACACTCCTCTAGAGTACTCTTGAAAACTTCAAATGTATTCGGTCGTGGATTTATATCCAAGTGATTTCTTTTGGGCTTGCTTTTATTTCAAGATCATCGAGTTGTTTTGGATTGACACTGGAGGGACACTGCGTTAGTAAATCGCTTGCTTTTTGTGTTTTAGGAAAAGCGATGACATCTCGAATATTTTCTGTTTTTGAAAGGAGCATGATCAAACGGTCAAATCCTAGAGCTATCCCTAGGTGGGGAGGGGTTCCATATTGAAGAGCATTGATGAAAAATCCAAATTTTTGTGTAGCCTCTTGAGGATCAATCTTTAGCGCTTCAAAGACCTTTTTTTGCACTTCGAAGTCATGGATTCTTTGCGAGCCACCACCAAGCTCATATCCATTAATGATAATGTCATAGGCATTGGAGCGGACTTTAAGAGGGTCACTTTTTAAAAGATCAAGGTCGTCAGGATGGGGCATTGTAAAGGGGTGGTGTGTGCTCTGAGGACGCCCTTCTTCTTCATCCCACTCAAAGAGGGGGAAATCGGTGACCCATAAAAATTCATAAGTATCAGGCTTTACAAGGCTCCGTTCCTTTGCAATGAGGCGACGCAGATGATCAAGCGATTGGTTGACAAGGGGTTCACTTGCTGCACCAAAAAGGAGAAGGTCCCCAGTTTCAGCGCCGAGTTTTTCTTCTAAGGCTTTTAGTTGCTCCTTAGAAAAGAATTTCACGATGCTGGAAGTGAGGCCATCTTCCTGTCTTTTCATCCATCCAAGACCGCGGAGGCCAAATTTTTGGGCAAACTCCGTATAACGGTCGATTTCTTTGCGGGAAATGTCGGCGCCACCTTTAACACACAGGGCTTTGACACACCCTCCCACTTCCAGCTCCTGTTTAAAGACAGAAAACTCTGATTCTTGAGCAATTTCGTCCAAACGAACAAGAGGCATTCCATAGCGGAGATCGGGGCGGTCAGTTCCATAATGTTCCATGCAGTCGTGATAAGTCATTGTTGGGATGTTGTCGGGAACATCGTAGTTAAGGCACGTTTTGAATACATATCTTAAGTAGTCATGAAGGAGGGTATTAATATCTTCAGGATATTCAAAACTCATTTCGATATCAATTTGAGTGAATTCAGGTTGGCGATCTGAGCGGAGGTCTTCATCACGGAAGCAAGGGGCGATTTGAAAGTAGCGATCTATTCCTCCAATCATGAGGAGTTGCTTATAAATTTGTGGGGATTGGGGTAGGGCATAGAAATTGCCCGGATAGATTCGTGAGGGGACTAAATAGTCGCGAGCTCCTTCAGGGGTAGAACGTCCGAGGATTGGGGTGTTAACCTCTAAGAAGCCTTGGCTATCTAAAAAGGTTCGGGTTGCCATCATCGCCTTGTGTCGCATGACCAGTTTTTCAGTAACATTGCCACGACGTATATCTAGGTACCGATATTTTAAACGGATATCTTCAGATGTTTCGGTTGAATCATCACAAATGGAGAAGGGAGGTGTTTCTGCTTTGGATAAGATTTCAAACTCAATCACCTCAATTTCTATTTCACCTGTCTCTAGCTTAGAATTAGCGAGACCTTCTCCTCGAGCGCGCACATTTCCTTTTATTGTGATGACCCATTCTGCACGAAGCTTGGAGGCCTCTGTATGTGCTTTTTTTGAAATTTCGGGATCGAAAATAAGTTGAGTAAGGCCAAATCGATCGCGGAGGTCGATAAAGATGAGCCCTCCATGGTCACGTCTCCTGTGGACCCAGCCAGAAAGGGTAACAGTTGTTCCAATATCGCCTTTTCTTAATGCATTGCAAAGGTGTGTTCTTCTATAGTCCATTCTTTTTCCTAAAAAATTCGACAAGGGAATCGAGTGGGAGTTCTTGTGTCTCCCGTGTTTTCATTGTTTTAACCTGTCCCTTATTTGTCTTGAGTTCGTCCTCTCCAATAATGATCGCATAAGAGGTGTTTGTTTGCTCCGCTTGCTGGAGTGCTTTTTGGATTTTTTTTGCATTGATGAGAACGGTTGAAATTTTACTATGCCTGAGCTCATAAAGTAAGGTTTGGGCACGTTTTTTTGCATCGGGGCTCAAGGGAATTAAGGAGATCAGCGGCCCTGGTTTTGCAGGAAATGAAATTTTTTGTCCTTCCATAGTCTGCAAGATTCTTTCGATCCCTGTTGAAAATCCAATGCAAGGAAGGTCGGGACCCCCTAATGTAGGGAGAAGGCCATCATATCGTCCTCCAGCACCAATCGTGTTTTGTGCACCCAAAACATCGGAGGTGATTTCGAAAACGGTATGGTTATAATAATCGAGGCCGCGCACTAAATGGGGACTAACTTTGAAAGGAATGCTTTGACTTTTTAGAAGTTCGCAAAGGGTGTTAAAGTGCTTTTGGCTCTTATCATTTAAAAAATCGAGAATGGAGGGAGCTTTTTCGAGAAGGGCCCGTTCTTTTTCATCTTTCGAGTCGAGGATACGCAAGGGGTTTTTTGTAAAGCGGGCCTGACTTTCTGGTGAAAGGACATTGAAATGAGGTTTGAGAAAATGGAGGAGTGCTTCCTGATATTTTTCTCTACAGGTGTTATCTCCAAGGGTATTGACCAGGACACTTAGATTTTTTAGCTCTAGACGACGATAAAGCTCATAGAGGAGTTCTATCGCTTCGAAGTCTTGTTCTGGCTCCCCATTTCCAATGGCTTCAATTCCAAATTGATGAAATTGGCGGAAGCGCCCTGCTTGGGGACGATCATATCGGAAGAAGGGACCAATGTAGAAAAACTTATGGTGAGAACCAAGTTGCTGAAGGCCATTTTGGGAAAAGGCCCGCATGATAGAAGCTGTCCCTTCAGGGCGGAGGGCCATCGATCGCTCTCCTTTATCTAAAAAGGTATACATTTCTTTGGATACAATGTCAGAAGTTTCCCCAACACCACGAATAAAAAGTTCTGTCTTTTCAAAGATGGGAGTCCTGATCTCCTGGTATCCGTAATTATGAGCAAGTTCTCGCATAACCGATTCCAGGTAATGCCAAAGATGGGATTCCTTCCAGATATCTTGAGCTTTGGGTTCATTGGGAAGGATGTCAAATGTTCCCTTAGGAAGTGAATATTTCATAGTGAATTGAGTATAAGGCGTTCCAAATTAACTTTGCAAGATATCTTCGATGAGCTCGATCCATTTGCTTAAGATACTATTTTGCTGATTCACCGCTTGATCAGCATAGAGTCTTTTCAGAATATCTCTAAAAGGAAGGGGGAGCCAACGCTCTCCAGCATATTCTGATAAATAGTAGCCTAACTTATGTTCTTCATTGGGGGGATAATGGTCAATGTCGGTCATGAGAATAGAGAGTTTTTTAGAGTCAATACTTCCTTTTCGTTTTGTATGAGAGAGAACTTGAACACCTTGAAGAAGACGGATCCAAGCTTCTGAAAATTGCCTATAAAAATTTCTACTTTCACTTTGATCGGCATCTCTAAGAATTTCTAAAAGATTTTTGAATCTTTTAACATTACCAGTGAGCTCATCTTCGGTCATTGCTCTGACGCTCCCATCAGCTTCTGTATCAAACCGATCGATGAGGTTATTAAAAAAAACAAGGAAAGCACCATAGAGTGTAACTCTTTTTTTTCTTTCCTCCTGCTCGATGGCATAACTTTCCTTTCCCTGTTTATCGGCTTCAATGGGATTGACCCGGTACTCATCCTCTTGCCTTCCTTCCGAGGGTCTAATTGGCTCTGGAAAAAATGTCATAATACATCCTGTTTTCTAACATTTATTATATAGGAATAGGGTGATAGTTAGCAAAGGGTGTAAATAAAACCTATGAAATAAACCTCGACCAGCTTTACGGAGCTGCTCTTCGTTTTGTTTCAAGAAATCTTACTCACTTATGCAGCGCTAAAGGGAAAAATAAGTGGCACTTCTGGTTAAAAATGTTAGGGTGAAAGAAAGGGCGAGGGAATTTAGATGCAAGTCCCCCTTGCGGGTTGTCGAAGCAGAATGAGCGGAGTAGATGGCTGCCCGCATCCTCTGCTGCGCCCTAACACTTTTGTTTACACCCTTTTAGTAAACAAGGGATTGACTTTCATTGAAAAAGTAGATACTCTTCATTAGATTATGAACGATCAAAACGATGGTAAAAAGTTTTAATTTTAACCTAGGAATTGGATTGCTGTGAGCGTTCTAGATAGTGCAGAGCCGGAGACCAATAAAGACCCAACCGAAAGCGATGAAGAACTCAAAGCGAAGTATCGTTATTGGCGCATTCGAATTTTCTATAGTATTTACGTCGGCTATGCGATGTTTTACTTCACTAGAAAGTGCTTCACATTCTCGATGCCTGCACTCATGGTTGATCTTAACTTCACTAAGGCCGACCTAGGTTTCTTAGGTACTCTCCTCGCTGTGACCTACGCGATCAGCAAATTTCTTAGTGGAATGATCGCTGACAAGTCAAGCCTCCGGGTATTGATGGGAGCAGGGTTGATCTTGACGGGAATATTCAATATTTGTGTCGGTTTTTCTTCTTCGATTCTTCTTTTTGCTATATTTTTGGGGCTTAATGGGCTTTTTCAAGGTTTTGGCTCTCCCCCTTGTGCCAAACTCCTAACTTATTGGTATTCACAAACCGAAAGAGGAAGGTGGTGGGGGGTTTGGAATACTTCCCATAATATTGGTGGAGCAGTGATCCCTGTCATATGTGCCTTTGCAATTCAAGCGTTTGGATGGAGATATGCGATGTATCTTCCTGGCTTTACGGCGATAATCATCGGGCTTTTTCTGATTAACCGGATTCGAAGTACGCCAAAGGAGGTTGGTCTGCCAACCATTGAGAAATACCGGAATGACTACCCTGAAGATAAAAAGAAGGAATCTATTGAAAAAGAGAAAAACTACTCTCCTCGTGAAATTCTAATCGACCATATCTTAAAGAATAAATTTATCTGGGTATTAGCGATTTCATATTTCTTTGTTTATATTGTCCGGATTGCCATCTATGATTGGGTGCAACTTTATTTGATGGAGGAGAAAGGGTACAGCCTAATGGTTGCTGGTTCCTGTGTCTTTTGGTTTGAAATCGGAGGGATTTTTGGAAGCTTGTCTGCAGGTTCTCTCTCAGATACACTCTTTCGTGGTCGAAGAGGACCTGTTAATATTCTATTTACCACTGGAGTCTTAGGAGTTCTTCTTTTCATGTGGTTTATTCCTATGGTCAGTTTAGTCATGATTTCTATTGCAACATTTGTCTTTGGCTTCCTGATCTTTGGTCCTCAAATGCTCATTGGAATGGCAGCAGCAGAGCTCGTCGATAAGGAAGCTGCTGGAACGGCGACAGGGTTTGCGGGGCTTTTTGCCTATGCAGGTGCCGCGTGTGCCGGATGGCCAGTAGGCTGGATTATCGACAAATTTGGATGGGGATCATTTTTCCTCCTTCTGTCGGTTTGTGCAGGGTTAGCGGTTCTATTACTCCTTCCGCTATGGGCGAAGGGAGCACGTCCCAAGTTTGCGACGCAGACAAATTAAGGAAACATCATGGGTTGGACACACCTCCATGTTCATTCTCAATATTCAATTTTGGATTCGACCTGTTCGGTCCAACTCCTTGCTGAAAAAGGAGCAAGCTTTGGAATGGAAGCCTTAGCTCTCACCGATTTCTGTAACATGTTTGGCATTGTGGATTTTTTTAAGGCGTGCAAAAGTGTAAAAATTAAACCTATTATCGGTTGTGAAGTGGTCGTTGCTCCCCTTTCACGAACAGATAAAATGAGAATATCGGGATACTCTGTTGGGTATCCTTTAATCCTTTTGGCAAAGAATCAAAAAGGGTATCAAAATCTCTGCAAGATTTCTTCGATTGGTTACTTAGAGGGGTTTTATTATACCCCTCGTGTTGATAAAGAGATTTTGGAAAAATATTCTGAGGGACTTATTTGTCTTTCCGGTCCTATTCAGGGAAGGTTAGCACAATTTATTATTCAGGACCGGGCTGAAGAGGTCGAAGGGGAACTGAGGTGGGCGGAGAAAGTTTATGGTGAGAACTTCTATTTCGAACTTCAGCGTCACCAAATGGGCGATGCTCATATCCAGTCGGAAGGGATAGATCAAGAGTCTTGGCTTTACCAGTATTACCTGGATCGAGTCAAAAATCAGAACAAGGTAAATGATCAACTTATTACGCTATCCAAAGAGAGAGGAATTCCCCTTGTTGCGACAAATGGAGTTCATTATATCAATCGGGAGGATTGGCGGGCTCATGAAGTTTTGATGAATGTACAATCGGGTGAACCGGTAGAAGTTATTCAGCGGGATTCCTTTGGAAATCCAATAGGACGAGAGTTAAATCCCAAGCGAAAAGTCATCCCAACTCATGAACTCTACTTTAAATCTCCAGAGGAGATGGAAGCTCTTTTCGTAGATATTCCCGAAGCGGTTGGAAACACCGAGAAAATTGCAAATGAGTGCACTGTCGAGATTGATTTTAAAGCAAGATTTTATCCCGTTTTTGTCCCTCCCTATCTTGAAGGGAAAAGCTTTGATGAAAAAACGCGGCTTAAAGAGGGTGCGGAATTTTTACGGAAACTTTGCAAAGAGGGGATTCCAAAAAGATATACTCCTGAGCGCCTTGAAAAAGTGAAGGAAAAATATCCTGACGAAGACCCAATGGTAGTGGTGAAAGAAAGGCTTGAAAGAGAGCTTGAGATTATCATCTCAAAAGGAATGTGCGATTACCTTTTGATTGTTTATGATTTTATTTCCTGGGCCAAAAATCAAGGGATTCCTGTAGGACCTGGTAGGGGATCAGGGGCTGGGTCTATTATTCTCTATCTCATTGGAATTACCGATATTGAACCTCTCCGCTTTAACCTCTTCTTTGAGCGTTTTATCAATCCTGAACGGATGTCCTATCCCGATATTGACGTTGACATCTGTATGGATCGTCGCTCTGAAGTGATCGAGTATACCCTAAAAAAGTATGGAAAAGACAAAGTTGCTCAAATCATTACTTTTGGAACGATGAAAGCAAAGATGGCGATAAAAGATGTTGGAAGGGTTTTAAGTGTTCCCTTAACAAAGGTTAATGAAATTGCAAAGCTTGTCCCTGAAGATCCCACGATGACTCTTAAGAAAGCTTTTGCATTGGATCCTGAGCTCAAGAGAATGGCCGAAAACGATGAAGATGGAAAACGGGTTTTAGAATATGCTCAAAGGCTTGAAGGGTCGATCCGTAACACTGGAATTCATGCTGCAGGACTTATCATTTGTGGAGATCCACTCACCGATCATATTCCTATTTGCAATGCCAAAGATTCTGAGATGGCTGTTACCCAGTACTCGATGAAACCTGTGGAAGCCGTTGGAATGCTTAAAATTGACTTCTTGGGACTTAAAACACTCACATCGATTCAGAAAACTGTAGAAGCGATTAAGGTCCACGGAGGAGAACAGATTGACTGGGTGAATCTCCCCCTTGAAGATCAAACCACTTTTAACCTCCTTAACCAAGGGAAAACGCAAGGTGTTTTCCAGTTGGAATCAACAGGGATGCAAGAACTTGCAAAACACCTTCATATCGACAAATTCGAAGAGATCATTGCAGTGGGCGCCCTTTATCGCCCTGGGCCGATGGAGATGATCCCCTCCTTTATTAACCGGAAACATGGAAGAGAAAAAATTGAAGTTGACCATCCATTGATGGAGGATGTCATCCGTGAGACCTATGGGATTATGGTTTATCAAGAGCAGGTGATGCAGATTGCTTCTCTCCTTGCTAATTACTCTTTGGGAGAAGGTGATGTGCTTCGCCGCGCTATGGGGAAAAAAGATCGGAAAGAGATGACAAAACAGCGGGAAAAATTTCGCACGGGTGCCCTTGAAAAAGGGATTGATGAAGAGAAGGCAATGGAAGTTTTCGATAAAATCGAAAAATTTGCCTCTTACGGTTTTAACAAATCTCATGCGGCTGCTTATGGATACTTAAGCTATGTTACCGCCTATCTTAAAGCAAACTATCCGAAGGAGTGGCTTGCAGCGCTCATGACTTCCGATAGTGATGACCTCACAAAAGTTTCGAAACATATCCGTGAGTGTGAGGCTATGGAGATTAAGATTCTCCCTCCTGACGTGAATGAATCGGGAACTGAATTTGCTGCTGCTCCCTCAGGGATTCGTTTTGCCATGTCAGGAATTAAAGGGGTGGGACGAGGCGTTGTTGAAACGATTATTGAGGAGCGAAAAGAAAACGGCCTTTATAAATCACTCTACGACTTTTTTAAGAGAATCGATCTGACAAAAGTAGGGAAAAAAGTTGTTGAAAATTTGATCGATGCAGGGTGTTTTGATTTTACAAAGTGGACACGGCAAGAGCTACTAGAAAGCGTTGAGCCGATGTTTGAACAGACGTTCAGGGAGCAAAAAGAACAAGCAAAAGGGGTGATGGATTTTTTCTCTATCTTTGAAGAGGAAGAAAAAGCTCCTTTTAATTTCCCTCCAAAAGTTGAAAAACAACAAGAGAAAAAAGAACTTCTTGCAAAGGAAAAAGAATTTTTAGGGTTTTATCTGACAGGGCATCCTATGGATGAATACCGCCCCCTTATCGATAAACTAGGATGTGTCCCTTTTCATGAGCTTGAGAAAGAAAAATCGGGAAGCGTTGTCAAAACAGCCTTTATTATCGAGAGTGTCAAAGTTAAGATCTCCCAAAAAACCCAAAAGAAATTTGCCATTTTAGTCATCAGTGATGGAATGGAAAGGTTTGAGCTCCCTGTTTGGCCCGATATGTATGAGGAAAATAGTCACCTTTTTATCGAAAACCAACTCCTTTTCTCTATACTGCAGGTCGAAAAAGAAGAGGATTCAATCCGTCTTCGGTGTCGGTCTCTTGAGGATTTATCAACAATTAATGAAGAAAATGCTCAGCAATTAAATACCTTATATGAACAGGTCAAACAAGTGGCAAGCTCTGATACGAGGCGAAGAAAAAAGCAAAATCTGGAGAAATCTATGGAAAAAGGGATAGAAAAAAAACTTCATCTTTCCTTAGACGCAAACCTTGTCCGTCTATCGGAAATTATAAAATTAAAAAAAATCTTTCATAAGTATCCAGGAACTTCTCCCGTATACATTGCCTTTCATAACGGTGAAAAAAGGGTTGGAACTGTTGAAGTTGAATCAAAATGGGGGGTCGGATGGAGTCTTGAGCTTGAAAATCAGCTGAAAATTCTTTCATTTATTCAATCCTTTAGGGTAGATTCTTGAGTAGACGTAAATAGGTAACCATGAGAATCGTAGCACTATTTTTTTTAATTTGTTTTGGCACTTTATATGCAAATCCTCTTGACCCCCTTATTAGGAGTCAGATCAACGTTCACGTTTATTACTCCAAGATGATTGACTACTATCAAACGGAAAATTGGCAAAAACTTGCTTGGAGTTGTGAAGATTTAATCGCTGACTTTCCAACCAGTCCTTTTGCCCGTGAAGCACTTTATTATTTAGGAGTTGCAGAATATAAGTTGGGTGAATACGACTATGCGAACCGTGCTTTTTCCGATTACTTAAAAGAAGAGTTAACCCCAAAATTTTTCGAACAAACGATTCGCTTTAAGTTTGAAATTGCTACGGAGTTTGATGGAGGAAGTCGCGTTCACCTCTTTGGTTGGAGTAAAATGCCGAAATGGCTTCCAGCATATGAAGAGGCGATTGAGATTTATGATGAGGTTATTACAACCATGCCCCGGGACGATCTAGCGGCTAAATCTCTTTACCGAAAGGGGAGACTTCTCCTCCGAATGGAAGAATATAAGAAAAGTATCGATGCCTTTCAAACCTTATGCCGCCGTTTTCCTAAACATCCCCTTGCTCCTGATGGATATGTAGGAATTTCAGATGTTTATTTGTCTGAATGCAAGGAAAATTTCCCTGATGCCAATAAGTTAGAACTTGCCGAAATTAATCTTCGAAAATTTCGCACACATTTCCCGGGTGAACCTCGCATTGATGAAGCAGAAAAAAGACTCCAAGGCATGAAGGAAGAACTCGCAAACGATCTTCTTGAAATTGCTGAATTTTACGAACGAACAAAGAAAGACAAAGCAGCAGCGATCTATTACGCCACGATTTTGAAAAAATATCCGGAAACTAAAGCAGCCAAGAAATCAGAAAAAAGACTTAAGGTTCTCGATGCCCCCGATATCTATTCTAAGAAAAAGTCTCTTCAAGACGACGCTATTCTCGTTGATTCTTCTGACTAGTTGCGGCTATCATACTGGCAATGAAGGAGTGACTCTTTCTATTCCCTATTTTTCAGGGGATACGAATGGAACCCTTACCGACACGGTGATCAAAGTAGTTACATCCTCTGGGGACTATCAATACACCGATCATGGAGGTGCTCTTCTCCTGGAAGGGACAATCATTTCAGACTCGAATGAAAATATCGGCTATCAATTTGATCGTGATCCGATCTCTGGAAGGCGGATCCATCGTCTTGTTCCTAATGAGGGAAGGCGAGAGCTCACCGTTCAAATTACCCTCACTGATGCCCGTTCTCAAAAAGTTCTCTATGGGCCCACCAATATCTCTGCTTACGGCGACTATGACTTTGTAGATTCCGATTCCCTAAGAGACACATCGTTTATCAATCCTGCAGGAACGCGGGAGTCTGTCCTCTTTTTTTCTCTTGGGCAACTCGATTCAATTGATGGAGCACAAGCAACGTCTCTTAACCCTATTCATCGCAACTTAGCACTCAAAATCGTTGAGGGAATTTCTAATCTTCCCTACAATGCCGAGTAATGAATAAAATTTTTACCGCAGAGCTTGCCTCCTTGCATCCCATACTTGAATGGGTCTGTGAACACTTAGAAGAGACTAATCTCTCCGATATAGATATTCGTCGCATAGAAATTGCCCTTGAAGAAGGGATTGTCAATATCATCTCCTATGCCTATCAAGGAAAAGTAGGGAACATAGAAGTTTCCTTTGAGCACTGTGAGGGTGATCACGTTACAATCACCTTTAAAGACACCGGCCTCCCATTCAATCCTCTTAAACACAAAAAAGAGATCGACCCCTTTACCCCAGTCGAGGAGCTAGAAGAGGGGGGGCTCGGCATCCTCTTCATGCAAAAGCTCATGGATAAAGTCGAATATATCCGTCAAAACGATACAAACATTCTCATTCTTCGAAAAAACCTACCAAAAAAATCCCGTTAACCCTCGTGCTACCTATTTTCCAATAGATGAAATCGCTTCTTCCGTATCGATCACTTCTGACAAATAATATTTTAATAGTCTTAGGACAAATTTAGGTGTGTTATAGACCCCTTTTGTCGAAAAGACAATCTCGAGATGAGGACGCCCACTTCTAATCAAGGAGATCATCACGATCGTTGTTGGGTTATCGTCAACTATTTTAGGGACGATCCAAATCGCAAACTGATGATTGAAAAGGGTTACCTTATCCGGTGTTTCAATCACATGAAAATAGTGAGGCAATTGCTCTTGGTTTTTATCTTCTTCAAAAGCATCATGGGCCAGAAGACCTGTCTCCTCCAAAAGTGCCATGTCCACTTCTATAATACCTTCTGGAATCCAACTCGGTAAACTCGAGATAAATTCATTATAGGCTTGATCTAATTGTATGGGATTCATAAATGATCCGCTAGCTCCTTCATTACCACTCATATCATAAACCAATGAGAAAGTCTCGACGCTTACCTTTTGTATTGGCTTACTTTTCTCTTAATATTCACCCCCTCCTTTTTTTTAAAGGGGTGTTTTATTTTTTAATTTTGATTTCATTTAAACAGCTTAATTTTTAAATCTTTAGCGGGTTAGTTTTTGTTAAACTTTCTTCTACCCCAGTGCCACTTATTTCGCTCTTTTCATACATTTGGTCATGCATCACAAATATTTTATCCTAAAGGATGTGTGAATTTGTGCCATGGAACCAACTTTGCAAAAATACTCAAAAAATCGACGAATCTGGACTTTTGCAAGTGGCTCTAAATTCTAAATTTGTTACAACAGATAAAAAGTAAGGATTGAGAATGCGGACGTTATTTTTCTCTTTTTTTCTTCTAGTCTTTGTTTCTGCAAAAGGAGAGCAGCTCGATGTAAAAGTTTCTGCCAAATCAGCGATTTTGATGAATGCTGAGACGGGTGCAATTCTATACGAGAAGAATGGGGATGATCGCGCTTTTCCTGCAAGTCTTACAAAAATTGCGACCTGCCTTTATGCAGTGAAAAAAAATAAGAAGGGTTATAGAGAGCTTGTTTCTTGTCCTCACCATTGTCTTAGAAGGATGAATAAGTCGGTAAAATTGTCCCACAATTACAAGGATCCCGCCTACCTTTTGGAACCAGATGGGACACATTTTATGATCAAAAGGGGAGAAGAACTTTCATTTAAAGATCTTTTATATGGCTTGATGCTTGTTTCGGGAAACGATGCAGCAAATTATATAGCCTACTACTTGGGTGGGAGTATTCCTAAATTTGTGAAAGGGATGAATGTTTATCTTAAAAGTATTGGGTGCCAAGATACCAATTTTACAAATCCTCATGGTTTGCACCATCCCAAACATTGGTCAACGGCGCGTGATATTGCTTTGATTACAAAAGAAGCTCTTAAAGAAGATCTAATCAGAACAATCGTATCAACAAAAGAGTACGAAAGGGGAGAGACAAACCTCCAAATTGCTAAGAAAATACAAAACAAAAACCAATTGATTCAACCTGGAAAGTTTTTCTATCCTCAAGCAATCGGGATGAAGACGGGATATCACTCCGATGCTGGCCATACCTACGCAGCTGTTGCAAAAAACAACGGGAGAACACTCATTGCTGTTCTCTTAGGATGTTCAGATTCTCATCAGGTCTACCGTGATGCGATCCGTCTCTTTGAAGCGGCGTTTGATGAAAATAAAGAAGAGCGGTTTCTTTTTAACAAAGATGAAAATATTTTTAGTCGAGAGGTTAAGCAAGCGAAAGATCATCTTAAGGCAGCACTTACCGAGAATATTGCGATCTCTTATTATCCTGCCGAAGAGCCGAGCATCACGATAGAACTCAACTGGGATCATCAACTTCCCCCTATTAGAGAAGGTAGCTTTGTAGGATCGATCAACATCCTTGACAAACAAGGGAATACTTTGAAAAGTTCTCCCTTAGTTGCCACAGAACAAGTCGATCGAGCATTTTCAGCATTCCTGGGCGATGCGATGCATGGAGATTGGGTCTGTCCTAATGAGCTCCAGAAAATTCTTACCCTTTTCTTAGCGACCGGAATAGGGCTTAGTCTATTTGGTCTCTATCGGATTGAGGGCATAAAAAAGAGAAGAAAAGTTCGCAAGCGTTAGCTCTTGCGGCCTAGCACTTTTCTCGAGGCCAATCTTTTCCAGAGCTTTTTCAATTTCTACAGCTGACTTGAATTGTTTTAATGAGACTCGGAGCATTTTCCGTCGCATTTGAAAGGCGCTCCGGATCAGCTCAAAAAGCTCTTCATAAGGAGCATCGACTGGTGGTATTTTCAGCTTCAATTCTAAGACGGCAGAATCAATTTTAGGCTTAGGATAGAAGCAAGCTCTTGGAACCGTGAAGAGAAGTTTAGCATTTGCATGGTAGTTTGTAAAAAGGGTAAAAGAGCTATAATCTTTTGTCCTTACACTTGCAGTACATCGCTCTGCAACCTCTTTTTGTACCATGAGATGAATAGATTCGATAAACTCCCGTTTTGGCAATAGTTCCTGCAGGATAAGTCCCGTGAGGTTATAGGGGATGTTTGCGATAACCTTTACTTTCTTCCTGTTCTCTTTTAACAAACGTTTTAATCGGATATTGCGAAAATCATCAATGAATATTTTAAGTTTGCCGTTTTGGAGGCGTTCTAAGTGGTGGGCTAATTTCTCATCTTTTTCAATAGCAATGACATTGGCACCTCGAGCCAAAAGGGCTTCCGTCAGAGCTCCTGGACCTGGACCAATTTCTAGAGCTGTATCGCCTGGCGCTATCTCAGTAGCATCGACCATTTTATTTAGGATGTTTCCATCGATAAGAAAATTTTGAGAGAGTCCTTTTTTAGGCTGGATTCCCATTTCATTTAGGAATTGGTGGAGCTCGGATGGTTTATAGAGCCCCATTTACTAGATCATCAAAAAAGGGTGATAGTCATCTGGGAGTTCGAATTTTGGATTATGGTGATCATAACCAAAGCGTTTTTTGAGAGATTTGATATAATCATCTTTTTCATGCTCAGCGGTTTCAAAAAGGAGCTCATTTTTGAGTTTGTCATACATCTGGTCAAAGGTTTCAGGGAGATTTTTGATAACATCCTTAAGGTAGAAAATTCGAAAAACAGTACGATTATCAAAACGGCTTACTTGAGATACAGGAGGGCTATAAGAATCTGGAGAGAGTCCTTTAATCACATCAAAGTGCATTTCAGAAAGCTTTTGTGACTTCCCAGAATAATCATCTGATAGGTTCACTGTCACCCCATCTTCCACAAGCATTGAAGGAAGCTTTTCTATCGGCTGCTTCTCTTTTTCTAGGAGGTTGTGGGCTTTTTCAGCAACACCTGCGCAGGTTTTTTCATCTTTTCCGCGAATAGAAAGGACTTGGTATGTCCATTCATCCTCGGGGGGACTCTTTTTTAAGTAGTCTTCATACGCGTTTTTAATCGCTTGGGGAGTTGTTGTCTGAAAAGCCTTGGAGTGGACTTTCATTCCGATTAGTTGTTGAACAGTAAGTTCATTCCGGATCATTTCGCGTGCTTCTTCATACTCATAATTCCCTTTATGGAGGTTGGACATAATATTTGGCCCAAAACGCTCTTCGAGCTCTTCTCTCACTGCTCCATCGCTAATTTTGATTTCCTTTTGCTCAGCATCCAAAAGAACCAGTTCATCATTGATCATATCGGTGAGGGTTTGCTCCCAACGACTCATATAATATTGATATTTTTCAACAGAAGTGGGGTTAAACTCAGGGTAGTACTCAGAAAGGAAGAGGTTCATTTTTTTCACAACATCATAAAGGGAGATCACTTTTCCATTAATCTTTGCAAGAGGGCGATTATTAATCATGAGGCGTGGCTCATTGGAAACAGTACTTGAGGGATCAATAAAAGCAGGAGTCTCGATATCTATATCGGCGAAACCCAAAGAAAAAATCGTTGTAAATAAAAAAACTAATCCGTAATACTTTCGCATCTCCATCCTTTCTTACACTTAAGTATTTTGTATTCTACTAAAAACGGCACAATAAAAGCCATCCATCTCTCCATCTTTTGGAAAAGATTGAAACGGTGGAGAGGCAAGCTTGAGATGATACTTGTTGATAAAGTAAGAAACTTGCCTCTCATTTTCCTCTGGAAAAATGCTACATGTCGCATAGACAATTTTTCCATTTGGATGTAAAAATTTCAAAGATTTATCGAAAATTTTTCGTTGCTCTTCGATCAGCCGCTCTAAAGTTTCAGGTTTAAACTTCCATTTCATATCGGGATTGCGGCGGAGTGTTCCACTTCCAGAACAGGGAACGTCGAGGAGAATCCAATCCATCCGTTTCTCCAACCCTTTTTTCTTAAGTTTTTTTTCATCAAGAAGTTGAGCGTTTTGAATCCCTGCCCGTTTCAACCGTTTTTTTGCTTCTACTAGGGCGTGGGGGCGGATATCATAAAGGTAAATTTGTCCTTTATTGCCCATCTCAGGGGCAAAAGCGAGAGTTTTCCCTCCTGAGCCTGCACAGTAATCGAGAATATGATCATTGGGGGTGGCTCTAACGTGGCTTGCAATAAGTTGACTCCCTTCATCTTGAATTTCGAAGAGACCTTCTTTAAATTCAGGTAGGGCAAAGAAATTAATTCTCCTCTGAAAAACAATCCCTAGCTTTGAATGCTTGCAGGGGGAAATACTGTATTCTACGTTCCATTTCTTAAGAA
This sequence comes from Simkaniaceae bacterium, assembly GCA_028281675.1. Lineage (GTDB taxonomy): Bacteria > Chlamydiota > Chlamydiia > Chlamydiales > Simkaniaceae > Neptunichlamydia. Next base: position 21,799 of record JANQJL010000057.1, read on the forward strand.
GGGCTTCTCTAGTGGTTTTAAGAGGATTAATCCGAACGGTTGTAGGGGCTTGCTTATTAGAATTCATGCAAAGCTCCAACGCTTTTTCCTCTCCATAGGCCTTTTTTAAATGGTTAAAGAAAAACTTCGGAAAGCTCACTTGTACATGGGGAGGGTAAGAGGAAACATCTTTGATAGGAAATTTTAGGTAAGCCTCCAAACGCCTTTCCCAACTGATAGGTTTCAAGCATCTCGCATCGATCAGCCCTTTCCAACGGATCATCCCATAGAGTGTTTCGCAGATTTCAGCCCGATCCTTTGATCCCACAGCCTTATGTTCACGGAAATAATTCCGCAAAAACGCATCCATAGGAAGGGTCATTTCCTCTGAATCCTTTAAAATTTTTAATAGGTGGTGCTTTCTAAATAATTTCATGAGTCGAATGATATCATATCTGGAAAATAATCGCTTTATCTGAGATCATTAGTCTCATGAACAAGATTCTACTTATTATCGCTAGAGGTTGTCTTAGCCTCCTTTTCCTTGTAGCAGGCATCGGTAAAATAATGAATTGGCAGGGAGCAGTTGATAGCCTTTCTCTCACATTTTCTAAGTGGTATATGCATCTAGAGGGGACAGCCATAAGTAGTCATGTTCATGAATTTTTATTTTCGAGTGCACCGACAGTTCTTGGGGTTGCCGTCTTTCTAGAAATTGTAGGAGCTCTTCTCATCTTCATTGGATTTAAAGTAAAAATTGGGGCCCTTTTTCTCCTCCTATTCTTAGTCCCTGTTACATTGATCATGCACCCGTTTTGGTTTGGTGTGGGAGGAGAAATGCGTAGCGAACTTTCGATCTTCTTGAAAAACCTCTCTCTCATTGGCGCCTTCCTTTATCTACTCATGGGGCCACAGCCTCAGCGAGTCAAACAGTGATGATCACAGCAGTTCTTTTTGCCCTTAGTGGAGCGATTGTCGCTTGGGGGCAACCTCATATCAGCCCCCTCCTTTCAGCTATTGCAAGCGCTATCGGTTTTGCCCTTTTTTGGCTTTCACTTTTTCGGATAGAGGGGAAGAAAAAGCGATATTTCCATGCAGCAATTTGGTTTTTTCTGGTCCAACTTGTCCAACTCTCTTGGTTTGCTTCTCCCACCTACCAAGGGGTCTATATTTATTTTGTTTATTTCGGGCTTTCCCTATGGCTTGGAGCTCAGTTTGGGATATTGCCCCTCTTTCTTCCGAAAAAACCTCCTATTAAGTTTCGGCGTATTTTAGGAATTGCAGCTCTATGGACTTTAATGGAGTGGGGGCGTCTTTTTATTGTTTGTGGATTTGCTTGGAACCCCGTTGGTCTTTCGATGACAGGGCTTTCCATCTCAGCGCAGATCGCTTCGGTTGTTGGAATCTTTGGCCTCTCTTTTATTGTCATGGTGGTGAATTTTCTTGCAGTTAATTTATTTGTCACAAGGAAGAAGAAAGCCCTTTCTGCATATGGAGCTTTCCTCCTTTTCCCTTACCTTTTTGGGGTTGCACATATTCATTACCATGAGAGTCGAGAGAAGAAAAAAGAGCCCTTTCATGTAGCTCTTGTTCAAACGGGGCTCCTTCCTGACCAAAAACAACCTTATTCTGGCAAGGAAGAAAGGTGGGTCCACCCTTTTTTTCAATGGCACTTTATTTTGGCCTACATTAAGGAGCATAGCTCTAAGAGTCTTGATTTAATTGTTTTGCCAGAATTTGCCCTCCCTTTTAGTTCTCATGCTACCGTTTATCCGTTAACTCAAATGGAGGAGATTTTAGGAGATGAATTAGGAGACTTAACCCATCTTCTTAAAGAGCCACTAGCGGAAAAGAGAAAAGGAGAGTGGTTTGTTAGCAATGCACTCCTTGTTCAAGCCCTTGCAAACCGGTATGGAGCAGAGGTGGTCATCGGTCTCGATGCAGAAGAAGGAAATAAAAGCTTCAATGCAGCATTTCACTTTATTCCGGAGGGAAAAAAGGTCATGCGGTATGAAAAAAGGGTCCTCCTTCCCTTAGCAGAATATCTCCCGTTCTCCTTTTTAAAACCTCTTGTCGCACGTTATGGGATCTCAACCTTCTTTAGTTTCGGAAAAGAGGCAAAGGTTACCGATGGAAAACATCCGATGAGCCTTTCGGTTTGTTATGAAGAATGTTTCCCTCACATCATGAGAGATGGTCGGCAGAAAGGGGCGAAACTTTTTGTGAATGTGACCAATGATGGATGGTACCCCTATTCCCGCCTTCCCGAAGAGCATTTTGTCCATGGAAGAGTGCGAGCGATTGAAAATGGTGTTCCCTTACTTCGGGCATGCAATACAGGAGTTACAGCAGGTGTTGATAGCTTAGGAAGGACGATTGCAAGATTTGAAAATGACGAAGGAAGATTTGAATTAGAGCGGGGCGCTTTATATGTTCCACTCGATCTTTATTCATTTCCGACCCTTTATACTTTTTGGGGAGATGCTCTTATCTTAATTCTATCCCTAGGGTTCTTAGGATTTTTACAAGTGAGAAAAGAGAATCCCCTTGCTGAAAAACGTTCATTGACTTAAGCTGAGGGGAAACACTTTATCTCTATACCATCAACCATTTAAATTGGACTTTACATGTCTCCAAGCGACAAATTTTCCACATCAAGAAAACATCAGAGATCACTTAAAAAAGCAGTTTCACTATCTGGAACAGGCCTTTTTACAGGAATGAAATCAGAAATCAAACTACGACCAGCTCCAGAAGGATCAGGAATTGTTTTTCAAAGAATGGATCTTCCAGATAAGCCGAAACTTCCCGCACTTGCTGAATATGTTCAAGAAACGCCACGTTGTACCATTTTGGGATCGGGAGAAGTTCATGTTCAAACCGTTGAACATATTCTCTCTGCTATTAAGGCCTATGATATCGATAACCTTCTCATTGAAATTGAAGGGCCTGAAATCCCTAGCTGTGATGGAAGCTCGATGCCCTTTGTTGAGCTGATTGAAAGTGGAGTCGTTACAACTCAAAGTCAAACAAAGAAAATCCACCATTTAGAAGCGCCAATCTTTTGGTCTAAAGGGGATGTTCATTTAGTTGCTCTCCCATCAGAAGAGTTCAGGATTAGCTATACCCTTAACTATCCCAATAGTGATCTTTTAAAGTCACAATTTTATACCGTTCATGTTGACGAAGAAATTTATAAAAGAGAAATTGCCCCTGCCCGAACGTTCTCTCTTTATGAAGAGGTCGTCCCTCTCATTGAGAAAGGAAATATCAAAGGAGGACGCCTTGATAACGCTGTCATTATTAAAGGAGATACGATTCTTAATCCTGAAGGGGTCCGTTACAAAGATGAGATGGTACGTCACAAAATTCTAGATTTAATTGGAGACCTTTGTCTTGTTGGACATTCTTTTATTACTCATGTGATTGCAATCCGCTCTGGACACTTCTCAAACACTTCATTTGCTAAAGAGCTTGTCAGTAACTTTACGATGGAGACAGCCAATGTCAGCTGAGGATTCTCCGAGGGAAACTATCCTAAATACTAAGCAGATTCGAGATATTCTTCCTCATCGTTACCCATTACTATTAGTGGACCGGGTGATCGAACTTGATTTAGAAAACAACAATATTGTTGCGACTAAATGTGTGACGATCAATGAGGAATTTTTCCAGGGCCATTTTCCACAGGCTCCTATTATGCCTGGCGTTCTTATTTTAGAGGCGTTGGCCCAAACAGGGGGGATTTTAATCCATCAAAAAGGATTCGTTGAAAAAACCGCCGTTCTATTAAGTATAAATAATGTGAAGTTTCGCCGTCCTGCTCTTCCTGGTGATGTCATCACCATGTACGTGCATGGAGCACATCTTAGCTCTAAAGGGGGGAAAGTCCAAGCAAAGGCAATGATTGATGGTGAGCTCGCTGCAGAAGCGCTCATCGGTTTTGCTCTTAGAGGGTTTGAACAGATTTAGGAAGAATGCTGATGTCTAATATCCATCCCACAGCCATTATCGAAGAGGGGGCTAAGCTCGGAAAAGATGTTAACATTGAGCCTTATGTCATTATTAAAAAAAACGTTACACTTGGCAATAATGTCACCATTAAATCTCACGCTTATATCGATGGTCATACCACTATTGGTGATGGGACCGTTATTTACCCTTCGGCAAGTATTGGGACAAAAACCCAAGCAAAGAATTTTCGTGGGGAAATTACCTATGTTAAAATTGGGAAGAATTGTGAAATCCGAGAGTTTGTGACAATCAATTCATCTTGCGGCGAAGAATCAACTGTTGAAGTTGGTGATCATTGTTTGATTATGGCCTATTGTCATATCGCCCATCATTGCAAGGTAGGCAATCATGTCATTATGGCTAACGGGGCCATGCTTGCAGGTCATGTAGAGATAGAAGACTATGCTAATATTGGAGGGATGACACCGATTCATCAATACGTTCGGGTTGGTGCCTATGCAATGGTTGGAGGGCTCAGTCGCATTACCAACGATATCCCTCCCTATACCTTAGGCGCAGGAATTCCCTATCGGGTTGCAGGACTCAATCTAATTGGCCTTAAAAGACATAACTTTTCTCTAGACCTTCGAAAAGCTCTCACAAAAGCTTTCAAACTCACCTACCGCTCAGGGATTCAATTTAGCGATGCAGTAGAGCGAGTGGATGGAGAAATTGAAAAAAGTCCAGCGATCAATCACTGGATTGACTTTTGCAAAAAATCCAAGCGAGGACTCATTGGACTCCAACCTATTGGTGCAGCCGATGAATTTCCCGACATTAACGACCTCCTTGAAGAATGAACCTAACCTCCACTAAAGATAATTTTTTATTTCACACTTTTTGGTATTTTGAACCCTTGTCATCTAGACAATGTGATCAAAATAAAAAGAAAAAATCTCCCCAAAAACTGAAGGAATTCAATCAATCCTTTAATGCAGGATAGGTTCATGAAGATCATTTACTTTGGAACCCCCCCCTTTGCAGCTGAAGTTCTAAAAAGCTTAATCGGAAATGGGGTCGAAGTCCTTGCCATTGTCACCAAGCCTGACAGACCAAAAGGGCGGAGTGGCAAACCTGCCTTTTCTGCTGTCAAAGAATTTGCTACAAAAAACTGCCCAGATATTCCCCTTTATCAACCTGACAAAGCATCGACTCTAGCCTTTGAGGAGGAGCTCCGTCGCTATGGGGCCGACCTTTTTGTCGTTGTTGCTTATGGAGAGATCATGAAACAACGCCTCCTTGATCTTCCAAAAGAAGGATCTATCAACCTTCATGCCTCCCTCCTTCCCAAATATCGTGGGGCCGCCCCCATTCAATTTGCCCTTTTTGATGGAGCAAAAGAAACAGGGGTTACCATTATCAGAATGGTTTTAAAAATGGATGCGGGAGATATGCTCGCTCAAGAAAAGATTTCCATTCCGAAGGAGATGAACTGCGCAGAGCTCGAAGAAAAGCTATGCATCCTTGGAGGTAAAACGCTTCTTCGTGTCATTCGAAAATTTTCTCACCATGACTCCCAGAAAAAGCCTCAAGATCCGAAAGAGGCAACCTATGTTCAAAAAATTGATTCCTCCATGGCTGAAATTGACTGGAACCAAGATGCCGAAGATATTCATAACCAAATCCGAGCCTTTAGCCCTCGTCCCGGTGCTTGGACGAAAGTGGAAGTAGGTGGCCATTTAAAAAGGTTAAAAATTTTTAAAAGTGCAGTCGTTCAAGAAAATGGCACAGCCGGATCGACCCTTTCCTTTTCCAAAAGTAATTGGATTATTGGCTGCAGAAATGGGGGACTTTCCCTTTTAAAGGTTCAGCTTGAGGGAAAGAAAAGACTTCCTATCGATGAGTTTGTATTGGCTTTTTCTAGCCCACCCAAATTAAAATATTAATTTAGCTTGTACAATTTATTCGTCTTCACCTATAATCCCTCCTCTTTGCAAATCATTTAATTGAGGGTAACAAAGTTATGACCGGAAAACCGTCTCAAGTCTCTATCCCAAGAGCAACCTATCACTATTTCACAGATATGCAAAATTTTCTTCTAGCTACAGGAACTGCATGTTTCCTTGGAAAGCATTTAGTTCATTTAGCTCGGTATCTAGGAAAAGATGTCGGTGATTTCCCATCGCTACGGAAAATTAGCAACGCTACAGACAACTACTTTGCTTTTTATGACCTAGCTTCTGCAGCGAAGTCTTTCTACTCGACCTGCTCGGTCCTCTCAGGTGGAGTTCAAGTATTAAGGGGAGTTAAAACTCTTGATGGGCTTCGAGCTGACAGAAAGGGAGATGCGCCACGAGCTGATAACTCCTATATCGGTGTAAAGACTTGGATGACGTATAAGACCATTTCATCGCTCTTTAAGGCTGTTTCATCTCTATTATTAGTTCACCAAACTCTCAAACACATTGGTTCCTTTAGTAAAAGCTATAGCCCAAAAATTCGCGCTATAGGTGGAGGGCTTGGCGCTGCTGGGGCTGCCATAAGTATTCTTGATATTCAACGGGCTCATATGGCACATGTGAAAGATGTTGCTGCTGGTGCATGTCCTTCTGATGCGATGGTAAAAAATCCTTCTGGAGATGATTTCGAGACATATCGAACGATGACCCAAGCGGCACGAAGATATGATCAGGTATTCCTTGGGTTAGTCATTTTTGTAAAACTCACAGGAGTGGCAAGAGCACTTAACATGGTAGAAAATCGAGGGCTTATTGGACGTGCTTCTCGATTTGTTATTAATCATTCTGACAACTGGTATGGAGCCCTCTTCGCAGCAATGACTGCGACAGGACTTATTAAGCACGCTCTTTATGGAGCGACCATCCAGCAATTAGAAAAGCGTGATGTGAATAAATAGGGAAAGGGAGATAAAGAAATGGAACGTGCAACAAACTATGTAATGACTCAATTACTCACATCTCGAGAGTGGTTTCGTCTTGTTAACGGAGTGGTTAATGTGCTTCAAGATTGTGAAGTTGAGAAACTTTTTGGAGTAGCAGTTGGTCCTATTGGACAACTAGCAAAAGGACTTGATGGGGCGTATTATGGCAAGAAAGCACTAGAAGATTGGGATGCTGTTTGTATTTCTACTAGAAACTACGTGAAAGGGGAGTCCAATGCGTCGATCACCGCCATTTTCAATGTCAGTGTAAAATGTATTGGAGATAGCCTTGCAACCCTTAATTGGGTTGGAGCTGTTGGTGGCATTATCATCCTTGCTCATCGTGCAAAGACCTTTAAGCATGTGAAAAGTGTTTGCTCGGTTTACTCCGCAGTGATTAGTATCTATACCAATGGAAAGGCCTTCTCAACGGGGTATCATGCCGATACAAGCACAATGAATGACAATCAACGCCAAGAGCGTCGAAAACAGATGATCATTGCTACCGCTGGGGTGATAACTGGTATTTGTTCTATGTGGCTTAATGGAATGGGTGGCTTAGACTCTTGGGTAGGTGGCGGTCCTGCATTTGCAAAAAAAGGGCTAAAACGCCTCCAGCCCTGGACCTTTCATACAGTGGGTGTTCTTGGCAGCGTAGTTCAAATTTCAAGACAAATAGCTGCACCCGCAGCTTAATGTTAAAGCCCCTTACAAAAAGTAAGGGGCTTTTTTTTTTGACCTTTAACTCAAGAAATTTATAATGCATTCATTAGTCTATCGTCCATCGCTGCGAGGGACCCTTTTTGAGCAAACATATCTCTCAACGTCTCATTATCCTGAAAAATGGGAGGCAGAAGAGGGGATCTCTCTCTCAATCCTCTTTGATACCATTATTGGCCTTATGCGCCTACCCCACCTTTATAAAGAAGGAGAGAGGATCTATCAAATGGCTCAGAGAAGAGACAATAGAGAGATGCTTCGCTACGAAACGCTCGCTCTGATAGCCAATGGAGCTGAAATTCTCATTTGGTGCGCTGAAAGAAATTTCATAGCTTTGACCCCAGGATACAGTAAAGCGCTTCAAAGAATTTGTTATATCAGCCGGATGATTCTCTACGAAGAGGTTGTTTTTAAAGAAGGAAGGGCTCTTAGTTTAATGTGGAGAGAGGGAGGAGGGCAAAAGAAAGAATGTCGTCAACTTAAGATGGAGCTGATTTCTCACACCACCTATTTGGGTTGGGTAGCTCTTAGCCTTATTATCCACTTAACTGGAATGCCCTATCCCAGGCGGTTTATGAAGCTTTTACATCTTGTAAGTTTTTACTTTGGCCTCATTGCCTCTGGATATAATGAGTTGGACGAAGCGCGGTATAAAAAAATTATAGAGTTACTTCCAAAGGAGAGTATCTATTGCTCTTAACTAGAGAGTGGGTAGCCTTGGCCCTATTTTTTTCCATCCTTGCATCTCTAGTGGCAATTGCTTGGATATCCCAGGAAAGGATCGACCCAGAGATTGAAAGTAAAGTTTTCAGTGAGTGGTAAAAATCTCTTCCAGAAATTTTCATTGTACAAAATATCGCATCTTTGATAACCTTTTTGCTTTAGCCATAAATAGCGTGGTATCAATTTTGATGACTCCGCTATTGCTTAAATAGTGTTAAATAACCGAAAGCATCGTTCGAAAAGGAAAGGATATGTCACTAAAGCTGATGGGAAAGAAGAAAGGGATGACCCGCGTCTTCGACGAAACAGGAAACCTGATCGTCTGCACGGTGATTGCTGCAGAGCCTAATATCATCATCCAAGTGAAAAACAAGGAAAAAGATGGTTATCAAGCGGTTCAGCTTGGAGCAATCAAAGTTCCAGAAAGCAAGAAGAAAAAAGTATCTAAACCCCTAATCGGCCACTTTGCCAGAGCAAAAGTAGAGCCAAGGCGCCATCTACTAGAATCTCGTATTGAAAACCCCGAAGAGTTCCAGCTTGGGCAAGAGATTGGAATTGATTACTTCGCTGATGCAGAGTTTGTTGACGTTTGTGGAACTTCCAAAGGTAAGGGGTTTCAAGGGGTCATTAAGCGCCATAACTTTTCTGGTGGACCAGGATCACATGGATCGGGGTTTCACAGAACTGCGGGATCGACAGGGATGCGTAGTACACCGGGTCGCAGCTTGCCAGGAGTCAAAAAAGCTGGGCAGATGGGGTCTCAAAAGGTGACTGTAGAAAACCTGAAGGTAATTAGTGTTGATGCTGAAAAACAAGTTATTTTAGTCAAAGGGGCTGTTCCGGGAGCAAAGGACAGTCTTCTTTATATTCGGAAATCGGTAAAGAAAACACCTTCAAAAAAATAGGAAATAGCCGCGGTGAAACTGAAAAAATATGATTTAGAAGGAAAAGAACTTGAGGAGGTTGCAGTCGATGCAAAACTTCTGAAGATTTCCTTAAACCCGCAAGTGATCAAGGACTATGTCGTTGCTGTGCGGAAGAATGCACGGCAGTGGAGCGCCAATACAAAGGGACGCTCTGAAATCGCCCTATCAAATACCAAGCCTCACCCGCAGAAGGGGACAGGACGGGCAAGGCAAGGGTGCGTTAAGACATCACAATACCGAAAAGGGGCCGTAGTCTTTGGGCCGAAGCCTAAATTTAACCAACACGTTAGAATTAATCGAAAAGAGAGACGGGCTGCTATCCATTACCTTTTAGCACAAAAAGTGACAGATGGAGATATCCGTCTCTTAAAGCTGAAGTCTCTAAAAGAACCAAAGACAAAAGCTGTCTGTAAGTTTTTAAAAGAGGCAGGACTCAATGACAAGAAAGTTCTTTTTCTTTGCGATGAAGGGGAGAAGACTAAGAAGGATCGTGCAAACTTTTATCTGAGTATGCGCAATATTCCAGGTGCCAGGTTCATGCCATTTGGAAGTATTAGTGGCTACGATCTGATGCGTACGGAACAAGTCGTCATCATCGATACTGCGGAAAAAGAACTGATGCAAGCAATGGGGGGCAAATAATGAAAGATAGAAATCCATTCCACGTTATTAAATCTCGCCACATCACAGAAAAGACAACCGTCCTAGAAGGGCTGCAGCACTCAAGCAGCAATAAATGCACAGCGAAATGTACAAGCCCAAAATATGTCTTTATCGTAGATAGAAATGCAAATAAGAATGAGATTGCTCGCGCTCTTGAGTCGATCTATCTAGAAAAGAAAATTAAAGTGAAAGCGGTGAATACCATCAATATGAAACCAAAGAAAAGACGGGTTCGTGGTTTCAAGGGTTTTCGTCCTGCAGTAAAAAAAGCAATTGTGACCCTAGAGAGTGGCGATGCAATTGATGAAGCCGTTTAGGAGAAACAATGGTTAAGAAATTTCGACCGAGAACACCCGGACAGAGAAAGCTTGTACTCCCAAGTTTTGGCCAGTTGACCCGAGTTGCTGGGAAGCGAACAACAATAAAGCCAACGAAGTCGCTCCTTGTTCCGAAAAGGCGAACAAATGGGAGAAACCACCACGGACATATTACTTGCCGTCATAGAGGTGGAGGCCATAAGCGCTTTTATCGCCTCGTTGACTTTAAAAGAGATAAAGATGGAATCGAAGCAAATGTTGCTTCTATTGAGTATGATCCTAACCGCTCTGCTCACGTTGCATTACTAAATTATCGCGATGGGGAGAAAAGATATATTCTCGCTCCTGAAGGGCTTAAGCAAGGTGATACTTTACTTTCGGGTGAAAAGGCTCCCTTCAAGGTAGGATGTGCGATGAAACTTAAGGGGATGCCTTTAGGTTCAACGATCCATAATATTGAACTCTATCCTGGACGTGGAGGAAAGCTTGTCCGCAGCGCTGGACTTTCAGCACAGCTCATGGCTCGGAGTGGGGGTTATGCCACCCTTAAGATGCCATCAGGTGAAGTCCGGTTGGTGAGAGACACATGCCGTGCAACCTTTGGTGTTGTGTCTAATGCAGAAAATGCCCTTCGCGTTGAAGGAAAAGCAGGAAGAACAAGGTGGAAAGGATTTCGGCCAACAGTACGAGGAACCGCGATGAATCCCGTTGACCATCCTCATGGTGGTGGTGAAGGGCGTCATAATGGTTACATTCCTCAAACTCCATGGGGAATGCAGACTAAGGGGCTCCGTACCCGCTCGAAGAAGAAATCGAAAAAACTGATTGTGAAAGACCGAAGGAAGAAATAATGGGTAGAAGTTTAAGGAAAGGTCCCTTTGTGGATCACCACCTATTGAAAAAGGTAGGGAAGCAAAATCAAGAAGACTCGAAAAAGCCAATTAAAACTTGGTCAAGAAGGTCAATGATTATTCCGGAAATGATTGGACACACCTTTGAAGTCCATAACGGAAAAAAATTCATCTCAGTGTTTGTATCTGAGAATATGGTTGGCCAACGCTTAGGGGAATTTTCTCCAACAAGGTTGTTTAAAGGGCACCCAGTTAAGAAATAGAGGAAGATAAAGAAATGCGAGAAGTGACAGCGAAAACGAAATATATCCGCATCAGCCCAAGGAAAGCGCGCCTTGCTGCAGGGTTGATTCGAGGTAAGGGTGTTGAAGAAGCACTACTGCAGCTCCTTTATTGTAACTTAAAGGGAGGGCGGCTTTTAAAGAAGACTCTCGATAGCGCAATTGCAAATGCTGAAACACTCCATAGCGTTCAAAGACGAGACCTGAAAGTTAAAGAAGTGCGTATTGACGCAGGTCCAACAATGAAGCGGGCAAAGTCAAAGAGCCGTGGTGGAAAGGTACCAATTTTGAAACGGATGAGCCATTTTACAGTCGTCGTTGGAACGGAAAATTAAAGAGGAAACATGGGACAAAAAACATCGCCAATTGGATTTAGACTCGCCCTTACAAAGAAGTGGAAATCTCTATGGTTTGCTAACAAGAAAGAATTTGGACGCCATCTCTTTGAAGACAAAATAATGCGTGATTTTTTGATGAAAAAGCCATGCTGCGTTGGAACCGCTGAGATTGTCATCAAAAGGATGTCTGAAAAAATTGAAGTGACACTTCACACTGCTCGCCCAGGACTTGTCATTGGAAAGAAAGGAGCAGAAATTGAAACCATGAAGCAGGAGCTTAAGAAGCTAACAGGAAAGGAAATCTGGATCGAAGTTGCAGAGATCAAACGTCCTGACCTCGATGCAAAGCTTGTTGCAGAAGCGATTGCCAAGCAGCTTGAAAGACGTGTTGCTTTTAGACGCGTTTTAAAGAAATCGATTCAAGCAACAATGGATGCAGGTGCTGCAGGAATCAAAGTACAGATATCTGGACGGATTGGCGGAGCGGAAATAGCGCGAACCGAGTGGTATAAAGAAGGGCAAATCCCTCTCCATACTCTCCGTGCAAATATCCAATATGCCACAGCGAGAGCTGAAACAACTTATGGCTCGATTGGGGTCAAGGTTTGGATTAATAAAGGCGAACAACACGGATAAGAAATTAGGAGAATTTCAAAATGGCATTGATACCCTCTCGCCCTAAGCATCGAAAGCAAATGAAAGGCTCGATGAGCGGAAAAGCTAAAGGCGGACAATTTGTTGATTTTGGCGAATATGGAATGCAAATCCTTGACCGTGGACGAATTACTAATCAACAAATCGAAGCATGTCGTGTAGCGATCACTCGCTACTTTAGCCGAAAAGGAAAAGTGTGGATTCGCATTTTCCCCGATAAACCGATTTCAAAGAAGCCGGCAGAAACTCGTATGGGAAAAGGAAAGGGAGGAACAGATCACTGGGTAGCAGTGGTACGTCCAGGAAGAATCCTCTTCGAAGTAGCAAACGTTTCTAAGGATGAAGCAAAAAAAGCCCTAGTAAAAGCGGCCGCGAAGCTTCCCTATCGGACACGGTTTGTGCAGCGAGTTGAAAAGGTTTAAGGAGACTGGAAATGTTGAAAGCAAGCGAACTAGCAAGTCTATCGAATGAAGAACTAGAGGCTCAGTACGATGACATCTGTCGAGATATTTTTGAGCTTATTAACGAACTCAGAGTTTCGAGAAAGTTAGAAAAGCCCCACGAACTTAAAGAAAAGAAAAAAGATCGGGCGCGAATCCTTACTGTTTTGCGTCAAAAGAAAAGCAAAGGATCAGCATAAAGAGCTATGGAAGCACAAGGAAGAAAAAAAGTTAGAGAAGGAGTCGTCCTCTCAGCAAAGATGGATAAAACCGTCACTGTTAATGTTGAAAGAACAACCCTTCATCCCCGTTATAAGAAAGTAGTAAAGCGGGGCAAAAAATGCTATGCGCACAATGAAAAAAGAGATCTAAAAGTAGGTCAGCGCGTTCGGATTCAAGAAACCCGCCCCCTTTCTAAGTTAAAGCGCTGGATCGTAGTGGATGTGCTTTCTTAAAAATAATATACGAATGAGTGAGAGACGATGATTCAACAAGAAACAGAACTAGAAGTAGCTGATAACAGCGGAGCCAAGCGGGTAAAGTGTTTTAAAGTTCTTCGTGGAACACGAAGACGGTATGCGCACGTTGGTGATATCGTTATTTGTTCGGTGAAGGAAGCTGATCCAAAGGCAAGTGTGAAAAAAGGTGCTGTTATTAAGGCTGTCATCGTAAGAACAAAGAGCTATGTCCGGAGAAAAGATGGATCAATGATTAGATTCTATGACAATAGCTGTGTCCTTATTGATGATAAACAAAACCCTAGAGGAACGCGGATCTTTGGCCCTGTTGCTAGAGAAGTACGAGACCGTGGATTTATTAAAATTAGCTCACTTGCCCCCGAAGTGATTTAAAGAGGAAGCAAAAAAATGAAGCAGAAATGGATCAAAATAGGTGATAAAGTCCTTGTTATCAGTGGAAACGATCGGGGAAGAGTTGGTGCGGTCATTGCCAAGAAAGACTCGCAAATTCTTGTCCAGGGGGTCAATATTCGCAAAAAACATATGAAAGCTAGGGAGCAAGGACAAAAGTCTGAGATTATTAGCATGGAAAAACCTATCCATATCTCAAATGTTGCTCTTTGTAATGGAGATGGGAAGAAGCTCAAGCTAAAGGTAAAGCTTGGGAAGGATGGATCAAAAGATCTCGTTTATCTCGATAACGAAAAAGAGGTTAATTACCGAACATTAAAGAAACCGCTCAAGTCGCAAGGACAAAAGAAGAATGTCTAGATTAAAGAAGAGATACCACGAAGAAATTAAAGAAGAGCTCAAAAAGAAGTTCTCTTATTCAAATCCGATGAAGACCCCAGAGCTAAAGAAAATTGTCATTAGCATGGGAGTTGCAGAAGCGGTTAAGGATAAGAATATCATGCAGGACTGCGTGAAAGAACTCGCATTGATCTCAGGGCAAAAGCCTCTTGTCACGCGAGCAAAAAAATCAGTAGCGAACTTTAAACTCCGAGAAGGACAAGCAGTCGGAGCCATGGTGACCCTTCGTGGGAAACGGATGTATGATTTTTTTGATCGATTTTGTAATATCGTCTGTCCCAGGATTCGTGACTTTCGTGGATTCAAGAAAAAAGGGGACAAGAGCGGAAATTATTCATTAGGATTAACTGAGCAGCAAGTCTTCCCAGAGCTCAACCTTGATGAAGTTAAAAGAGAGCAAGGGATGAATATTACATTCGTGACTTCGGCTGAAAGTGATGAAGAAGGTCTTGAATTATTAACCTTGCTTGGACTTCCATATAAGCGCTAAACTCAAGAGGATAAAATGGCAACTAGCGACACAGTAGCAGATCTACTCACAAGAATTCGAAATGCGAAAGACGCAAAGCATAAATATGTTGATGTAAGATTCAGCAAACTGAATCAATCAATCATCGATGTCCTTAAGGATAAAGGTTATGTTACAAGCTTTTTGGTGAATGCAAAGAAACGGCAGATTCGCGTTTTTTTAAAGTATATCAAAAACACAAGAGACAATGTGATTCATGGCCTTAAGAGAATGTCTAAACCAGGACTCCGAAACTATGTAGGATATCAAAATATTCCTAGAGTTTTTAGTGGGCTTGGGATTGCAATTCTCTCAACACCCTCTGGTGTCATTGAGGGAGAAAAGGCTAGAGAGCTTAAAGTTGGCGGAGAACTTCTCTGTTTAGTTTGGTAAAGTTAGGAAAATAAAAAATGTCACGATTAGGTAAAACGCCCATTACACTCCCCAAAGGAGTTGAAGTCAAAGGATCCGAGAGGGAGATCGAAATTAAAGGCCCCAAAGGAGCGATAACAAAGCATTTTCCAGAAGGAATCTCATTAAAAATCGAAGAAGGGGAAGTCTTCGTTCAATATGATGAAAAATCAGGCCTTCCAAAACCGATGTATGGTCTTTATCGCTCTCTATTAAATAATGCGATTTTAGGTGTAAGCGAGGGTTTTAAAAAAGAGCTTAGCTTAATAGGAGTTGGATACCGTGCTGCGGTAAAAGGGAATGCCTTAGACCTTCAGCTTGGGTTTTCCCATCCCTCGCAACTGGATATCCCGAGTGACATTCAGGTGGCAGTCGAAAAAAGTACACTGATTAAGATTAGCGGAGTTGACAAGCAACTTGTAGGACAATTTGCTGCCAATGTGCGTGCGTTAAGACCTCCAGAGCCTTATAAAGGAAAAGGGATTCGTTATGTCGATGAATATGTCCGCAAGAAAGCGGGTAAATCAGCTAAAGGGAAATAAGAGATGTCTCAGAAACTAAAAAAACTCACTAAAATTCGAAAAAATCGTGTGATGCGCATCCGGAAAAAATTGCGTGGCAATGCAGAGAAACCTCGTCTTTGTGTGACTAAATCGATCAACCATATTGGCGCTCAGCTCATTGATGATGAGAAGGGGATAACCCTCGCGAGTTTTAGTACTCTTGTAAAAGAGATGAAGGAAAAAAAGCGATCAAAGACAAGTGCAAAAGAGGTCGGTGAGAAGATTGGCGCGCTTGCTAAAGAAAAGAAAATCGAGCGTGTTGTATTCGATCGTGGTCGGTATAAATATCATGGACTCATTGCTGAAGTAGCCAATGGCGCTCGCGAAAAAGGAATTAAATTTTAGGAATATTGCATGACGAAGAAAGGGAAAAAAGAAGTAGATTTCGACACCGAATTTGAAGAGAAAGTTCTCTATATCAACCGTTGTTCTAAAGTGGTAAAGGGAGGGCGTAAGTTTAGCTTTTCTGCCTTAGTCATTGTTGGAGATGGGAATGGCCGGATCGGTGTTGGTTTTGCTAAAGCAAACGAAGTAGCTGATGCTATCCGCAAAGGGGGCGAAGCGGCACGAAAGAACGTTGTGACCTTTGAGCTAGAAGGGACCACAATTCCTCATGAAATTATTTCCGATTGGGATGGAGCAAAAGTCATGCTTAAGCCTGCTAAGGAAGGAACAGGAATTATTGCAGGATCAAAACCTCGCGCCGTTCTAGAAGTTAGTGGTATTAAAGATGTTGTTGCAAAAAGGCTTGGATCAAACAATCCACTAAACCAAGTTAGAGCAACACTTAAAGCTCTTATAAACCTAAGAAATAGACAAGCGACACTTGATGCAAGAGGAGCTTCCGTATGAAATTATCAGAGTTAAAAAATACACAGCTAAAGAAAAGAACCAAAAGGGTTGGTAGAGGCCCGGGTTCAAAAATGGGTAAAACATCTTGCCGTGGTCATAAAGGAGATAAATCTCGTTCAGGTTACAAAAGACGTGGAGGAAAA
The DNA here is from genome assembly GCA_028281675.1 of Simkaniaceae bacterium. GTDB lineage: Bacteria > Chlamydiota > Chlamydiia > Chlamydiales > Simkaniaceae > Neptunichlamydia. The sequence goes on from JANQJL010000057.1 coordinate 38,331, forward strand.
GAAGGAGGGCAGCTCCCTCTTTATCAAAAGCTTCCACACCGCGGGTTTTCAAATAGCCGTTTTAAAGTCTCCGTTTATGCAATCAATCTCGGTAGACTTAACGATTGCTTCGAAGATGGAGAAACCATCAATAAAGAGACACTCATGCAAAAAGGATTTCCGATGCGTCGGATGAAAGGTGGGTTTAGAGTCCTTGCAGGTGGAGATATCACGAAGAAAGTCGTAATTGAAGCAAATCACTTTTCTAAAGGTGCTGTAGTCAAGTTAGAAAAGCAAGGAATAGAATTTAAACGTATCTAGGTTATATGTTTCAGGCGATAAAAAGAATCTTCTCGATAGAAGAGGTGAAGGCAAAAATTCTCTTCACGTTACTCATGCTTTTGATTTGCCGAATTGGAGCATACATTCCAGTTCCTGGAATCAATGGAGATACGGTTGTTCAAGTCTTTCGTCAGATGACAGGGGGATCACAAAACCTTTTTCAACTCGTTGATATTTTTTCTGGTGGAGCCTTTGCGCAGATGACAGTCGTTGCACTTGGTGTCATGCCCTATATTTCTGCGTCGATCATCATGCAAATCTTAGTAGCTGTTGTCCCTTCTCTTCAACGTGAGATGAAAGAAAATGGAGAAGCTGGAAAGAGGAAAATGGGAAAGGGGATCCGGATATTAACGATATTCCTCGCCCTTTTTCAATCTGCTCTCCTTGCAAAATATGCCTTAAGCTTAAACCTTTCCCATCCTGGAATCATTATGAGTGACATTTTAAACGCTCAGTTGTTTGGACTTCCTTGGCTCTTTTACCTAGTTGTTATGACAGCAATGAGCACAGGAACCCTTTTCTTAATGTGGATTGGGGAACAGATTACTGAACGTGGCATTGGAAATGGAATTAGTTTAATCATTTCCATAGGGATCCTTTCCTCCCTTCCTAGGACCATGGGAACGATTCTCAGGCAGTTGAATCTCGATTCACAAGAACCTGGCCAGATGACTTTTTCATCGATAGTGATTCTATCCATTGTCTTTGTCATGATTATCCTCGGAACAATCATGATTATTCAAGGAACGCGGAAGATTCCTCTTCAATATGCTAGACGTGTTGTTGGGCGGCGTGAAAGTCAGGGAGGAAGTTCGCATATCCCTCTTAAAATCAATTATGCAGGTGTCATTCCTGTGATTTTTGCCTCTGCTTTGCTAATGTTTCCAGCAACCATTGCACAGTTTTTAAGCAAGGGAACTTGGCTTGCTTCAGTGGTGGGATGGCTCTCTCCAGGAAGCTGGGTTTATACCGTTTTATTTGTCCTCCTTATCTTATTTTTTACCTATTTTTGGACGGCAACACAATTTCACCCCGAGCAAATCGCTTCAGATATGAAGAAAAATGGAGCATTTATTCCTGGGGTTAGACAAGGGCGGCCTACACAAGAATTTTTAGAATCGACAATGAACCGGATTACCCTTGTAGGAGCAATTTTTTTAGCACTGATCGCAATTTTGCCAACATTAGTAGGTAAAGTTTTAAGTGTAGATGCATCGATTAGTCATTTTTTTGGGGGAACCTCCCTCCTTATTCTAGTGGGGGTTGTCCTGGATACAACGAAACAGATTGAATCTCACCTTCTGATGAAGCGTTATGATGGCTTCATGAAGAAGGGGAGAATTACAGGTAGGATATAAAGAGCATTGAATTCTTTATTGGATTATGCTAATATCCTATCTACAAATAACGAATTAAAGAAGGATTTTAACCTATGCCTCGTGTGATTGGAATCGACATTCCGGGTAACAAGCGCCTAGTGATCAGCCTTACCTATATTTATGGAATTGGAAACGCTGTCTCTGATGAGATTGTTAAAAAACTAGGACTAGATCCGAATATGCGTGCTCATAACCTCACTGATGAGGATGTCTCAAAACTCAATGCGATGTTGACATCTGAATATGTTTTGGAAGGGGACCTGAGACGACAAGTACAAAATAATATTAAAAGGCTCATTAGTACGAGTGCCTATCGTGGATTGAGGCATCGAGTAGGTCTACCAACAAGGGGACAACGGACTCGCACTAATGCCCGTACCCGTAAAGGGAAAAAGAAAACCGTTGCTGGGAAGAAAAAAGCCGTTTAATTGAGCGCATCGAAATAGGAGTAACAATTGGCTAAAAAAGAAAAAGTTGCTAAAAAGACTATGGTTAAAAAGCCGCCAGTCAAAATAAAAAAGAAAGTCGCTAGAACTGTCCCTAGTGGAGTTGCACATGTTAAAGCAACATTTAATAATACCATCGTTTCTATTACCGATCCTTCTGGAAATGTCGTTTCTTGGGCAAGCGCTGGAAAAGTAAACTTTACTGGTTCAAGAAAATCATCTGCATATGCTGCCACTGTTGCAGCACAAGATGCAGGGAAAATAGCGATGAACTCTGGAATGAAAGAAGTTGAAGTTTCTTTGAAAGGACCTGGGGCAGGACGTGAGTCTGCTGTAAGAGGCCTTCAAAGTGCTGGATTGATCATCACACTTATTAAAGATAAGACTCCTATCCCCCATAATGGATGTCGTCCTAGAAAAAGACGCCGAGTATAAGTAGAGGAATAAACCTATGACCGTTAAGTATGGCAAATTTGAGCTGCCGACGAATATCAAAATTGAAGAAGCAAGCAAAACAGAAACGTTTTCTCGCTTCATTGCAGAAGCTTTTGAAAGGGGTTTTGGACATACAGTTGGGAGTGCTCTCAGACGTATCATGCTAGGCTCTCTGGAAGCCCCTTCTCTCATTTCAGTAAGAATTGAGGGAGTACCACACGAGTATATCGCTGTCGATGGTGTCATTGAAGATATGACCCACATTATCCTAAATTTCAAAGGAGCTCTTCTTAGAAAGCTCCCTCTTGAAGAAAATCGAGATACACGTGGCCCAAAACTCATCTCTAAAACGCTTGAAGTTACGCAAGAGATGTTAGATGCTGGTGGTGGACAATATGCTGTGACATTTAAAGATGTGATGGGTGAGTCTGACTTTGAAATGGTCAACCCTGATCACCACCTTTTCAATGTGACAAAGACAATGAAGAAACGGGTCGATCTTAAAGTTGCGATTGGAAGGGGATATGTTCCTTCTGAGCGCCATGAGATCGTAGATAAAGTTGTTGATGAGATCATCATTGACTCAGCATTTTCTCCCGTTCGCCGAGTGAATTACTTTGTAGAAAACACTCGTGTTGGACAAGATACTGACTATGACCGTCTGATCCTCGAAGTGACAACCGATGGAAGAGTTACACCTCAAGAAGCATTGACCTTTGCAACCCAGATTGGAGTTCTCCATCTTGGAGTCTTTGATACACTAAAATTCCAAGATCTATCATTTGATCATGAGGAACTAGAATCTGATACCGATCGTGATGAACTACTTAGCAAGTTAGCTCTTCGAATCAATGAAATTGAACTTTCTGTCCGCTCAACTAACTGCTTAGCGCAAGCTAATATCGATACGATTGCAGAGCTTGTTATTATGCCTGAGCCAGAAATGCTTAAGTTCAGAAACTTTGGTAAGAAATCACTCAATGAGATCAAAGCAAAGCTTGAAGATATGAACCTTCATCTTGGAATGGATCTTTCCCGCTATGGCATCACAAGGGATAATGTCCGTCAAGTGGTTGATGAATATTTAGAAGAAAAATCAGGACAGGAAACATGAGACACCACAAACGGACAGTAAAACTTAATCGGAACGGGTCGCATCGCCGCGCTATGATGGCAAATATGCTAAAAGCTCTCGTAGAACATGGGCGGATTGAAACAACTGTTGCCAAGGCTAAAGCACTTAGAGGTCATGCTGATCGTTTAATCACCCTTGCTAAGAAAAACACTCTAGCAAGTAGGCGCGCAGCGATTGCTAAAATGATGGTAAGTTATAATTCTCTTTCATCGAAGGAAACGCGCTTAGCAAAAAAAGGGGATACAGCGTCGCACAATACCGATCGCAAAGTTGTTGGTAAGCTCTTTGATGAACTATCCCAACGGTACACCACTCGAGATGGTGGATATACCCGCATCGTTCGCAAGGAAAACCGACAAGGGGACAGTTCTTCCCTCTGTATTATAGAATATGTCCAGTAATAGTAAGTACCCTATCGGGTACTCTTCTTCTGATGTCTATAGTTCTTCTGAAAAGCGCCGCCAACTCGCTCAATATAGTATTTCTGCTTGGAAAGAAGCTCCTTGGGCAAAACACATCCGTGAAAAATCATGGGCTAGCGAAGAAGAAATCAAAGAGTTTCAAGAAGAGCTTCTTAGGTGGGAAAAAAGAACCGGAGCATTTGTTTCTGCGACTTGGTGCGAAGCCCTAGGTTATGTTTCTTAATTCGAAAACCGATTGCCCTTTACGCTCTCATCCAGTATTATCAAGAAAAATATTATTTAAGGTTAGAGAATGGGAATACGTGTTGCAATCAATGGTTTTGGTCGGATTGGCCGTTCGGTTCTAAGACTTGCTTTTGAAAAATTTGATGATATTGAAATCGTTGCAATTAACGATCTTGTTCCTGCGCCTAACCTTGCCTATTTGGTAAAGCATGACTCGATTCATGGACGTTTTTCCCTTTCCATCGAATCGAATGATGAAGCTTTCATCATTGATGATAAACATACCATTCATGTTTTAGCGGAAAAAGATCCTAGCAAGCTGCCCTGGAAAGACCTCAATGTAGACTATGTCATTGAATCGACAGGTCTTTTTACGCAGCTTGATAAAGCTCAGATCCATCTTACTGGAGGAGCTAAGCGGGTCATTATTTCAGCTCCAGCAAAAGGGGAGGTTCCTACCTATGTAATGGGTGTAAACCATGAAAAATATAACCCTGAAACCGATACAGTGATCTCCAATGCTTCTTGTACCACTAACTGTTTAGCGCCGATCACGAAAGTGCTGCTCGACAACTATGGAATTGAAGAAGGGCTTATGTCAACGATTCATGCCCTGACGCCAACGCAACCGATTCATGATGGTCCATCAAAAAAAGATTTACGAGGTGGCCGCTCCGCCCTTCTTAATATCATCCCAGCTTCAACAGGAGCTGCAAAAGCAGTCAGCCTTTGCCTCCCTGAAGTTAAGGGAAAGCTCACAGGGATGGCCTTTAGAGTCCCTGTTGCCGACGTCTCTGTTGTCGATTTAACAGTAAAGCTGACGAAATCGACCGATTATGATACACTATGTGCGAAGATGAAGTCGGAAGCAAATTCAAATTTAAAAGGAATACTTGGATATACCGATGAAGATGTTGTCTCCTCAGATTTTATTGGAGATACCCACTCATCGATTTTCGATGCTCATGCCGGGATTGCCCTAAACGACAACTTTTTTAAGCTTATCTCCTGGTATGATAACGAAATTGGATATTCCTGCCGTTTGCTCGACTTGATCCGCTACATAGCGACAAAAGAATAACCCTTAACCTGGAACAGATTAGTGGATTTTACACGAGAACCTTTAATAGAAACAGTTATTACCCCAAAAGAGGGATTTAAACTCGTCATTCGTGCTTCAAGCGGAAGCGCCCAAGAAGAATACGCCGTTGGAGCCGTAGAAGTGGTCTCTTTTGGCAACTGTTATTTTTTCCGCTCCCTTGAAAAGCCTAGAGCTTTTCTCCTTCCCATGACTGAGTATGAAGTAGTCGAGTCGCGCGAGACTCGCACTGTCCTTAAAAAACCTCAAATCGAGAAATCGATTAAGATTGGTGGTGGTACCAAGACCACTTCCAAAAAAGAAGAGGACGATGCTTCAAAAGAAGGGTCGAAAAAGCGGGAGAAAAAGCGCTCTCGTAAAAGACGCCCTAAAGAAGAAAAGGCTGAAGAACCTAAAGACGAAGAAAAAGCTCCCGCTCAAACTGAAGATGAAGAAGCGCCACAACAACCAAGGCGAACCCTTCTTCCTCCTCCAACAAGTCTTATTTCTGACCAGATCGATCGCTACAAAAGCTATCTTGTAGAACAAGGAGCCCTCCTTCCAGAAGAGAGCAAAGAGTCTGAAGAAAAGATTGAAGAGATTCCAAAGGTAGAAGACAGCTCTCCACCTTCAGAGGAAACATCTCCCGAGGATAAAGTTGTCGATATCACCGAAGAAGCTCACGTCCCTCCAGAAGATGAAGGGTAGTCTTTATACAGGATTATACTGAGCTCCAGCATCGATTGGAATGATTGCTCCATTGATAAAATTAGAGCCTGAGCTCGCGAGGAATAAGAAAAGCGGAGAGATTTCCCCTACTTCGGCAAAGCGTCCTAAAGGGATTTTATCAATGAATTTTTGTTTCATCTCCGCATTTTTGGGGTCTTCCCAAATTCGTCTCCCTAGCTTTGTCATTATAATAGATGGACAAACTGCGTTCACTTGAATGTTAGAAGATCCCCATTCAATGGCCATAGTTTTTGTTAGCTGGATAATTCCTGCTTTTGAGACTGCATAAGGACCACTGCCTGGGGTTCCATAAAAAGTTGCATTTGAAGACATATTGATGATTTTTCCTCCTCCCTGCGCAATCATTTTTTTAGCAACAAGGCGTGATAGAAGAAAAATAGATCGAAGATTCACCTCTTGGATCATATCCCAATCGTCAGCATTGAACTCTAAAAGGGGGCCCCGCTTAACAATTCCTGCATTATTTACTAAAATATCCCACTGTGGGTGGACGCTGTATGCCTTTTTAACAGCTTGCTCAATGGAGTGCTCTTCTCTAAGATTTGCTAAAATTGTTGTGCAATTTTTAATTTTTTTAGCAATCTTCTTAAGTCCTTCGCTGTCGCAGTCGATTAATGCCAAGTAAGCGCCAGCTTTCGCATATGTCTGAGCAATTTCGCTCCCAATATCTCCAGCAGCCCCTGTAATCATTGCATATTTTTTTGTGAGCATAAAGTTTTTTCATTCTAGTGGTCAGTCCCAAAAGTCCTTTTATAATTTGACCCATCTTTTCCAGCCCGGCTGCGCGCTCGATCTCGACAACCCACATAGGGGTTGCCGTCGATCTCCGCGCTTTGCCGCCCAGAAAAATCTGGGCGCAAATTACCGAAAGAACTTATGGGACTAACCACTAGTGTTGATATTTTTTATATCTAATAGTTTTAGTTTTCTTGCAAACATATATTGAACCTTAACCTCTGAACGAGGTAGAATGTTCCTTTGTTACCCCAAATGCTCGGGTGGTGGAATTGGTAGACACAAGGGACTTAAAATCCCTTGGCCTCACGGCCGTGCGGGTTCGAGTCCCGCCTCGAGCAGACTTAAATTTCTCAAAGTGAGTAAGGTGTGATTGGATGGGAATTTCCTCATTTGTTTTAACGTAAGAATTCCTTTAATTTGCTGTTTAATGGAAGAGGGGAGGAGTAGTGTTCAGTAATTTTCCCTTCTTCGAGAAAATAAGCTTGGTCCAGGATTTTTTTTGCAAACTCCATATCTTGGGTAGAGATGATCCAGCCAACCCCGTTTTGTTTCCATTGATGGATAAGTTTAATGAGAATTTGAGTATTTTCGGGATCGAGTGCTGATGAAGGTTCATCTAAGAGGACAAAAGAAGGATTAAGGAGAAGAGCGCGAGCAATAGCAACTCGCTGCCTTTGGCCTCCAGAGAGTTGGTGGGGCATGCGCTTTGCAAGGGGCTCGATATCAAATTTCTTGAGCATGGCAGTGACCTCCTCTTTTATTTCTAGATTGCTGAGAAATTTTTGTTTGGATAGGGGTTGTGCACAGTTTTGAAATACAGTCATATGGGGAAATAATTCATAGGATTGTGAGACGAAACCAATAAGCTGGCACCTTCTTTTGGGAGAAAGATTTTTAAGCGTTTGCTTTTGGCAGCTGACTTCCCCAGAGCATTCTTTTTCAAGCTGGGCGATACATCTAAGAAGGGACGTTTTGCCTGAGCCACTTTTCCCCAAAAGGAGGGTGACTTGACCAGGAAAAATTGTGATAGAAATGTCTTGTAATCTTTTCGGTAAGATAAGGGATTTAATACTTAACATAGGAAAACCTTTTTTCTAAACGTTTTGTCAGTCTATTGAGTATTGCCGAGAGGGATCCATAGAGTAGAGCAATGGCACAGTAAATCGGAACAGGCTCCATTTCTCTGGAGACAATATTCATTCCAATTCGAGTCAGTTCGAGCATTCCTATTGAAGAAGCAATAGCCGTGCTTTTCAATAGAGATTCAAATTCATTATTAATTGAGGGGAGAGCTAAGCGGAGGGATTGTGGGAGAATGATTGCAAATAGGGTCTCCCACTTTGAATATCCCAATACCGAGGCTGTTTCCCAATAGGAAGAGGAGAGTGCATTGATAGCTCCTCGGATAAATTGGGCAACATATCCAGAGGAGCAGATTCCCAAGGCAGTAATAGAGGCAGCAAATGGTGGAAGGGAAAAACCAAATAAATCTGGAATGACGAAGTAGATGATTAATAATTGAACATAAAAAGGAACAGCTCTCGAGGCAAATGTCCACCCATTGATTAGCTTTGTGATAATGGGAATTTTGAGCTTTTCACATGAGAAAACCCCAAGGAAGATCCCAACCGTTATACTCAAGGCACTTGCAAGAATAAAAAGTTCTAGAGTAATAACCATTCCTTTAAGAAAAAGAGGCAATGATTTCAAAATAAGAGAAAAAAAACTAGTTATCATTTTCTCAGTCCCCACTTCTTCTCGAGCTTAAAGATAACTCCCTCATCTCTAAGTTCTTCAATAGCTTTTTTGATTTTTAGAGCCAATTCTTGATCATCTTGATTGATGCAAATACCGTTCCCTAGAGACTGCATTTCTTCTGGCAAAGGAAGAAAAAGCACCTTTAAATTAGGATATTTAGCTTGAAAACGTGGGAGAAGTGAAGGGTCGATTGCGGAGGCTCCCGATTTGCCATATTTGAGATCTAATATGACACTATCAATACCATCAAAGTATTTAAGAGAGAGGTTTGGACAGGTTTTAAAAATACCTTCTTGATAAGAACCTGCTTCGACACAAATGGGCTTTTTAAGAGTTGCCAAGTCTGAAAGAGTTTCAGTTTTATTGGGAATATTGTCCCAAAAGATTAGAGGCACCTTATCTAACTTGTCCCCTTGATAATAGACCATCTCCATGCTCTTTTCTCTGTCTTTAGTAATCGAAATTCCCCAAATGAGAGCATCAACTTTTTTTTGCTTGAGAGCAAGCATAAGACTAGGCATGCTCCCATAGTCTCGAATAATGAGGGGACGATCTAATTTGCGGGAAACTTCCTTAGCAATATCGATATCAAAGCCCTCGTATTCGCCCTTTTCATCTAGACTAACAAAAGGGGCATAACCGCTGGTTGTGCCGATGGTAAAAGATTTTGCAAATAGGTTCATTGCCAACAATATGAATAATACAATGTATTTAAGCATAAAAAAAACTCCATAAAAATATTTTTAAAAAATAATAAAGCGAGAAATCAGCCTAAAAAACTGATTTTCGTTAGGAAATCTTAGATATGATGGTGATGATGACGGTAGGAAGAAGCTAGAGAAGAAAAATAAGCCTTTTTCATAATGACCTCCGTCGGTTTAAAGATGGTCTTATTGTTACAGATCTCCTTAAACAACGCAATAAATAAATATGCCGAAAAATTTCAGTTCTCATCTCTTTAATTAAGGTTCAAGAGGAGGGAGTCTCAAAAAAATGTCATTAGCCGTTTATAATTAAAGATATAAATTGATTTTCACTAAAGTTACCATTTTGGTAACATTTGTGTATGAATCAAAATGCAAGGGGAAAGTAGTTGAAAATGAGGGGTTTATCCAACTGTACGAAAAAATCGTACAGTTGAAGTTAGAAGCGCCTGATGGGAAAATGAGAGAGACAGACACAGCAAACACCGAAACAATTTTTCGGATCATCCAGTCGGTCCCTTCTCCCAAAGCGGAACCATTCAAGAGATGGCTTGCGAAGGTGGCTACGAGCGGATCCAAGAGATCGAAGATCCTGAAATTGCAACTCAAAGAACCCGCGCCATTTACAAAGCCAAGGGGTATAACGATGGATGGATCGAAAAGCGGATGCGTGGCATTGCTATTCGGGAGGAACTAATCGATGAGTGGGATAAAAGAGGGATTAAACTCCAAAGAGAGTATGCCATCCTAACAGCTGAGATTTCAAAGGCAACCTTTGGGCTCACTCCTTCAGAATATAAGAAGCATAAAGGACTTGATCAGGAAAACCTTCGGGACCATATGACTGACTTAGAGCTTATTTTTTCGATGTTAGGAGAAGCCGCAACCAAAGAAATTACTGTTAATCGAGATGCCAAGGTTTCGGCCAGAACTCTTCTGCCGCCAAAATGGGTGGGAAGATTGCAGGAGATGCAAGAAAAAAACTTGAGCTTGAAAGTGGAAAAAAAGTTACTTCCAAAGAAAATTTTCTCAAATTAGAGAGGGAAACTCCTAAAGTAAAAATAGAAGATGGTCACGAATAGATAAATTGGCTTTTACGCACTAGACAGGAAAAAATAGGCTTAAAGCGGATGAAAGAAGCGTAAAAGCAGGCGATTTAAGTTGTTGTCTTCTTCAGACTTGTGTTATGTAGTTTCATCTGGTTTAATGAATGGGTAGCGATTTAAAATCCCTTGGTCTTAGGGCCGTGCGGGTTCGAATCCCGCCTCGAGCAATATTGTAAGTGAAAGAGTTATAAGAAATTCAAGGTAAAATCCATGACTTCGGTAAATGCAAATGACACGCTGGTGGCACACTCGCAAATGACAAAACAGGAGAAATCACGATGAATGTAACGATCTCAAGGAGTTGGGTGCTGAGTAAAAGCATTGCTGGAACGGTGCATTTTGAAAATTTATCCTTTATGTGTCTTGTCAATATTCATTCATGACCTATTTGGAGTGGCTGATATGGGTGACTATGCAAAAATTTCTTCTACTTCTTTTTTAGTGTTATATGCTGAATATCTTGAAAGCAAAAATCCAAATGGAATTCTTCATGACTCCAAGACAATAGAGTTGGTAGAAAGTTTGGATTATGATTTTTCTCAATTTCTACTTTCTGCTGACGATATTTTGGATGTGGCTACACGCAAGACAATAGTAAAAAATTTAATTTTGAGGTTTGTAGAGGAAAATTCTACTGGTACTATTATTAATTTAGGTTGTGGGCTGAGTACTTATTCAGAGTGTGTTAAAGATTTGCCTATTATATGGTATGACTTAGATTTACCTGAAGTAATTGAATTGAAGAAGAAGTATTTTCCTGAATCCACAAAATATCAGCTCATTTCAAAGTCAGTTCTAGATTTTTCTTGGATAAAGAATATTCCTCAAGATAGAAAGGTCCTGGTGGTTATGGAGGGATTGTTACCCTATTTTCAGGACAAGGAAGTCGAGTTGATTCTTAAAGAAATTACTAATGCGTTTGAAGGCTGTGACATGCTTATTCAAGCGGTTTCTCCTTGGTGCCAAAAACATAAACACCCTGAGTTGGAGAAGAACTCATTAAATTTAAATTGGGACATTGAATCTGGTAGCGACATCACTGAATGGTTTCCAGATTTAATAGTTAGAGATGAATTGTTTATTTTTGCCCATAACCGAAAAAGAATGAGTTTAAAGAGACAATTTTTTACTCTTTTCCCATTTTTTAAAAAGCAAAATATGATTATTTATTTATCTCCAAAAACAGAGAAAACCCCCCAATAGAAATTTCTTTATCGTGCCATTTCATGGGTTCGTTTCATAAATCGTTAAATTTAAAGAGATTATCCTATTTTATCAAGGGGTTTCATCTCCCTGGCTGTCATGGAACGTCTAGGCTAGGTAAGTTTAGTAGAGATTAAAAAGCTTATTTGTTGTTGACTATTATAGGATTGTGTATATTGTCTTCACTTTGTACAAATAAGGGATGGAAATTATGAGTTTGGCAACTAGTTCAGCGAAACTCTATACTTTTACTAGTCAAGAATTGGAAGAAAGATTTGGAATTATAATCCCTGAATATTTACATGTGCGGGGTGTATTTGGGATGACCTATGATAGGATCACGGGAATTTCTATTACAATTCCTGAATCGGCTCAAATCACAGTAGATAAAGTCGCTAAAGTTTGGGGTGCTTATTTGCTAGCCCAGAAACAATTCCGTAATGAGTGGCAAAAGCTTGAGAGGCATTTGGGGAATGGTAGTAAGGACCCTTGGGTGAATATATACGATCTCGATACTTTTCCTAATATGGTCGGCATGATTTATGGTGGTAAAAATGGAGAGCTCCAAATTAAAAGTTTCAAGCACTCTTTAAATGATCTTAAGGAAAAAGCTAGGGATTATAACGAAGAAGTGCTTCAAAAAGATATTAGGGTTTTTTTTATTGGTGCTGTTCCTAACGAGGTGCCTTCTGCTCGCTTATAGAAGCCAAACATTTACGCAGTGGTTTAAAAATCATCATCCCCCCATATTTTCTTGAATCATCCATTTTTTGTTATAAGGTCCCTTAAGCTATACCGTTTCCTATGGATTCTTCTTCATTGTCAAGATGGAGGAAGCGCTTAGGAAAGAAAGGGCTAGAAAAAACTTTGTAAGCTACCCTATGAGTAACTCTGGAGTTGAAAATTGTAAAAGGGACAAAGTGTGGAAAGCACAACTTTGCAATTAAAACAGAAGTGGCAACGTGTGTTTGCAAAAGGTGGAAAAGTATTGGAGCATACCCCAGTTTAAAATCCGTAAGGGAATATTGCTTCGGGAACCCAGGGTTTAGAAGATTGGATTGCTTCCCATAAAAGAAAGGTGTGTCATGATGCAAAATAAGATTCTTGAGCAGGTCATCAAATGGGTAGAGCCTCAAGCCTCGATTCGCGCTGTTATTTTGGTAGGATCCCACGCAGAACAGAAGACTACTGATGAGTTATCTGATTATGATCTATCTCTTTTTTGTACTCAGACTTCTTCCTTTATTGAAAGTGACGATTGGCTAGAAGAGATTGCTAAAACTTGGGTGTCCATCCCAGAGAAATTCACTTTTCAAGGGAAGGCAATTCCGACTCGTCTCGCCATTTTTGAAGGTGGTGATAAAGTTGACTTTGCTTTTTATCCTGAAAACCTCCTGAGTGATTTGCAAAATGCCAAGCCCCTCCCTAGTGAATATGATATGGGATATAAGATACTTGTTGATAAAGATGGACATGCAAAAGGTATGCGCAGCCCTTCTTTTGAGGGGTTTAAGGAAGAGCGGCCAACAAAAGAAGAATTTCACAGCTTGGTGAAAGAGTTTTGGTTTGAAGTTTACCATGTCGCAAAATATCTGTATCGGGAAGATCTCTGGTCTGCGCAGTTTCGGTTAAATGGCATTCGTCAAAACGATATGATTCAAATGATTTGTTGGCATGAAGCGGCAAAGCATGAGTGGGATTATACAGTGCATAAACTTGGGAAAAATCTTCACAATTGGGTTAGCGGTGACATATGGAATGCTCTTCATGATATATTTCCCCATCTTGATGTTTTCGAAGGGTGGATAGCGTTAAAGAAAACAATTCAGTTATTCAAAAAACTTTCTCATGAAGTCTCCAAGGCTCTTGGCTATGATAATTTAAGTGTTCTCGAGTTGCAGATGAATCAATTTGTCGAGAAGCTTGAAAAGAGAAGGGGCAGGTAAGAAATGAATCTTATTAAACAACAAAACTTTGGGATTGATTTAAATAAGGGTGGGTTTTTCACCCCTTTCTTGCATCAATAACATAAAAGCTCCATGACTATTCCTTTTAAGATCAATTTGACATAAGAAATTCGTTGCAAGTTTTTTTTTGATTTGCTATCAAGGATTTTTTAAAGTGAACTTGTGAGTACTTTAGCCATGAATGCTACCAAAATATGTCTTTTGATATTGGCTCTATGTTTTTCAACCCTTCAAGGAGCGGTTGTACAGAGCACTGAAAATCAGTTGGTAGAGGCTCCAGAAAAAACTAAGATCGGTAGCTTTGCCGGTGTGTCTTTTATTTACTGGACTCCCCGTGTTGATGCCTTAACTTATGCGCAGACGGGGCGGAATTCTTTGGAAACGGTTGCAGCCGAAAATCTCACCGATTTTCTCAATTTGCCTCAGGGTACGGATTTAGCAGTCAATTGGCAATGGGAACCTGGGTTTAAAGCAAACTTAGGGTGGGATTTTAGGAGTCAATGGCAGATTCAGCTAGAATATACGTGGCTTTACTCAAAAGCAAAAGGTTCGAAGTCAAGTATAGGAGGGATCTTTCCTAATGTTGATATTTTTCCGTTAGATATTGTTACGGCGTTAGGAGCAATAGATCGAGCAAAGGCAACATGGTCTCTTCACTATCAGCTTCTACATTTAGAGCTTGGCCGAGAGTATCGATATACCTCCGCGTTAAAATTTAGGACCTCCTTCGGAGCAACACTTACCGATCAGACTCAACATTACTCAACTTTATATGTGATTCCCCCATTTAATTTTACTTTCGGACAGGGTTCTATTTCTTCATCACAGGCAGTTAATTTTAATTTTTCTGGTAAGCAAGAAGTTTTTGGAACTGGACTCCGTTTAGCTTTTGCCCCTACTTGGTATCTCACTAAGTGGTTTGGTTTCTACGGAAAGATTGGGATGTCCTACTTATGGATGTACTATGATGTTAAACGTAAGGACTCAGGGGGGACAGAGTTTCCAATTAGTGGGCAACTAACTGGGGTGAAGATAAAGCTTACCAATATTGAAACAAAAGTTCGTACAATGAAGCTTTTTTTCGATGCTAATCTGGGCTTCTTTTTTGAAACCCCTACCTTTTGCACCAACTTTCGGTTTAGCTGGTTTCTCGGATGGGAAGCACATATTTGGATCAATCAGACCTATCAAATTAATTTAGGAAGAGAACTTTCTCGCTATGATCTTACTATGCAGGGTCTTACTACAAAACTGCAGCTCGACTTCTAGTGGTCAGTCTACAAAGTCCCTTAGCACAACAACTGATCTTTCCAATTGAGGCAGGATTTTTAATCTCACGAATCACCAGCGGTTAGTGTCGATTTTCAAACCCAGTTTCACTTTGAAAATCTCTTCCGCTAATTCTGCACTTTATCTTTGGGAAATGGTATAACTCTAAGCAAATAGACATATCTTTTTGATAGGGAAAAGCTAGGAAGAAGTCAAAATAGCTAATAGATATCTTTTTCGCAGTTTTGGCAGATGGGGTAATTTTCTAGGTTGTTTGTAAGATGGGCCTTTATGAAGGCATTATAAGCGGGACTTGTGAAGACCTCTTCGAGTGTATCCGTTCGGAGATTGCCAAAAGGGATAGTGGCATTGTAATCGTAGCAGCAGGGGATAACATCGAGATTCCATGTGACTTGTAGAATAGCGCGTCGCATATCCTTCACTACGGGGCAAAGACGCTCTTTAGGTTTATTATAGGTGCGGCCGTCGCCATAGTTATGGAGTCTCCTTTCGGGGGTGAAAGAAAAACCAAGGGACTCTATCCACTCTTTAAATTCGCTGCGGGGATCCTTTTGTGTACCGAGAGTGAGGAGCATCTTTTCTCCGGAGGGGATAACCTCAACTTTTAGGGGACTGTCGATAAAGGAGCGAACTTTAGAGAGGATTTCGAGATTCTTTTTCACGAGATGAAAGGCATCTCTTCCATGAATGGCTTGATAGGTTTCGGGAGTATACCCATAGCAGCTAACGATAATGGCATCAATTCCTGCATCAACAAGATCAAAGAAGTAGCTTTCATTAAAGGGGACTCCAAGGGTGGAATAATTACCAACTAGTGCATGTGGCATTTTCTTTTTAGCAAGACGGACCTTGTCTGGAAGGTTTTTATCGAGAAGAGCTTCTCCAAATCCGTGAAGATGGAGTTCTCCTTTAAAGGGGCCTATCCGATCAAGGGCTAGCTCAAAGTCTTCAATCGGCATCATCCCTTGCTTTCTTGTATGTTTATCGCGAGGACACATCACACATTTGTAGCCACACCGATTGGTGTTTTCGATCCGAATTTGCTCAAAATGTGGGACGGAACTTTCTTGCTTCATAAGATTGTAACAATAATAGACGAACAAAAAGAATTTTCATGATCCCTCCAGCTTGCGGGCCTAAGCGATAGGAGAGGATTGAAGGGTTTCACCAATCGTGAAATCAATCGACTCACAGCTAATTTAGAGATTATAATAGAAAGTGCTAAAGGGGCGATTGCAATCAGCCCCCGTTTAATACATTTTTTCATAGTCTGCAGATTAGCAGAACAAAAAACCTATTTCAACTTCTCTGAAAGGAAATATTGGTTTCCATCTTTGTCGGCAAACATTGCAAGTTTGACTTCTCCAGGGATTTCAACAGTTTCCCCTAAAAATTGAATCTCTTTTGATTCGAGAAAGGCTCTAGCTTCAGCAACGTTATCGACGGCAATCGAAACAATAGCGTTGGTTCCCGCTTTCATATCTTCACCCATAGGTTCGCCAAAGCCGACGCGGCCCCCTTCTTCTCCTTCTAGCTCCATCCAATTGAAACGCTCATCATACTCTTTTATTTCAAGACCAAGTAGGTCACAGAAAATGCGCTTTGTTTCATCTAAACTAGAAACAGTCACACATGACATCGAAATGCCCTTTGCAATCTTAGTTTTAGTTGTTGTCATTATGTTCTCCTATAGGTTGAACTTCGAAGCAAGGATACTTGAAGCCGGTCTTTTTAGACTATTCAAAAAATACTTTTACCGTCACAATCTTGTGATATGAGTCTGGTGAAAAAGGGTCTCGGTTTCTCTGTAGGGGTAGCCGTTGGAGCCATTTCGATGTTTTCCTACCATGAGCTTGAAAAAAAGCTCAATCCCACGACCTTTCCCACGATTGAAAGGAAGGGCTACACTATTGCTTATGACACGCGGGGAAAAATTCCCTTTTGGACCCATGAGCATTTGACAGAAGAGAGCTTGGTTAAAAATGCCGATCGGTCGGAAATGTCTTTTCAGGAAGATCCCGACCTGTATGGACCCCATCGAAGCTGTCTATCCGATTATGCAAAGTCAGGGTTTGATAGAGGGCATATTGTCCCTGCAGGAGATGAACGTTTTTCAAAAGAGGCTTTGGCCGAAACTTTCTACCTTTCAAACGTTTGTCCCCAACACCCAGAGTTTAATCGGGGACTTTGGAATAAGTTAGAAAATCATCTCCGCTCTTTGGTTAAAACTCATGGTCCCCTTGAAGTGGTCACCGGTCCCCTTTTTCTTTCCCATGAAGAAAATGGGAAAAAATTTGTAACTTACCAGGTCATTGGAAAAAATGAAGTTGCTGTTCCCACCCATTTCTTCAAAGTAGTCCTTGCTAAAGATGAGGTTTGGTCCTATGTTATTCCGAATAAGCCCGCATCAAAGCCATTAGAAGAGTACCACTTTCCCATAGAAAAGCTAGAAAAAATCTCTGGAATCCAGTTTAATAAATAAGCTCATGGAAGACCAGACATTTCAAGGAAAAGATTATACTAAAATTAGCTTTGCAGAAGGGACATTTTCCGATTGCTACTTTGAAGATTGTCTTTTTATAGAGAGTTGTCTAAATCGAGCTACATTTTCCTTCTGTACCTTCAAAAATTGCAACTTTACCCTTGTTAACTTTGAGAATGCTCGCCTCCATGAGGTTGCTTTCGAGAGTTGTAAAGTCGTGGGAGCTAATTTCCACCTCCTGGAAAAAAAATTATTTTCGATGAATTTTAAAGAATCGATCCTAAAAAGCTGCAATTTTTCTCACCTCAAAATGAAAAAAATGTCATTTGAGGGGAGTAAAGTAAAAGAGTGTGACTTCAAAGAGACCCTTTTACAGGAGGGAAACTTTAAAAAATGTGATTTAGAGGGATCTCTCTTTCACCAATGTGATTTAAGGGGTGCAGACTTTCGAGAGGCGATTGGGTATGCCATCGATCCCTCAACAAATCAGATTAAAAAAGCAAAATTTTCCATTCCTGAGGCGCTTTCTTTATTGAAAGGATTTGACATTACTCTCCAATAGGAATAAAATAGGCCTGCAACTACTTCTGGATCCATGAAACAACCATTTATATGTATTAAGAAGGTTTCGAAAACCTATTTTGAAAAGCGCCGAGTTCTTAAAGAGGCGCTGAAAGGAGTCTCCCTTGATATCCATCAAGGTGAGGTTCTAGGTTTGCTCGGCGTGAACGGAGCAGGAAAGACAACTTTAGTATCTATTCTGGCAACCCTCCATCCGCCAACAGCAGGGGAAGTTTATTGGAACGGAGAGTCGATTTATAAGGCCCTTCTCCCTTATCGCAGAGTTGTAGGGTATTGCCCACAACATCCCAATATTGAAAAGGAGCTTTCCCTAGGGGAAAATTTGATTTTTTCGGGGCGTTGCTATGGACTCAGCAAAAAAGAAGCCGAAGAGCGGCAGAATGAGATTGCTAAAGAGTTCAAGTTGGAAGAATATTTAGAAGCAAACGTTGACCAGGTTTCTGGAGGGTATAGGCAGCGCTTTCTTATTGCACGCGCGCTCATGCACCGCCCAGAATTAGTGATCCTTGATGAGCCAACCGTGGGACTTGACTCCCACATTCGTCGAGAACTTTGGGGAGCTATTTCAAAGCTGCGCGAGCAAAAAATCACTGTAATCTTAACCACTCATTATTTAGATGAAGCGGAACATCTCTCTGATCGAATCTGCCTTATTCATGAGGGAACTATTCGAACAGTTGATACTCCTGAGAACCTGAAGAAGCAACATCAGAAGAACAATTTAGAAGAGGTTTTCCTCAAGTTCGTTGATGACCCAGATGCTGAAATTTTTAATTCTGGAGTGGAAAATGAATAGTCTTTCCGTTTTTTGTCATTTAATAAGACGTGATCTCATTGCTTTTAAACGGGTATTTTTGACAAAATTTTTTGATACCTTTTTACTTTTTTTTACCAACGTGATGGCCTTTGGATACTTATTGCAACAGGAAGGGGCCCATGCAGGATATGCCGCCTTTTTTGTCGTTGGGGCAATTGCGAGTTTTGGCTTTGTTGAAATTGTTGGTAAGGTAGGGATTCAGCTCGCTGATATGGGTGGGGATCAGACAATTTTTCATACCCTTGCCATGCCGATTCGCTCTAATATGGTTTTCTATTATATGGGGACCTCTTGGGCAATTACATCGATGCTCCTTTCGGTCCTATTTTTCCCCATTGGGAAACTCCTTGTTTTCACCGAGTGGGACATCACAATGATTTCTTGGTGGAGATTGGTGATTATGTTTGTCACTGCAAACCTATTCTTCGGTTTTTTTGCCCTTTGGCTCACCAGTGTGATCAAAAATATGACAGGCCTAAACAGTTTATGGTTTCGCTATATTGCTCCAATGTGGATGTTTGGAGGGTATGTTTACTCCTGGCAATCTGCTTATACTCTCAATCATATGGTTGGTTATATCAGTTTGATTAACCCAATGATCTATGTGATGGAAGGGATGCGAGCAGCAGCGCTTGGGCAAGCGGGTTATCTCCCTTATTGGGTTTCAGTGACGATGCTTTGGGTCTTTATCATCGCATGTACCAAACATGCCACAGGTAGATTAAGAAAAAAGCTCGATTGTATTTAGGGCGTGTCATCAATTAAAGGAAGTTGAAAGAGGGCTCTCTATGAGGAAGCTTCTAGGCGTCCGATGGAGGCAACCCCTTGTGGGTTGTCGAAGCAGGACAACGAAGAAATTTTCCATAGAGATTTCTAAGACAACGCAGCGTAATTGTTGACACGCCCTAGTCCTTAGGAATGAGAAAGCGAATCCCTTTGGAAGATCGTGTGTGGATCCATTTCACATCTGTCATTGTTTTCATTTGTTCTAAATAGTCACGGCGGTGGCGGAAGTAAGACCCAAGAAGCCATTTGACGATCGATTTAGAGGAGAAAAGACGGGAAAAGGTCTCGCGGTTCCCATTGCAAATCTCTTTTTTATCGATTATTCTTCTAATGCTTCGGGAAATGACCCGCCACAAAAGGACATAAAGGGGAAGATCGAGCCAGATGATGGTGTCCGCTTTTGGCCAGATAAGGTGGCGGTATTTCGATTGATTCCCGCAGATGATCCAACAGTCGGTACTCGTCGCATCCTCAATGAGAGAGGCAAATTCTTCTGAGGGGCGAAAGGTCCAGTTGGGGAGCCAATAAAAAGTGTCAAGATCAGCAACAGGGTAGCCGAGATTTTCACTCAAGTGGTTTCCTAGAGTGGTTTTCCCCGATCCGCAGCTTCCAATGATCACAATTCGTTTCATAGGAAGGATAGTTTACTTTTCTTTTTCTTTGGGTTTCAAGCGTTTTTTGTGGTGGACAAGGTCTTCCGCAAGCTCGATTTGAATTTTTTGAAGCTCAATGAGCGATTCCCATTGATGTTTCATAAAAAGATCAAGCTTAGAATGAAGTTGTTGGATTTCTAGCTCTGCCTTCAGATTGGTACAGTATTCCTCATTAGCCTGGAGGCGATCTTTTTCAGCCTGTCGGTTTTGCGACATCATAATAATTGGTGCTTGAATGGCAGCAAGGCAAGAAAGGACTAAATTAAGGAGGATAAAAGGGTAGGGATCAAAAGCATCATTATAGAAGTATAGGGCGTTAAAGAGCATCCAGACAGTAATGATGAAGATAAAAGAGAGGATAAACTTCCAACTTCCTCCAAGTTTTGCGACTTTATCTGCCATATGTTCCCCAAAAGTGAGTTTTCGTTCAAACATCTGGTTCACATTCTCAGCGAGGATATCTTGACGAGATAAACTTTCAATGACTTCCTTTTCATGTTTAGAAAGAGCTCCTCGATCTTCCGTCAATAGTTTTTCAATATGTTCTGTTCTGAGTTCTTGGAGATCGGGGTAACAAATATATCCATTTTTATTGGCGTCTGGATACTTTTTGCAAAGGGTATCCATGACAGAGTTTCTAATCAGCCGAATGGGAAAAAGCTTGGCATAGGAAAACTCACCGTGACAGATTTCACATTCCTTACATTTATGGTTCCTACTCATTGCCTATACCTCAACTTTTCCTATAGTAAAAAAGAGCTTCAAACACAACAATTTTTCTTCTCAGTAAATAAGTTTTTCCTTAAACTTTTCTACTCAAAAACTGAAGAAATTAAATAAACTCTTTAACACAGGATAGGTTCATGGTGTATTCTATTATTGACCTTCATTGCGATCTTTTAGCCTACCTTAATGAGGATAGAGAAAAGAATGATCCAATGAATGACGCCTCAAGATGTTCTCTTCCCCTTTTAGAAAAAGGGGGAGTGGCTATCCAGGTACTAGCTGTTTTTTCGCAGCTTGGAGCGGGTTCTTTTAAACAAGCTGAAGGGCAAATCGCCTGCTTTAAAGAGATGCTAAAAAATTTCTCCAACGCAAAAACTGATTTTATCCTTGCTATCGAAAGCGCTTGCAGTCTTCTTGAAGAAGAGGAGCCGCTAGATCTTCTTTTTGACCGCTTTGACAGAGAAAAATGGCTCTATATCAGCCTGACTTGGAAAGAAGAAAACCGTTTCGGTGGAGGCGATCAGACAAAGGTAGGGCTAAAGCGTGATGGAGAAATTCTCTTGGAATATATGGATGGGAAAGACGTAGCCATTGACCTGAGTCACACCTCCGATCCCTTAGCAGAGGGGATTCTCAACCATATCGATAAAAAGGGGCTTACGGTTACCCCGATTGCCAGCCACTCTAACTTTCGAGCGGTAAAAGCTCACCCCCGTAACCTTCCCGATTATTTAGCAAAAGAAATTATTGCTCGTGGAGGGGTCATTGGGATCAATTTTGTTCGCCACTTTGTAGGGAACAACCCAGAAGACTTCCTCAGTCACATACGTCATGGTCTCTTTCTTGGAGGGGAAGAAACCCTTGCTATTGGCGCCGATTTCTTTGGGGGCATTCCTCTCCCATCCATTCAACACCTCAAGCCTTTCTATCAAGAGTCATTTTCAAATAGCAGCGCTTACCCCGACTTTATTAGTCTTCTAGAAAGGGAGCTTTCGGAAGACCAAATCAAAAAGATTACAAGTCTTAATGCGAACCGCCTGATGGTCCAAAGTGTTTCTTAATTGATGCAATCACTTCATCACGCCGTTCGACATGGGCCATGTGACCTACACGGGGGAAAGAACGGAAGGTAGAGGACTTTAGATTTTTATGGAGATATTTCGCGCACCATAAAGGGCTTGATAAGTCCTCTTCACCAGCAAGGAGGAGGAAATCAGTCTCGATTTTCGCAAGAAAAGGGGAAGAGTCAAAAGCTTTAAGTGCTTCGAATTGTCCCATAAATCCTTCGGAAGTTTGGGGATGGGGGTTCTCAGCCATCTCTTTCACCTTTGCTTGGAATTTGTCAGGGTATTGAACAAAATCGCGGCTAAAAAGCCAAGGGATGACCGTTTCCACAACAAGTTTAATCGGCACTCCAGCCTTCATCAGTTTTCCCGTGGTGGCGATCTTAAGAAGGGAGGCATTGGGGAGTTTTGCGAAGGGGGCGATAAGAGCCCCTTTATTAATGCGGTCTCCATATTTATAAGCAAGCGTTGTAATAACTCCTGTTCCCATTGAAGAGCCCACCATGCTTGCTTGAGGGATTTTCAGATAGTCCATCAAACCAATCGTATCATCGGCCATAGTTTCAACTGTGTACGGAGAGGTGGGAGCACTGGTTTGTCCTGCGCCTCGGTTATCAAATACGATCATTTGGTAATCTTTTTTGAAATCCTCTACATAAGAGAGCCAGGTCATATGGTGGGTCGAAAACCCTGAAACAAAAACAATCGGTTTTCCTGTGCCATAGACTTCATAGTAGAGATTAATCCCATTAATCTTTGCAAAAGGCATGGATCCCCTCCGTAACTGTTTCTAGTGCTTCAATATGGGGCATATGGCCTACCTGCGGTATAGGAAGAAGTTTTCCGTTAGGAAGTCTTTCCTCCAAAACTTTAGTTGCATAAAAAGGAGTATAAAGATCTTCTTCCCCAGCAATCATAAGAAGTTCCGTTTCAATTTCTGGGAGCCTATCAGTCAGATCAAACTTAATGATTGCATCGAGTTGTCCAGCATATCCATCAGCCTCTTGGGGGTAAGGATTGTTGACCAGGTCGGTAATTGTTTTTTCAATCCGCTTAGGATCTCCTAAAAAATCATTACTAAAAATCCAGGGAAAGATTGTTTCGATTGCAATTGCAGGGTCAACTCCGGTTTCAAAGAGTTTAGCAGTTGTCTTAGCCTGCATCACTGCAGTGCTTGGCAAACTATTAAAAGGGGCGATTAAAACCCCTTTTTGAATCCGCTCACGATGTCTGAGTCCAATCGATTGAATGATTGCTCCTCCCATGGAAAAACCGACCATATGAGCTTTTTTTATTTTTAAGGCGTCCATCATCCCAATCACATCGTCGGCAAGAAGATCAATGGTATAAGGAGGAGGAGAAACATCTGTCCTTCCAGCTCCCCGGTTATCAAAGGCAATCACGTCAAAAGATTCTTTAAGTTGAGGAATTAATTTTTCCCACATTCCTAAATGATTTGTGAATCCACAAATCAAAATTAAAGGAACCCCTTTCCCATGTCGTTCATAGTAAAAACTTATTCCATTCGCTTGAATTTTGGGCATAAACATCCTGCTAAAAAAACGTTACCATAACATACGGAAAAAAAATGTGATAGACAAAAAGTTGCGTACATGATAAACGAGTAGGTAAGTGAAGATTAAAAGGCGTGTCCTCTTTCTCTTCACAAGAAAACTTCCCCCTTCTTTTTCCAGACTGAGAAGTCTGGTCCCCGGCCGTTGTGTGAAAGCATGACGGCCTTTTTTGTGGTTTGAGGGTTGTGGGATTTATTCCTTTCTGTTCACCTATCTTCTGGGATCCTTTTGAATGTTGCTCCTAGGAAAGGGCTAGGCCTTTCCCGTTGTCACAACATTCAAAATTATCCTCAGAATTTAGGCCACCAGAAAGGAAACATCCCACAACCCCCAAACCGAGCCCTGAAAAAACTTAAAATTTAGGACATAAAATTCAAAACATCCCCTCACTCCATTCCTGGAGTGGGGATTAAATAATTAGTTTTGAAGTTATAGAGGTGGGAGCTATTTATTGGTAAGCTTTGGAATGGTTTTTAAAATAAGCTCTAAGGGAGCTAAAAAAAAATCTTTAGTTTATCGAGGAATGACTTCCTTTGTGGAGAGTTTTCTTCGCTTTCCATAGCTTGAAAGTCTTCGAGAAGGGACTTTTGTTTTGCTGAAAGATTCACAGGGGTTTCGACATGGACCTTGACCAGGAGATCACCCTTTCCATGCCCATGGACATTTTTCAGCCCTTCTCCTTTTATACGGAGAATTTTTCCCGTTTGAGTTCCCGAAGGAATAGTGAGGCGGACCGGTTTTTTAGAAAGGAGACGGGGAAGGTCCTTTTTACATCCGAGCGCTGCTTCAGATAAACTGATCGGGAATGTGATGATCAAATCATCTCCTTCCCGTTTAAAGATGTTGTGTGGCTTAACGCGGATATAGACGTAAAGGTCCCCGGGAGGCCCTCCATTCTCACCGGCATCACCATACCCAGCCATTTTAAGGCGCATTCCATCGTCAATACCAGGAGGAATAGGAACTTTAACCCGTTCTTTTTTCTTTACTTTTCCTACGCCATGACACTCGCTACAAGTTGCGGTAATCATCTTACCAGAACCATGACAGTGGGGGCAGGTGCTAGACATACTAAAAAAGCCTCGTGACTGGTGAAGTTGCCCTGTCCCATGACAAGTTGTACAAGTTTTTATATCTTGAGGGGAGCGCGCTCCATTTCCTTTGCACTTGTTGCATTCAGCATGGTTAGTGATAGCGATTTCTTTTTCGATCCCTTTCGCAGCATCTTCAAAGCTGACCGAGAGCTGTGCTTTTTTGCTTACCCCTTGACGAGCATAATCTTGACTATCACCGAACCCTTGTCCAAAGAAGGAATCGAAAACGGTATCACCGCCAGGACCACCGCCGCCGCCAAAGGCACCCATGAAGGTCCGGAGGGCCTCTTCCATTGAAGAGAAACCAGCGCCTCCACCCCCCATTCCTGCACCTTTTAGTGCATCTGATCCATATTGGTCATACATCTGCCGCTTTTGGGGATCGCTAAGAATTTCATAGGACTCAGAGACTTCCTTGAATTTTTTCTCAGCATCGGGATTGTCGGCATTTTTATCGGGATGATACTTAAGCGCAAGCTTGCGATAAGCTTTCTTGATCTCATCTTGAGTTGCGTCACGATTAACGCCTAAAACTTGGTAATAGTCTGTCATATCCGTTTAAGTATAATAGCTAGCAGTTGATTAATTCAAGTGCTAGCGACTTTTTTTGATTTTATACTTGAGAGCTGCCTTTGACTTAGCCCTTTTTTTTACAGAAGGTTTGTCATAAAAACGGTGCGCTTTCGCAGCTTTCATAATTCCTTCCTTGTCGAGCTTCTTTTTAAGAGCTCTAAGAGCTTTATCAATTGATTCGCCTGTACGAACCTTTACATTCGGCATAAATAGATCACATCCTAGTGGTTTTAAAAATTTCTGTTATCGCTTTATCGAATCCATCAATTCGATAGGTTAAGTCATTATATACCACATTCCCCTTATAATTCAATATTTTACGGGTTTTTCAGGTAACAAACTTCAATTTTTCCATGAGAATCTCCTCCAAACAGAGAATATTTCTCTTGGAGATACCTTCCTAAAAAGGGGAGGTTAAGGGTCTTGGAGAGAGGCTTCTTTCCTTCCTTTATATAAGGGGAGCCGAAGGTGACCTTTTCT
This sequence comes from Simkaniaceae bacterium, assembly GCA_028281675.1. GTDB lineage: Bacteria > Chlamydiota > Chlamydiia > Chlamydiales > Simkaniaceae > Neptunichlamydia. The sequence continues at coordinate 64,119 of JANQJL010000057.1, forward strand.
CCGACTTTTTCCCCCTCTAGGACAAAGGTTTTCTCCGATTTTCCATCTCCATAGAGAGCAAAAGGGCCCTCTTCTTCAGGAGTGTAAATCTTTAAGCTACAGAAGGGGACTAAGGAGAGCCCTTTAGCGAAAGCGAGGGTTTTTGCAGTCATCACACCCACCCGAATCCCAGTAAAGGATCCTGGCCCGGTCCCGACTGCAATAAAGTCGATTGTTTCATTTTCAAGAAGTTTTTGAATAGCAGGGAGTAAGGTTTGAGATTGTTTCATTGGAGGAAGAAATTCGGTGAAAAGTTCTCCACCAACAAAAAGAGAAACAAAACTCTCCGTGGTACTGGTATCAATCATCAAAAACTTCATAACAATTTGAAACCTCAACGCTTCATATTTTTTGGCTAGCAGATCTCTAGGACTTAATGTTGGGCTCCATTATAACTGGGTTGTTTTTATTTTGCAGGGCCCAGTATACAAAAAGTAAGGGTGAATGATACACTACCTAAGAATACTTTTAGTTTAAACAGGTTAAAGAGGTTACCTTTTGGTTAACGATGAAAATGATGAACATCCTGAGGATGAAGAGTTTGATCTCTCTGATTCTCTTCTAGATAGCGACTTAGAAAAGCTGATTGGAAATAAGAAGAAGCCGGTTATTGAAGAATCCTTTCCTGAAGAGCTTTTTATTCTTCCACTCACAAGGAGGCCCTTTTTCCCTGGGATGGCAGCTCCACTTGTCATTGAGCCTGGTCCTTTTTATGAAGTTTTAAAAATCGTTGCAAAATCGCCTCATAAAACCTTAGCCCTCTTTTTAACGAAAAAAGAAGATGCAAATATCTATGAAATAGGATTTGAGGAGCTTAGCGAAGTTGGGGTTGTGGCAACAATTCTGCGAATTGTTCCCTTGGAGCAAGGAGGGGCACAAGTCGTCCTTAACATGGAAAAAAGGATCAAAATAGAAGCGCCTCTTCCGAAATCAAAATACCTTCGTGCAAAAATCTCTTACCATGATGATAAGATAACTCAAGAACAATCGAAAATCATTAAAGCTTATTCGATTAGCATTATAACAACAATTAAAGAGCTGCTCAAGCTAAACCCCTTATTTAAAGAAGAACTCCAAATTTTCCTTGGCCATTCCGATTTTACAGAACCAGGAAAGCTCGCTGACTTTGCTGTTGCGCTCACAACTGCTGGGCGAGAAGAACTTCAAGAAATTTTGGGAACATTTGATGTTCAAGATCGGATTGATAAAACCTTAGTCCTTCTAAAGAAGGAGCTTGATCTTAGTAAGCTCCAAAGTAGCATTAACCAAAAAATCGAAGCAACGATATCCAAGACCCAAAGAGAATTTTTCCTCCGTGAGCAACTAAAAACGATTAAGAGAGAGCTTGGTCTCGAAAAAGATGATAAGACCAGCGATACGGAGAAATTTAAAGAGCGCTTAAAAGACAAAACAGTTCCAGAAGAGGTCCAAAAAGTCATCGATGAAGAGCTTGAAAAACTCGGAGTTCTGGAAGTGCAATCAGCTGAATATGCCGTCTCCCGAAACTATCTTGATTGGCTTACCATTGTTCCATGGGGAACCTTTAGCGATGAAAATCATAGCTTAGCTAAGGCAGAAAAAATTCTTGAAGAAGATCACTATGGTCTTAAGGATATTAAAGAACGAATCATTGAGTTCATCGGTGTGGGTAAACTCACAAAGGGAGTTAAAGGGAGTATTATTTGTTTAGTGGGACCTCCCGGAGTGGGAAAAACAAGTATTGGAAAAAGTATTGCCCGCGCTCTTAATCGAGAGTTTTACCGCTTTTCTGTTGGAGGAATGAGAGACGAAGCAGAAATTAAAGGGCACCGCCGCACCTATATTGGTGCTATGCCTGGAAAAATGATTCAAGCGTTGAAGACTGCGCAGAAAATGAATCCAGTCATCATGATTGATGAAGTGGACAAGATGGGGATGAGTTACCATGGAGACCCTGCTTCGGCTCTTCTAGAAGTTCTCGACCCTGAGCAAAATAAGGATTTTCTTGATCACTACCTAGATGTCCGTTCTGATCTTTCAAACATTCTCTTCATTGTAACAGCAAATGTTCTTGATACGATTCCAGGGCCCCTTAGAGATCGGATGGATATCCTCCGTCTTTCAGGATATATTCGGCAGGAAAAAGTAGAGATCGCTAAAAAATACCTCATTCCGCGGAACAGGCAAAAGTCTGGTCTCAAGGCAAACCAGGTGAAGTTTACGACGGGAGCTATTCAAGAAATTATCGAAAAATATGCGCGCGAGGCAGGAGTGCGGGGGCTTGAGAATAATATTAAGAAGATCCTTCGAAAAGTGGCTGTAGAAATTGTCCGTTCCTCTGAGAAAAAAGGACGGAAGAAAGTAAAGTCGGTCACCATCTCTGAGAAAAACATCGAAAAGTATCTTGGAAAACCGATTTTCACAACCGACCGCTATTACGAAAAAACACCACTTGGTGTTTGCACAGGACTTGCGTGGACAGCAATGGGTGGAGCGACCCTTTATGTCGAATCTTCAGGAGCACCTGCTGAAAAAACCCAGATGAAGCTAACCGGTCAAGCAGGCGATGTGATGAAAGAATCGGCGCAAATTGCTTGGAGTTATGCGAGCAGTCACATCAAAGAATATGCCCCTAAGTTGAAGTTTTTCGAAGGAGAAGAGGTTCATATCCATATCCCTGAAGGGGCAACGCCAAAAGATGGCCCTTCTGCAGGGATTACTATGGTGACATCTCTCCTTTCTCTTGCTATGAAAACCCCTGTTGCAAATGATCTAGGGATGACAGGAGAGTTGACACTCACTGGAAAAGTTCTCCCTATCGGAGGGCTTAAAGAAAAGCTCATTGCTGCAAAACGCTCAAAGTTAAAAGCCCTTATCTTTCCTAAAGATAATAAACGAGACTATGATGAGCTTCCAGACTACCTAAAGAAGGGGATTAGCGTTTATTTTGTTAATAGTTATGAAGACGTTTTTAAAGTAGCTTTTCCGAGGAGAAAGCGGTGAGTCCTTGGAAAGAAGCAAAATACATTCCTCCTGAAAAACTAGAAGAAAAAGTGGCTGAGCTCCGAGGCTTTGGAAAAACGATTGCAACCCTTAATGGTTCATTTGATCTTCTTCATGCGGGACACTTAAAGATGATTCATGAAGCTGGAGAGCAAGGAGATGTCCTTATTTTAGCTCTTAATTCTGATGAATCGATTAAAAAGTATAAAAGTCCATTGCGTCCGATCGTTTCACTCGAGCACCGGATGGAGATGATCGCAGCCCTTCAGTTTGTTGATTATGTTACCTATTTTAATGAAACAGATCCCATTGCTCTCCTAGAAAAAATCAAACCCGATGTTCATTGCAATGGTTCAGAATATGGGGAGAATTGCATAGAAGCTGAGACGGTCAAAAAGCATGGTGGAAAGATCCATGTTGTTTCACTTGTTCCAGGACTTTCTACCTCTAATCTCATTGAGAAAATCAAAGTCTTCTAATGGTGGGATAACCTCATGCGTTTAATAGGAACCGTTGAAGGGGAAAAAGAAGCTTTTAAATTCTATTCCTTTTTGCAAGGGGAGAAGATTGAATGCAGCTATGAACCCTTATCTAATAAAGAGGGAACCTATCAGTTTTGGATTGAATATGAAGATGAAGTCGAGATGGCCGCTTATTGGCTAGAAGAATTTAAGAAAAATCCTGAAGACCCCCGGTTTGATACCAAAGAGCACCCTATCGATACCCAAGGGATAGCTGAAGAAGATAGTGGTGATGAAAAAGAACCTCTCCCTCTTCGTGCCATCCGTCTTCGACAAAAAATCCGCCCTAGGATGGGTCTGACCCGCTTTATTGTTCTTATTTGTGCCCTTCTCTACATTTGGAATGGGTACCAAATGGCAGACATTGCAAAAGAAGAGAAAAAACCTGAGCTCTATACCTTAACACCTCTGATGACTGAGCTCTCGTACGATATACCTACAGCAGAAAATCGACAAGAACTTAGCAAGGAGATCTTTTCTGAAGATAAAATCGGTAACCCAGCTGTTTGGGATGGCTTTTATGGTGTAGCAATCGGGTGGCCTGCATCTAAATCGGAGCTCGATGCTCCGATGTTTGTTCAGATTCGAGAGGGAGAGCTATGGCGCCTTATCACCCCTGTTTTTCTTCATGGAGGGTTCCTCCATATTCTCTTTAATATGCTTTGGCTTTGGATGCTTGGAAGGCAGGTTGAAGAGCGGACCAAGAAGTGGCAATACATCGCGATCACTCTTATCATCGGAATTATCTCCAATACTTTTCAATATCTGATGAGTGGTCCTCTATTCATTGGATATTCAGGGATTATTTGTGGCCTTGCCGGATTTATTTGGATGCGGCAAAGACGTGCACCCTGGGAAGGTTATCCTCTCCAAAAAGGGACCATTGCCTTCTTAGCCATTTTTATTGTTGGGATGATGGCCTTACAGCTTGTTTCTTTTTTCCTTGTCCGTTTTCAGGTTGCTGATTTCTCGATGAACATCGCTAATACCGCCCATATCACCGGCGCTATTGTTGGAATCATCTTGGGAAGGATCCCACTTTTCTCCAAAGGAGCAGGATGAGTGTGCGAGATTTAATTGTTTTAGGGTGTTCATCGCAGCAACCCACCCGCCTCCGCAACCATGGGGCCTATCTCCTTCGGTGGAACCAAGAAGGGTTTCTCTTTGATCCCGGGGAAGGGACGCAGCGGCAGTTTATCTTTGCCGACATTGCTCCGCCCACCGTAACGCGGATCTTTGTCAGCCATTTTCATGGGGATCATTGTTTAGGGCTCGGTTCGATGCTTATGCGCCTTAATCTTGACCGGGTCGATCACCCCATTCACTGCTACTATCCTGCCAGTGGGAAAGTTTACTTCGACCGTCTTCGCTACGGAACCATCTACCATGATCATATCCAGGTGATTGAACACCCCATCTCTGAAGAGGGAATCATCCACCAAGATGATACCTTTACTATCGAAGCCAAATTTCTCGATCATGGTGTTGATAATGTTGGTTGGCGGATTAAAGAAGTCGATACCATTAAGTTTGATAAAGAGAAACTAAAAGCCTCCGGTGTTAAAGGGGTTCAGGTGCGAGAGCTTGAAGAAAAAGGGGCGATCTCTATCGATGGCAAAAAGATTGCTCTAAGCGATGTTAGCTGGGTCCGAGAAGGAGACGTTTTCACTTGCGTCATCGACACCAAATATTGTCAAAGTGCCATTGAGCTTGCCAAAGGGGCGAAACTTTTCATCTGTGAGAGTACCTATCTAGAAGAGCACAGAGATCTTGCTGTTTCGCATGACCATATGACTGCCAAACAAGCAGCAACCATTGCAAAAAAGGCCGGAGCGCAAAAGCTTATCCTCACTCACTTTTCAGCACGCTACCGCGACCTAGAACCTTTTGCTGAGGAGGCAAAAGAGATCTTCTCAAACGTTGAGGTCGCTGACGACTTCAAGCGATTCGATTTTCCACTAGGTGATTATTAAACTCCAAGGTGTTACCTATTGGGCTTATTTTATGTGCTGGAAAAAAGCGTGAAAGAATTGAGCTTTTAGAGCTCGATAAAGCAGGTATTAAGAGCCGTTAAGCAGGCTCGCAACCGTCTTGAAACCTAAGTGATTACATAAACATGTTCTTAATTGGGAGAGGAAGTGAAGGTGGAATGAAGGGTTTTGAGAAGGGTATCAATACGAGAACTTTGGGGTTCGCGGTAAATGGCAAGGACCCGATACGGGGAAGGGGTAGGTTGCCAGAGAACGGGGTGAAGGTGATACTTCTCTCCAAGAAAGTCTGGAAGGAACCCTATTTCTAATGTGGTTGCGCAGATATTGGCTATAAGAGACCAGCTGGGGATAGTTGTTTTAATAGGAATAGGGTAGTTGTGCACCTGTTGCCAACTTTGCTTTAAGTTAAGAACTTCCATTTGGTCCTCGGGAAGAAGGATTGCCTTCTTTTGAGCATTTTTTTCCTTAGAATAGAGTTGAAAATACCCCCTACTGATTTCTGCAGCGATGACCCCTTTCCAAGGAGCATTATCTAAAACGAGTGCGATATCTGCTTCATCATGAAGAATGGCGCGGTATGCATGATCGGGGCGCATATGTTTGAACTCGATAGAATCTATTGTTAAGAGGGCGGGGACTGCGATTTGAGCAATTGCATGTGTTGTCACAAGACGAATGGGTGCTTGGTCTTTCGATTGAATAAGACTTCGGATCTGTTCCATCCATTTTTCTAGGCGGGGGAGGAGATTTTTCCCTTCACGGGTTAGGCGAAATTGCCTCTTTTCATGAGTGGAAAGAGAAATACCAAAAGCATTTTCCACCCTTTGGATTGCAGCACTTGCTCCACTTTGGCTGAGGTGGTGGATTAGAGCTGATTTTCCAAGACTTTTCATCTGGGCTGCAGTGATGAAAAGTTCAAGGTCAGCAATGCGCAAACTCTTAAGAGAACTTTCAGCCTTTTGCAAAATAGAATCCTCAAAATTATCTCCCCGATCTACTAATTCTTTCATGATTCTATGCACTTTATCAAATCGATTTTTTCAATATTGAATATCAAATATATCGACAATACTTTTAAATATCAAGGGATTATAGTGAGTTTTTGTCAAAGGAGAATGACTTCATGAATAATAAAAGCGTTTTATTACGATTTTTTCAAAAACTCTGCTGCTATAATTTTGGAACTTTTCAAGAGGAGGAATTTAAGAAATTTCTTCGAATGGGGTTTATTTTTGCCTTGATTATTGGGGTTTACTGGACCCTTCGTCCTCTTAAAGATGCAATTTTTATTCAAATGGTTGGTAAGTTTCAGCTCCCCTATGCCAAGACAATTTCTGTGATCACCCTCCTTCCTCTGGTCATGTTCTATACAAAGTTGATTGAAAAAACCTCTCGTGAAAAAATGCTTGTTATTCTTCCCTCTTTTTATGGAATAACGATCTTAATCTTTAGTCTTCTAATGCTTAATATCCAAGATTCAGTGGGATCTTTTCCTCTTATTTTCGTGAAAGGGTTGGGCTATTTTTGGTATCTATTTGTAGAGAGCTTTGGCTCTCTAGTCGTTGCATTATTCTGGGCTTTTGCAGCAGATACTACGGAGCCCACCTCAGCAAAGAGAGGATTTCCATTGGTCGTTGCTATTGGGCAGCTTGGTGGAATCTTATTTCCCTATTCAATCGGGGGACTTCCTCATCGCTTAAATTGTACAACCGATGCTCTTTCCATGGCTTGTTTAGCTCTTATGATTTTAGCAATTATCCCTTTAGTACGGTATTTTCTCCGAGCTACACCAAAAAGTCTCATGCGTTCTTTCACACAAGAAAAGGTAGAGAAAAATAGTGGAGAAGCAGGTTTTTTAGAAGGGTTAAAGCTCCTTCTTAAAAATCGTTATTTACTAGGGATTTTTGCAGCAAATTTTATCTATGAGGTAGTTGTTACTATCTTTGATTTTAACTTTAAAATTGCAGCTAGCTCAGAATACACAGGAGTTGCTCTCAGTCATTACCTTAGTTTATATGGATCAAGTGTCAATACCATTTCCCTTCTTTGCCTGTTGCTAGGAATTAGTAATGTGACTCGATTTCTAGGAGTCGGAGTAGCCCTTGCTGCGATGCCGGTGATTGTTGCTCTAGCCCTTTTTGGTTTTCTCAGCCTTGATACCCTTTCCTTTCTTTTTGCTTTGATGGTTGGGTCGAAAGCAGTTAATTATGCCCTAAATGGTCCTGCTTTAAAACAGCTTTATATTCCTACAACATCTGATGTGAAGTTTAAGGCGCAAGCATGGATTGAAACATTTGGTTCTCGATCTTCGAAGCAAGCGGGTTCACTTTTCAATATGACTTTAGCACCCATTCAAAAGACAATGGGGGTCTTGGCTGGTCGCTCTCATTACCTGATGCTCAGTGGAGCCTTATGTTTTCCACTCCTTGCTTTTTGGTTTATCGTAGCGATCTTCCTTGGAAGATCATTTAATAAAGCTGTACGCGAGAAAAGAGTGGTTTGTTAACCTGAGTCTTGAGTTTAGTTTGCTTAGTTCTCAGAGGAGACTTTGCTTAAATTCTCTTTCTTTTTTTTGAAGTGAAGTCAAAATGGCCCTTTTCAAGGAAAGAAGGGAGAGAAGAAAGCGAAAGATCCCTGAGAATAAGCGAAATAAACTCAAAACTCAGGTTGTTAAGCGATTTTTCTTAAGATCTCATCGAGATCATCGGTAAGAAGTTCAAGCTCTCTGATAAAGCTCTTTGTTGATTCGGGATGTTTTACATATTCCCGCATGATATGAGAAAGATCGCTCTCTTCTTCCTTTTCTTTATCAAAGGACTCGACAGCTTTTAGAATGGTGACATGGTGGTGATGTTTAACAGAAAGGGGTTGCACGAAAATGTTTTGGATGATTGATCCAATCTCTTCGATTTCATCATTGATCTCTTTCTGCACTTTGACAGAGCTAGCATAGAGATGATTCACATCAATTGCAATCCGTTCTAAAAATTCTCGCTTTGTTGATAGGGCCGAATTTTTTGTGAGCTCATTCACATTAATGGTGAACTTTTGAAGTTCCTTTCGAAAGTTCATTGCTACAGCTTTTTTGTCTTCTTTATTCATTTCCATACCTCTTTGACTATTATGATAGTGGATGGATGCCCTATTTTCAATGGAGAAATAGCACTTTTTTTTAAATTAACAAATGCTTAACTGATTCTTAATATGAGAAGCGATGATGGCAAAGGCTGAGGCTACGTTGAGGGAGTTTTTGGATCCGACAAGGGGGATTTGTATGATGTGGTCTGCTTGCTGGAGAGTTTTCTCTTTCAGACCATACTCTTCGTTCCCTAAAAGGAGAGAAAAAGTTTCTGGAAAAGAAAAATCGTACATGGAAGGCGCCCCATCAACTGTTTCAAGCGCAATCAAAGGCTTCGGGAGAGAGGATAGGTCTCCTTGTTTTGCTGGAACAATAGTAGTTGTTCCCATCGCTGTTTTTTCCACTTTGCGGTTATCGATATAGGGGGTGTTTTGTGAGAAGATAACGGTGCCGAGACGGAAGGCTTCGACTGTCCGAAGGATATTCCCAATGTTGAAAGCCGAGCGGAGATCTTCGAGGTAAATAGTAATCGGACCAAAGGGGACATCTGAGAGTGTGTCAAGTCGCTTTACAAGAAGATTATGCTCTTGAAGAGAGATGGCCCCCTTTTTCATATGAAGATGAAAGCGGTCGATGATTTTTTCACTTGTTTCTTCAAGTGGAGGAAGGTTAAGCCATTCTTCCATTGCTCGGTAGTGAGGATCGAGAGGGAGTTTTTGTTCATAGAGGGCACGTAGGTGGAGTCCAGCATTTTTGTGTTGCCTACGGGAGGAGAGCAAGCGGAATTTTTTCTCGGTAAACATTAGGCTTTTGCAGAGAGAAATGCTTCTAAATTACCATCAAAGATATGGACTCCATCCTTGTCTAGAGAGATAATCTTCGTGGCAAATTCATTGATAAGGTCTCTATCATGCGCTGCAACAATGGCGGTTCCTTGAAACTCTGAAAGGCCCCAGCCAAGGGCAGAGACGGCCTCGAGGTCAAGATGGTTATTCGGTTCATCAAGGATAAGGGTATTGTGGACATTAAGAAGGAGGGCGCCGAAGATAAGGCGGGCTGTTTCCCCTCCTGAGAGCTTGGAGACCTCTTTAAAGGCATCATCCCCACCAAAAAGCATCCTTCCCATCACGCCACGGATCTCTTGATCATATGCCGAGGGCTTATACCGCTTCAGCCAGTCGAAAGCTTGAATTTTTTCACTTTTATCGATGAATTCTTCGTGATTTTGAGGGAAATAACCAATGTCAACTTGGTGTCCTTTTTCAACTGTTCCGCTATCAGGTTCAAGTTCTCCAATGAGCATTTTAAGGAGGGTTGTTTTACCAATTCCATTTGTTCCGATGACAGCAATTTTATCGCCACGCATCACCTCAATTGAAAAATCTTTAATCACTTGGTTCTTACCAAAGGCTTTACTGATCCCTTCCACCTTTAAGATCACCTTTCCAGGTTGTTTTTCAGGGGGAGTGAATCGGATGAAAGGGCGTTGAATATTTGATTTTTTTAGATCTTGGGGTTGCAGCCTGTTGATTTCTCGAACCCGTGATTGCACCTGCGAGGCGCGGGTACCGGCACCAAATTTTGCAACGAATTCTTTGAGTTGGGAGATCTTTTTTTCTTTTGACTTAGCCTCGTGCTCAGCTCTTGAGCGGACCGCTGTTTTTGCCACAAGCATTTCATCATAATTTCCAGGATAAGTGATGATTGTGTCATAATCGATATCAGCAATATGGGTGGTGACGCTATTTAAGAAGTGGCGGTCGTGACTGACAACAATGAGTGTTCCTGTATATTTGTGGAGGAAATTTTCAAGCCATCCAATCGATTCTAAATCGAGGTGGTTTGTGGGCTCATCGAGAAGGAGAGCTTCTGGGTTTCCAAAAAGGGCCTGACATAAAAGGACACCAAACTGCAAATCGCTTGGAAGCTCATGCATTTTCTTTTCATGGTAATCCGCTTTAATTCCCATTCCGAGGAGAAGGATTTCTGCATTGGATTCAGCACTATAGCCATCTTCATCGGCAATAATTTCTTCTATATCGCCCAGTCGCATCCCTATTTCATCGGTCATTTCCTTGTCGTAGAGCATATCCCGCTCGACCATTGCATTCCAAAGGCGTTCATTTCCCATGATTGCTACATCAAGGACCCGGGCATCTTTAAATTCTTCAATATTTTGCCTTAAAAAACCGACTTTTTTTGGAAGGGAGACTGAGCCAGAAGTTGGGTCTTCGACCCCCATCATGATTTTTAATAAAGTGGATTTTCCTGCACCATTCGGTCCCGTCAAACCATAGCGGTTTCCTGGGTTGAAAGCGGCACATACATCATCAAATAGGATCCGTGTCCCAATCTTTTTTGAAATTTTATCTAATACGATCATAGCAGACTCGATTATAGCAGAGGATTTATTCAAAAACAAGCCTTGAATCCACGGACGTTGTTTGTGATGATCCCATCGAGCCCCATTTTTTCAAACTTCTTACCAGTCTCAAGATCATCAATTGTCCACCCCCACACCTCAATTCCTAAATCATGAAGCTTCTCAATAAGTTTTTTATTAATCAGTTGATTGCGGAGAGCGAGAATGTCTGGACGCAAAGCAACATGAGGCTCGAGGCTCGAAGTTGTCTGGACAATCCCCACCGTCTTATGTCCCTTCTTTTTCACATATTCAACAACGGAAGGGGCCATGCAAGCAATGACGCAGTCGACATTTTCAATATAAGAAAGGATCTGATCGACGTAGGGCTCAAAAGGCTCACCTGCCCATTTGATCTCCACCATGTAGGAGCCCCCAAGGGCTAAAACCTCTTCAAGGGTAGGAACCGTCTCACCCTTAAACTCTTTAGAAAACCATTTTCCGATATCATAACCCTTAATCTCTTTAAGAGTGAGGTTTTTAATTAGGTAGCTTTCAGGAATCACTTTGTCCCAACCAAGAGAGGAGTCATGGATCACAATGGGAATACCATCTTTGCTGACGCGGACATCGAATTCGATCACATCTGTTTTTAATTCGAGTGCTTTTTGAAAAGCGCTTATCGTGTTTTCTGGAGCCTCTTGAGAAGCTCCCATATGAGCAATGACTTTTGTCTGGCACTCTCCCATGATTCCAAACATTAAGAACACTATTACCCCAAAGTGTGACATATGGATGCTTGTCTGAATTTTTCTTTTTCTCCAGACCCCTATCGAAAAAAAAATTGAAAAGCCCTTCAAGCATCTATAGGGTGCACTTTGGAGTATTAGGAAATTCTTTTTTTTCATACATTAAGTATACATGAAACTACGAGAAAGTATTCAAGACTTTATCCACCACATGGAAGTGGTAACCAATGCCTCGGGCCATACGCTCCGTAACTACCACCTTGATTTAAAGGCTTTTGAAGCGTTTGCTAAAAAAGCAACCATCGATAAAAAACTGATCAGAAGTTATCTTGGACATCTCCAGATGAAAGGGGTTTCTAAACGGACCGTTCTCCGCCACCTCTCCTCTCTCCGCTCTCTTTTTAAATACCTTCTCAAAGAGAAAAAGATTAAAGAAAACCCTGCTGCCGACATTGGAAGCCCCAAACTTGATAAACTGATTCCCAAGGCCCTTTCCTACCAAGAGGTTGAAGAACTTTTTAAGCAACCAGATCCCTCTAAGTTGTTGGGTCTACGCGATCGGAGTATCATGGAACTCTTTTATAGTTCAGGTCTTCGGATTAGTGAACTTGCTTTTCTAGATCGAAAGGACTTTAACTTTAAAGCCCGCTCCCTTCGCGTGAAAGGAAAAGGAAAAAAAGAGCGGATTGTCCCCATTACACAAAATGTTGCAAAGTGGATCCAAGACTATCTTGGCGATCCAAGGCGCTACGAAGAGGGAAAACCTCACGTGCAAAAAGATTCCAATGCGATCTTTTTAAATAAATGGGGAAATCGCCTCAGCACCCGTTCTATCGATCGTCTTTTTAAAACCTATCTCCGAAAAAGTGGTCTTGCTGGCAATATTACTCCTCATACTATCCGCCATACTATCGCAACACACTGGCTAGAAAAGGGGATGGATCTTAAAACTATCCAGGTTCTTCTTGGACACGCCTCTCTTGGGACAACGACCATTTATACCCAGGTTTCTTCAAAACTAAAAAGGGAAGTCTATGAAAGAGCCCATCCACGGGCAAGAAAAAAGCGTCAACGATAGTCGTTGACGCTCAAAATTCCCGGAGAGGGAGTAAGCCGGATTCTGTAACCTGCAAACCGCAGATTGCAATCATTCATCTAGGGACCTTATTGCTAAAATCCTCAAGCGATATTGAAAGAGTTCCGTTGCGAAAAACAGCTCAAACTCTTTTCTTGCTTCAGGTGGGGTTTGCATCTCCATGGTATTACTATCATGGGGCTGAGTCTCAAACTCAGCATTTTCATCCTATCTAACCCAGATGGGGCAAGCGGTCTGTTTTCTGTTGCACTTTCCGTAGCCTTACGGCCCCCAGCATTTCACTGGCACCTTTTTCTCTGAAGTCCGGACTTTCCTCTTCTTTAGAAGCTGTGTTTCTAAAGCAGCGATTGCATCCCGCTCCGTAGTTCTTTTTAGGAAGTATCCAAAAATAACTTAAGCCTTTTTGCTCCACACTTCCTTAGGCTTTCACTGTCCGACGTCTTCTGCGACGTGTTTGGGCAGTCGTTCCTTCGACGGCTTCGCTCTCTTGCCAGAAGTGAATCCGTGAGCAATGCTCACAGAATACCACAGCTTCCCCTTTACGGACGAGACTTTCGTGCTGAAGGGTAAGGGCAATATGGCAACCGCTGCAGGTCCGATTTTCTATCGGAACAATCACACGGTCTTTTTTATTGCGAAGGAGTCTCTCATAAATTTTTAAGCTCTCAGAATCTGCATTCCCAACAAGATTATCCCGCTCAACTTTCAACTGTTGCCCTTCTTTATTGATCATATCAATGCTTGATTTGATCTCTTTTTCAAGTTCTATACTATTGGTTTCAGAGGCAGAAAGGCTCTCTTTGATCTTCTCAAGGATCTCTTCTTCGGCGACTTTTCTATCGAGAATATTGGAGGCTTGAGCCTCAAGAGAGGCTTTTTCCCGTTCGACGGTGGTCATCTCTTGAGTGAGGGCATTGAATTCTTCAACTTTCTTGATGCTTGCTTGTTGAGCTTCAAGTTTTTTATATTTATCGGTTAAAGTTTGAATTTTTTCTTCGAGCACAGTGACTTGTTTATTAATTTCCCCAATTTCTTCTTCTTTGAGGGTGAGCTGCTCTTTAAGTTCGGTGCGGAGTGATTCGATTTGTTTCAGTTCTCCCTGCCGCTGCTTTTTTACCCGCATTAGCCGGATCATCTTTATATCAAGTTCTTGAATATCAAGTAGTGGCTTTAGTCCTTTATGCATTTAGCTCTCTCATGTATTTCTTATCACCAACATCGTACCCCTTCCCCCTAAATTTCTCAAGCGAAATCTTGCTTTCTATAGGAAACCCTTGAAATCAAAAGTATTGAAGTTTTCTTCAAGAAAGGGGATAATGTTGCAAAAAAAAATTTAGGTTTAGGGATTCAAATGACACACCTTGTAGATATCTCCTACCAAAGTTTAGGACGATGGGCATTTCCTGATGAGTTCCCAGAAAAGCTTCATCAAATACCTAAAGAGTGTTTTCAAGGATCTATGCGAGACCAGCTCAGTGCTCTCGATGAGATTGTTTCTTATTTAGAGCTTTATGGTGACTTGACTGATAAACGTGTGACTGTAGAAGAACTAGATGAAGCGATCGAGTGGTATAGAAAAAATTCTCCCTGGAAGGATAGTCAACAATCCGTTATGGTATAGAGCTAACTATGGTAAGGATTGTTATGCCATTTTTAAGTCGCTATCTAGAAAAGACTCCAGAAAAAGAGCGGGAACCCTCTGCGATTGCCTATTTGGCCTCTCTCGATCATATTAGCAAAGATAACCCTGAAATCGCCGGAGCGATTGTCAAAGAGCTAAAAGATCAACGAACCTATCTCAAACTTATTGCCTCTGAAAATTATTCTTCTCTAGCAACGCAGCTGACGATGGGAAACCTTTTAACCGACAAATATAGTGAAGGATTCCCCTTCCACCGTTTTTATGCGGGATGTGAAAATGTCGATACTGTGGAAGCTCTTGCTGTTGATGAGTTAAAAAAACTTTATGGTGCGGAACATGGATACGTTCAACCTCACTCGGGCGCCGATGCGAACCTAGTTGCCTTTTGGGCGATTTTGGTGCAGCGGATTCAGAATAAGGAGGTCGAAAAGCTTGGGAAAAAGAGCGTTGATGCGCTCAGCCCCGAAGAGTATGAGCGGATTCGAATCCTTATGCTCCAGCAAAAGATGATGGGGCTTGCCCTTGATGCAGGAGGCCATTTGACTCATGGGTTTAGACATAACGTTTCGGCAAAAATGATGAAAATTGCCTCTTATGGTGTCGATCCCAAAAGTGAACTCATGGACTACAAGGCGATTGAAAAGGGGGCAATGGAAGAAAAGCCGACGATTTTGGTGGCTGGCTATTCAGCTTATCCAAGACTTGTCAACTTTGCTAAGATGAAAGAGATTGCAGAGAAATGTGGGGCGGTTTTTCTCGTTGATATGGCTCACTTTTCTGGTCTAGTTGCGGGTAAAGCCCTAACGGGTGAATATGATCCCATCCCCTATGCTGATATTGTCACATCGACAACCCATAAAACCCTTCGGGGACCCCGGGGAGGAATGATCCTTTGCAAGAAAGAGTGGCGCGAAGTGATTGACAAGGGATGCCCTCTTGTTTTAGGAGGTCCCCTTCCTCATGTGATGGCAGCTAAAGCTGTGGCATTTAGAGAAGCACGAAAAGAGAGTTTTCAAACTTATGCGAAGCAGATTATCATAAATGCTCAAGCAATGGCTGAGCAACTTGTTTCTAGAGGAGTAACGCTTTTTACCGGTGGAACAGATAATCATCTCTTAGTGATGGATGTGATGACTAGCTTTAGTTTGACAGGGCGGCAAGCGGAAACAGCGATGCGAGAAGCCCTCATGACTGCTAATCGAAACTCGATACCGAATGATCTAAATGGTCCGTGGTATACATCAGGGGTGCGGGTTGGAACGCCAGCACTGACAACGCGCGGTTTGAAAGAAAAGGAGATGAGGCAGATTGCCGATTTAATAGTTGATCTGTTAAAAGCATCTAAAGCAAAGATTGTAGAGCGGACGGGAAAACCGGGCAGAGCAAAAGTGAGTATTGATGCAAGTGTGCTAGAGAAAGTCAAAAGTGAAGTGATATCCCTTCTCGGAGACTTTCCCCTTTATCCCGAGCTTGCAGTATGAGGACGTGTCGTCAATTAAAGCAGCGTAATTGGTGACACGCCCTAGATGAAGCACCAACCTTAATGATATAAACAAAGGAAATAAAAGTGACAACACGATTTGAGCCTATCCGTTTAGAAGAAGATGATGATGATGATGAAGAAAAAGAGGGGAAATCGAAATCTTTTGATGCAAAGATTGACACGCTTCTTTTAAAAAAACGACGGATCTTTTTATCTACAGCAATAAACGATCAAAGTGCAAAAGATACGATCCGAAAACTATGGTATCTAGAACATCTCGCACCAGGTGAGCCGATTCTTTTTGTGATTAACTCACCCGGTGGTTCTGTCGACTCTGGTTTTGCTATTTGGGATCAGATGCACATGATCACCTCTCCTGTGACAACCCTTGTGACAGGGCTTGCTGCGTCGTTTGGATCGATCCTTAGCTTAGCAGCGGCCCCAGGAAAACGGTATGCAACGAAAAATGCTCGCATCATGATCCACCAACCGTTGATTTCTGGGGTGATTCAAGGGCAAGCGACCGATCTCGAAATCCAAGCAAAGGAGATCATCAAGACGCGGAAACAACTCATTGACCTCTATGCCGATGCCACAGGAAAAGAGTTTACTCTTATCGAAAAGATGATTGATCGCGATACTTGGATGAGCGCAGATGAAGCAAAAGACTTCGGTCTTTTGGACGGAATTGTCACCTCTTATAAAGAGCTGGGTTTTGAATGAGTTTTCCTTTTCAAAATATGAGGGAACTGGGAATGATTTTATCTTGATCGATGATCGAGATGAAATCTTCCCTATCAACCCGAAAAAAATCTCACAACTTTGCCGCCCTCGTTATGGTATTGGAGCCGATGGACTCCTATTGCTCCAATCATCAGAGAAAGGGGATTTCGCGATGCGCATCTTTAACCGTGATGGCTCGGAAGCGGAGATGTGTGGCAATGGTCTCCGTTGTCTCATTCAATTCTTAAGCGACTTAGGAGAAAAAAAAGGAAAGTTTGAAATTGAAACAGTAAAAAAAATCTACCCTTGTAGAATAAGTCATGAGGGGATTCAGATCGAAATGGGAATTCCTAAAATATTGGAAGAAAAGGGCTCAGAGACATTTCTCGAGGTAGGTGTTCCCCACTTTGTCACCTTTGTTAAGGATCTTTCTCGGTTTGATTTAGAGGCCAAAGACCGTTTTTCTGTTTTTGGTGTAAATATCAATTATGCTAAAATCGACCGTTCCAAAGTTATCTATGTGCGCACTTTTGAAAGGGGTGTAGAAAATGAAACCTTTTCGTGTGGGAGTGGAGCTACAGCTGTTTGTATGGCAGCGTGGAAGCAATTTGGAATTGCTGGCCCGGTGGATGTTGTTTTTGGTTCTAAAGAGCAGCTCCACTTTGAGATATTAACAGAAAAAAAGCGATTAACAGGCATTACGATGTCCGGCGACGTGCGTCATGTCTTTGATGGAAAGGTTCGGTTATGAAAATTGGAATTCCTAAAGAAGTAAAAGATCATGAATACCGGATTGGTGCAACACCAGCCATGGTAAAAGCCCTAAAAAAAGGGGGGCATGAGATCCTTATTCAAAAGGGTGGCGGAAGCAAGATTGGCTTTGAAGATGAAGATTATAAAAAAGCTGGAGCAGAAATTGTCTCTAGCCCGAAAGAAGTTTATGCTGCTGAAATGATCATCAAAGTCAAAGAGCCGCAACCGAGCGAGTACCCCCTTTTAAAAGAAAATCAAATCCTATTTTGTTACCTCCATCTAGCACCCGATCCAAAACAAACAGAAGCACTCTTAAAGAAGAAAGTGATAGGAATTGCTTTTGAAACAGTGATTGATCACAAGAGACGTCTTCCCCTTTTAACCCCTATGAGTGAGGTTGCGGGAAGAATCTCTATTCATGCTGGAGCCTACTCTCTCCATATGGCATCGGGGGGTAGAGGGGTTCTTTTAGGAGGTGTCCCTGGCGTTAGCCCTGGGAAAGTGGTGATTATTGGAGGTGGTGTTGTAGGAACACAAGCTGCAAAAATGGCCGTTGGGCTCGGTGCTGATGTTACAATTCTTGATAATAACCTCCAGAGGCTTCGAGAACTTGATGACCTTTTTAAAGGACAACTTCAAACCCTTTATTCAACGCCTGCAACCGTTGAAGAGGAGGTTTCAAAGTGTGATATGGTTGTAGGGGCTGTCCTTATCCCTGGGAAAGTGACACCCAAACTGATTACCAAAGCGCTTGTGAAAAAAATGAAGAATGGATCTGTCATTGTTGATGTAGCGATTGACCAAGGGGGATGTGCGGAAACATCCCGTCCAACAACACACTCCGATCCTATTTTTGTCGAAGAGGAGGTTGTCCATTACTGCGTTGCAAATATGCCTGGCGCTTGCGCAAGAACAGCAACTATTGCCCTTACGAATAGTGTTCTCCCTTATGCCTTAAGAATTGCAGAAATGGGTTATAAAGAGGCCCTTTTAAGCGATCCCCTTTTGAGGCCTGGGATGAATGTCTGTTTGGGGAAAGTCACAAATGAACATGTGGCTCACGACCTAAACTATGATTTTTATGAAGGAGAAGAGGTTTTAAAAAACTTGTGAAACACTCTCTTAAGGACAGTCACCAAGCCGAGGGGAAAGCTCTCATTAAATCGGGAGATGTGAAAAGCATTGTTTTTTCAGGAGGAACCTATCAAGTAGAGGTCCATGACCCCAAACTCAAAGAGGAGTTTTGGCCCTTCCTTCAAGTTGGTGATGAGGGAGAGGTTAAAGATGCATTCTGCAGTTGCGATGAGGCAGAAAAAAGTCGCTCTTGTCCCCACCTAGCAGCCGCTTACGAAAAAGTTTTAAACGAAAAGCCCCTCCATATTCGGTTTGCCGATTCCTTTTGGAATAAACTCTGCATGATGGCCTTTAAGAGACATGGAGTAGATCCTAAAATCCTTAAGAAAAAGGGGGAAAAGGAATATATCTGCAAGGCTGAAGGGGGAGAGACTCTCTTCTCCCTTAAAATAAAAAACGCCAAAGGGAAAGTCCTTCTAGATGAAATGGTGTTCAATAGACCGCAGGAAACAGAAGAAACATCACTAAAATTTTCTAATCTCCCTCCCGCAGAACTTGCCCTATGGAAAAGGGGAACCCCCACACAAGAACTTCAGTATGAACTCTCATTTTGGTCAGATTTAGCAAAATGGATGCTCCTTGCAGAAGAATTTAATGAGGATTACTCCATTAAATTTAACCTTTCAGAGAATACCCTTCCCAAAAAAGTGACCATTTCTTTCAAAGACTTAGAGTTTCAGTTCTATATTGCTGAAGTGAACTGGAAAGAAATTATTCCATCCCTTAAAGAGGTGAAATCTCCACTTCCTGTTCATGAGTTTCGTGATGTGATGGTTCAAAAAATGGTCTATGACCCACAAGCAAAAGAGCTCCATATTGCATCCAAGCTTCTCGAAGACAAGCGGGGAGAAAATGCAGTAAAAGTGGGAGAGTGGGAGTTTTTTCCAGAGAGTGGGTTTTTCCCAGCAAAAACAAGCCCACTTCTGAATAAAAAAGTGATTCCTGAAAAGAAACTAGGAGAATTTCTAGGGCAAAATTTTAAAGCAGTGCAAAAGTATTTAGAAGGGACAGAGCTTTCTCGAGAGCCTGTTGCTCCTGGCTATGAACTCTATTTCGATGAAAAAAAACGGCTACATATTATTTGTTACGCCTATGAAAGAGGAGACCTTCAAAAAGAGAGGACTGCAATCTTTCATCCGTGGGTTTTTATTGAGGGGCGAGGGTTTTTCCCTATGAAGGATAGGCTCTTTGAAAAGATTGAGAGTATTATTTCTCCTAATGAAATTGGCGATTTTATCAATCAATACCGCCTTTGGCTCAATGAGCATGAAGGGTTTCAGATTCACCTCTCCAATGTAGAGTTTCGATTAACCTACTCCTTTGATTTAAAAAACCTTACCTTTGAAAGTGAATCGGGAACCTATGAAGGGGGAGATGAGATCCTTGACTTTGGAGATTGGCTCTACATGAAAGGAAAAGGGTTTTACAAGAAAGTCAGAGCGCGCGGACTTGGGCAAATTTCTCCAGGAAAAATGATTAAAGCAAAAGAGATTCCCTTATTCATCCATGAAAATCAAGAAGAGCTCGAGCAGATAAAAAATTTCTTCAGTGCAACATGCCCTTTGGAAAAAGCTGGGCTTAATATTTCCATGGATGAAAAACAACGAATTGTTGCCCTTCCTCAATATTTCTATCGCCCTGAATATGAAGGAAAAAAGATTCACTTCTTTGGAGACTTTGCTTATGTTGTAGGAGAAGGGTTTTCAGAGATCCCCCTTCCTGCCCGCCTTCCTGAAAAGTATCGAAAGAAAAGAGTAATCGATGAAAATGAAAAGCCCCTTTTCATCACTGTTGAGCTCACAAAACTAAAACCCTATATCATTAAGATCGATCGCCGCTTAAAACGTCCTCATAACCTCACATTGAAAGTTAATAATATCAATAAAACGCCTGGAAGAGAGTGGGAAGTCGAGCTCGCATATGTCAGCGAATTTGGGGAAGAAAGTCTAAGTGTTATTAAAGAGAGTCTTGATCGTCACCGTTCTTATGCGATAACCGAAGCAGGTCTCCTCTTCTTCAAAGATCCCCGTTTTAATTGGCTCCGCGAGGTTGGAAAAATCGAGGATGATACAATGACCCTTTCCACCCTTCAGTGGATCCGTTTGCGCACCTTTGAAAATATCGAAGAGACAAGAGAAGATACTGAAAAAGGAAAACAAACCCGCGCCTTTCTTGAAGAGCTTGATCATTTTGAAACGACCGATATCTTGAATACAGAAGGACTTAAAAGTACCCTGCGCCCTTATCAAGAAGTGGGGGTTAAGTGGCTATGGTTTCTCTATTCTTATGGACTCTCAGGGCTCCTTTGCGATGATATGGGACTCGGGAAGACCCACCAAGCGATGGCCCTTCTTGCCGCTTCTAGAAATGCAAGAGGAGAGAAAAAGCCTCAATACTTTGTGGTCTGTCCAACCTCGGTCTTATACCATTGGGAAGAACTTCTACAAAAATTTCTCCCAGACTTTAAAGTAGTCGTCTTTTATGGAACGCAGCGGAATCTAAAAGCCTTTAACCAAACGGTAGATCTTCTTTTAACCTCTTACGGAACCCTTAGAAGTGAAAGAGAGCTCTTATCAACCCTTGAATTTGATGTGGCCATTCTCGATGAGATACAAATTGCCAAAAATGCCCAATCGCAAACACACCAAGCCCTTTCGATGCTTCGGGCTAAAAGTAAAATCGGCCTTTCAGGAACTCCCATAGAAAATCGTCTTAATGAGCTTAAAGCTCTCTTTGATGTCGTCCTACCTGGTTATATGCCCTCGACCACTGTCTATCGCGAGGTATTTGTGAACCCCATTGAAAAGTTGCATGACCAAGAAAAACGGGGACTCCTTTCTCGCCTTATCCATCCCTTTGTCCTCCGTAGAAAAAAAAGTGAAGTTCTTCATGACCTTCCCGAGAAAATCGAAGAAATTGCCTACTCATTCCTCTCTGAGGAGCAACTCAAGCTCTATCGCGATGTTGTGGAGAAGTCACGCGAGGCTATCCTTAGGGATATTGAGAATTCTGAGAAAGCTGTTCCTTATATGCACGTCTTTGCCCTTTTGAATACGCTTAAGCAAATCTGTAACCATCCTTGCCTTATTACCAAAGATCTCAAGGATTATCAAAAGCACCAAAGTGGAAAGTGGGATCTCTTCATAGAGCTTCTCGAGGAAACCAGGGGGAGTGGTCAAAAGCTTGTCGTTTTCTCTCAATATCTCGATATGATGACCCTCATCGAAAACTACCTTAAAGAACATAAGATTGGTTACGCTACCATCCGTGGATCTACACAAGATCGGAAGAAACAACTCCAAAAATTCCGTGAAGATCCCGAGTGCGAAGTCTTTGTAGCCTCTCTAAAGGCAGCTGGCACAGGGGTTGACCTTACCGCCGCCTCTGTCGTTATCCATTATGATAGATGGTGGAATCCCGCCAAAGAAAACCAAGCCACCGATCGTGTACACCGTATTGGACAAAACCGTGGGGTTCAAGTCTTTAAAATGGTCAACAAAAACTCTATTGAAGAACACATCCATGCTCTTATCGAGCGGAAGATCAGCCTTACAGAAGGGATCATTGGTTACGATGATCAAGATCAAATCAAACATCTCGATCGCAATGATCTCATCCAACTTCTCAACCAGATGAACCGTGATATCAATAATTAATACCATTCGTGAAAAATAAGAATTTATTTTTCGCGAATGGTATAAGGGCTTTTAAGAAAACCACTCTTCAATGGAGGTCTTTAGAAATTTTTCAAGGATTTTTGAACTTGGAAGGGGAGCATTGTTTTTCCTGTTTGTCTATAACTTATTGAAAATAATCGCTTAAACATGATTCCATCATTTTGCTCAGTATATTGAGTAATTTTACTCAATGCATTGAGTAAAAATGCAACCCCTTATGGCGATCTCTTTCTTGAGCGTACCATAAAGACCTCTAAACCGATCAATAGACCAAGGGAAAAGAGCCCATTGTAAAGAGGAGGAGGGAGGCCAAAGATTCTTCGCGACGGTCCCGTTCGTTCCACATTTTTTTTCTGGCAAGGCGAACCCATAATTCCAAACTGGACGGAGCTGTGATAGCTTGCCAAAATGATTCCCGCAAGAAGAGAGACCTGTATTAGTCGAAAAGCACTTTTTTTAAATGTTGTGAAAAACCCAAAAAGAGCAAACGCTCCAATAGTGAAATAGGGGATCCGTTGTAATCTACAAAGGATACAGGGATGAATCCCTAAGGCGTACTGTGCAAAATAAGAAACCCCAAGAGCAATCACTGCAATGCCTAAAAAAATTAAAAGAACTTTTTGCTGCCACCTTTCCATATTTATTTTTTAACGGTTTTCTCTCTAATTCGCACGGTTTTTTTGTAATATTTTTTTTAATAAGAAGTTTGTTATGATCCTTTGCCATGAAAAAGACAAGAATTGCCATTGTAGGGCGCCCCAATGTGGGGAAATCAGCCCTTTTTAACCGGATCGCCAAGAAACGGATCGCCATTGTCGATGAGATGGAAGGGGTCACTCGTGACCGTTTATATGCAGATAGTGAGCTTTTTGGTCGCCCTTTTGAAATCATTGATACGGGTGGGATCGATGAAAGAAGTGAAATCCCCTTTGCGGAAGAGGTAAAGGTGCAGGCAGAGATTGCGATAGAAGAGGCAGATAGTCTCATCATGGTAGTTGATGCACGAGTTGGTGTGACGAGTTTAGATGAGCATGTCGCCCATTTACTCCTAAGAAGTGGCAAGCCTCTAGTTTTAGCAGTCAATAAGGTTGATAATGAAGATGAGTCAGAGCTGGCCTCTTTTTATGGACTAGGAATAGAAGAGATGGTTGCTGTATCAGCCATTCAGGGGCGAAATATTGTAGAGATTTTAGAAATAGCGTTGGCTCCTTGTCCTATTATAGAAGAGGAAGGAGAGGGAAAAGGGATTAAAATTGCGATTGTTGGACGCCCTAACGTCGGAAAATCTACCCTTATTAATACCCTTTTAGATGAATCTAGATGCGTGGTTAGCCCTATAGCAGGGACGACAAGGGATTCGATCGATGTCTCTTTCGTGCGGGAAGGGAAAACCTTTACCATTATAGATACCGCAGGGATCCGGCGGAAGAAGTCGGAGCATGAGGTCGTTGATAAATTCGCGGCAATTCGGACAGAGCGGGCAATTGAAAGAGCGGATGTCTGCATTCTCATGCTTGATTCGGAGGAAGGGATGACAGCGCAAGAAAAACGGATTGCAAATACGATTGAAGAGAAGGGAAAGGGATGTATCCTCTTTTTCAATAAGTGGGATCTCATCAAAGGCTTTCGAATGGAGCATTGCAGGAAAAGCCTAGAAATAGAAGCTTCGTTTGTCTCTTATTGTCCTACCTTATTTGGTTCTTCAAAAACTGGGCAGAAGGTCGATGAGCTCTTTCCGATGATCGAAGAGGTTCACCGCTATTTAGGGACCCGTATTTCTACAGGACAATTGAATAAATTTATAGAGGGAGCGACCCTCAAAGTCCATCCTCCAATGCTTCAGGGAAAGCGGCTCCGTATTTACTATATGGCACAGATTGATATAGCTCCTCCACGATTTGTTTTCTTCGTCAATAGTCCCAACCTTCTGGGCGATACCTATAAGAAATATCTGATCAATCAATTCCGAAAAGCCTACCACTTCACCGGCGTTCCTCTCGTTTTCTATTTAAAAGGAAAGAAGCGGCAAGAGAAAAAGAAAAGCTCTCAGCCTCAAGACTTTTTAGAAGAGGATCTCCGTTTTGAGGATGAGAATGTGGGATCCCACTTAAATTCTTCCCCATCAATGGTCACCTTTCGATAGACCCACTCCTCTCGGTTCTCTCTGAGGAGACGGTCACATCCCATGATGTACCCTTTAAGAAATCCATGTCGTCGCATGGCAAGGAGCATATAGCGGGAACTTGTTGGACGAAAGTGACTGCGGGGACCGTCAACAGGAGAGAGGATATTTTGATGAAAGAGGATCACATATTCAGAAAGGCGAGTCATGATTCCCCTTTTTGTAGGAACAGGGGGGATGATCGTTTTTTCTGGAACAAGTTCCCCATCTTTTCCCCAGGGGGTGACAAAGCCTACTTCAGCAAAGAGGGGAAGGAAAAAAAGAAATAGGATGAGGAGCTTTTGCATTAAAATCCATATTTTAACATGAGAACAGGAAAGAGGCCATTTCTATTTAGAGCAGGGTAGGCGTGCTCCTCGTAGAGGCGCTCATTGTAGAGCTTAGCACTCTCTCCTGCTCCATAGATACCACCAAAATACCACCCTGCTTCAAAACTCGTTGTGATAATCCCTGCAGCTATATGTCCATTGGAATAAAAATGGACAGCGGCCCAAATGAAGAGTCCATTTAAGAGAAAAGAGGTAAGAGCCGATTGTTTTTGCCCCACATAGAGGTAACCTGCTCCTGGGACAAGTGCATTAAATGCCTGTGCTTTGTGAACAGATTTTTTTTTTCCGTCGTACTCTTTGATGAGTTCAGTGAGATAAGTCTTTGATGGGTCACACCTCTCTGCTACTCGAATTTCGCTAAGATTACCCTCAATCATGATCGTTGAAAGCTCAAGCTTTTTTGCTGTTTCGGGGTAGTGATGCTTAAGAATCCGGAGGACATACTCAGCCTTATCTTCTTCTCCAATCTCAAGGTAGCTCTCATACATGATAATGAGGAGATCGTGGTAGGCGGAGAATTTTTTGTCTGCTGTATAAAGGGATGAATGGACAAATTCTTGGGAAACTTCTTCATACCGATTTCCTAAGTAGTAGGAAAGGAGGATTTGATATTGGATCTCCTCCAAGCGGGTCCGATTTGTTGGGGGAAGTAGAAATTCGGCCCGCTTAAAGGAGGTAATTGCTCGGTAAAGGTCGAGGTGTTCTGCAAATTTTTGTCCAATGAGATATTCCTGTCCCCAAGGCTCCTTGCGCTCATTGAGCGATAAAGGGGGAAAGGCTGGGGGGAGACTTTGTAAATACTTATCCTGAACAGCATAGTTAACTTGAGGCTCAATTTTATCAGGAACTCTGTAACAGCCTCCCAAGGCGAAAAGGGCTAAGAAAGTCATTAGTACTCGTTTCATAGCCAGAGATCATACCACAATTCCAGAAAAAGTCTAGATAGTGTTGTTACGAGTGGTTGATCTCTTAAATTATTGATCTCCTTCAAAAGCCCAATTTGGGTTTTCTCCACTGGCTACCTTGAGCTTTTCTCATAGGAAAAGCTCTTTCAACTTGCTCTCCCTTTTGTAAATTCCCATCTGCAAACTTTGTAGACTAGACTTTAAGTGTTTTTTCTAGGTAGACTCTCCAACTGAAGTTTAGGGAATTTATTTCTTAATTTGGAAATCTGATCTGCGGTTAAAATCTCATCCTCGGGCGTGATTGTTTCTTTATTCTTATAAACTTTAAGGTGATTGTGAGCACGAGCAATCAAACCAGCCAAAGCTGTTGCAGCATCTTTAGTTGTATCCTTATCTATGAGGACCTCTAAGCGAGCGAGCAGGGCGTTCATCAGTTCTCGAGGAAACTTAGCTATCTTTTCTGGGGTGAGGGAATTAGCTATCTCTTCTATTGTGCATAACTTATCTATCTCTCCTATTGTGGAGAGAGCTACAGATTTTCCAGTTTGCCTCAAGGCAAAAGCTAAAGCCAAAGTCAACAAGGTTGTCGCAGTCGTCCAAGCGGCAACGCCTTTGATATTATCAAGCGTGCATACAGTAGGAAGACGTCGGGCCAAGAATGGAATCTGCGATCCACAGAGAAGGACCAACGCAATTCCAGCGATTGCATTTCTATCTTCTTTGAGCAGATTGTTTGTTGCAACAGAGCCAACCCCTGCAAATATCGCTGTTTTTGTTGAGATTTTACAAACGGGTATCTTTTTTCCAGCTAAGGAAATAACGCTTAAAAATGTAGCTGATGCAATGGCATTGAATAGGTTCGGTCTATCTTTATATGTGGCTTTAATATCCATAAGTTTCCTCCTGATAGGTTTATTCCCAGCCTTTATTGGGACAATTTGTTTAATTTCCGGAGGCAACCCCCGGTCTCTTGCAGGACTTCTGCTTTCAAGTCCAAGGCTACCCTTAAAACTTCAACAACTTCCAATCCCCCTCTATGGAGATAAAAATTAAACTTCAGTCCCTTGCTGCTCATTATTGAGAGCCAGTGTGCTTAAAATGCCCTTAATTTTCAAGGGGAATCTTACCCTAAGGCCACCATTTCCTCCTGCACAAAAGGAAAGAAAAAATGATAAATTAAACTAGGCAGTGTTTGGAAATTGCTTTCGAAACTGAAAAGAGAGATTTTTCCCCATCTGACTTTGCATTCTATATCTTTAACATACTGATGCTTACATCGATCTCGATGCTTTGCCAGTCGAAAAAATCTCGAGAAAACGGGAGGTACCCCGTGGAGAACGCCCTTGTACCTTTGGGTCTAAGCCCCCAACCACTCCTTCTGGGAGGTGTTTTAAAAATTTTTTGAAACCAAAGTGCTCATCTTCATCCCAGGGGTCGGCCACGGCCTTTCCGGCGAGCCTTTCATCCGGGTAAGCGCCTTTGGTTACCCGAATCCCATCGAGCAGGCCAACCGAAAAATCTAGCGCATTTTTTTCTTTGTTCTGATAAAATCCCCCTAAAACTTAAGGGGGAGGTCGACTATGTCCTGTGTATCAGATTTTGCATTTTCTGTCGCAACGGGCGTTTTCACAAGCTATGAGTTATATCGCGCAAAGAATAATTTTGAAAAGGCGAGGAGTCTCTTAATCCCTGTCGCAGTATGTGTTATGCAAAAGATAGGCTCAAAAGTCTTTCCATCCAAGATCGCTTTCCTTATGCAGCGAAATAGGGAAGGCGCTCCGAGGTTTTAGTAACTATCGTCAGGGGTTTTGACCATTTCAAGTCCAGCATCAAAGTCTTCTGCAACAGTTTGGCTGCGATAGAGATCTTCTTGCTTTTCTGTAATCTCTTTATAAACATCGAACGATTTGATGATATGAGGGCGGACAAAGATGACAAGGTTAGAGATAGAATCATTTTTTTCGTTATCACTGAAAGCTGCTCCAATAAGGGGGAGTCCTCCTAAACAAGGGATTCCAGTTTTATGGTAAACCTTGGAGTCGCTCATCGATCCACTGATGACAAGGAAGCTTTTATCAGGGACACTGACAACAGTTTTGGTACTCGATTTTCTCGTGGTGATCCCTTGGACGCCGGTAATACTTACCGTTGACGTTGTATCTCCAGTATCGACTTGTTCAGAAATATCTTCTTCAATCATCAAGGTAATCAGATCACTATTTCCAACAACGGGGGTAATGCTAAGGCTGACACCAACATCACGATATTCCAGGTTGGAAGTTTGAACGGTGGTTTGTCCCTGGTTTTGCACAAAGGAACCCGTGTAAGGGATGTTTTCTCCTACGAAGATTGTTGACATCTTATTATCTTGCGTGATGAGCTTTTGACTCATCACAATGATTGTGTCACCATCATCACGGATTGCATTGATTAAAGAACCAAGAGCAAAATAAGATTGTCCTTTGTGGAGAATAATATCTCCAATCACTCCAAGATCGCCACCAGATGAGAAGGGGATAAAGCTCCCAGTTGGAGTGTTTGTAGCAGTGACACTACTAAGATTAGAGGTAAAGGAAGCTAAAGGATCGGGTTCTCCCCCAATGAGTCCTGGAAATCCGCCACCAGCATAAGAAAACTTATTGCGATAATTTCCTTGAGATCCCCAACGGAGGCCAAACTGGAGATTATTTTGCATGGTTGTCTCGATAACTAGAACTTCAACAAAAACCTGCTTAAGGGGGATGTCGATGCTCTTAATGAGCTCTTTGAGTTTTCCCAGGGCGTCAGCCTGTCCTGTTGCAATGAGTGAGTTAGTCACTTCGATCCACTGAAGTGTGTGAATGGCATCAACCAAACTGTCATTGACTTTTGTTTTTATTTTTGCAAGGTCTGTTCCAATGAGCTTGATGGCATCTTGAATCTCTGAGCCACTGTGGTATTGCAGTTTATAGATCAGAAAGCTCATATCAGAGACAGTTTCAATGCCAGGCTCACTTTCAGAAACCCCTGGGCCAGGAACATCAAATCGTTCCAAGAGACCATAAACTTTCTTTGCATCTTCTTGATCACCAGAGATGAGTACCGAAGAAGTCTTCTCCATCCATTTCAGATTGTTGATGACGTCGAAAAGGTTTTTATCAGAGACGCCAGAGGTCATGAGGTTTTGTTCAAAATCTCTAAGGACTTTGATGAGCTCTTCTCCTGGGACAAATTTTGGTTTATAAATTAGATAGCCCGATGGTGCGCGTACTGGAGCTTCTTGTGCCAAGCTCGCAATATCAAATTTTTGAGCTAAGGCAACTGCTTCTTGAACCGCAGAAGGGGTACCGGTAAAGATGATTGAATTAGTATCTTGAACGTAGCGCATATTATTCAGAGTTATCAGCAGATCATCTTGTGTTGATCCCGCTCTCTTTAAATCGGAGGCCATATTTCTCAAATAACTCATCAGAGCTGGCCCTGTAAGATGCTTGATTTTGTAGATCACAAAAGTTGTTTTGCCTACCTGTTTGACCTGTTCTTCTGATGGGATATCAAGAGAGGGAAGGAGCTCACGAACCTTTGCAATAGAGCTCTCTGTCCCTGTAAAGAGGACGGCGTTTCTATTAGAGACAAAGCGCGTATTTTTTAGGGTACTTATCAAGCTTTTATCAGCAAAGCCTGATCCTTCCATATCATTGGCGACTACTTGCGCATATTGCTTTAGTTGATCTACAGAGGTATGGACAGGTTTATAGACATAAAACTCATTTGCCTTCTGGACTTTTTCAACAGGAATGTCAAATGTGGGGATAATGTCTTTAAGACGATTAATCGCATCAGCGGTTCCTGTAAAGAGAACACCTGTCCCTTTTGAAACAATGGTTCCCGAGTTAAGAGCAGTTATAAGACTAGGATCTGCAAGTCCTCCCTCTTTCATCCCATCGGCAGCATGCTTCGCTTGTTTGATAATTGCTTCGGGATTTTGATGCTGTGGCTTGAAGATATAGTATTCTGTTGTCTGCGATCCTGCCTCTTGATTTTCGAAAGTTTTAACCATTACCTTTACTCTCTCAATAGCTGCAGGAGTTCCAGTGAACATAACAGCGGTGTCATTAGAGACAAGGGTTGCTGATTTCAGTGCATTAATTAACTCCGGGTCATCAAGGCCAGAGCTACTCATTTCGCTTGCAGCAGCTAGAATTTTACTGCGGAATTCTTTGGGGAGCTGTCCAGAAGGTCTATAAACATAGAATGAAGAGGCTGTAGGTTCTGTTGCCCGAGGATTATCGAATTTACCAATCAATATTTTAAGCTTATCGATAGTAGAAGAGGAACCAGTGATTACGAGGGAATTAGTTGATTGGATCCATTTGATATTATGAATAGATTCGACGAGATCTTTATCTTCAGAATCGGTCCCTTTGATCGATTTTGCTGTTTGATCAAGTTCTTTTATAACCTTGTTTCCAGGAGCATTTATAAGCTTATACACAAAGTAGGTAGATTTGGACTCTTTCGCAACATCAGTGTTATCAAGAGTGGGAAGAATCCCCTTGATTTGGTTGATTGTTTCAGTTGCTCCTCTGAAGACAAAAGAGTTGGATTGAGAGATATACTTCATATTATCAAGCGATCGACTAAGTTTTTCATCCGAAGGAACAGATTTTGCAATTTTTTTAAGTCCCT
The DNA here is from genome assembly GCA_028281675.1 of Simkaniaceae bacterium. Classification (GTDB taxonomy): domain Bacteria; phylum Chlamydiota; class Chlamydiia; order Chlamydiales; family Simkaniaceae; genus Neptunichlamydia. Next base: position 94,434 of record JANQJL010000057.1, read on the forward strand.
CTTCAACATAATCGGGGTCAACATATTTAACGCGGTAGATATAAGTCGACATGTCTTCAGGTCGGGGCCCTTTTGGCTGGTCCATCATTGAAACAAGAGCGCGAATTCGGTTGAGGGACCCTGTATCCCCAGTAAAAGTGATTGTTCCTTCTGCCGAAGAAATTTTTGCAGAATTTAGAGCTTGTAAGAAAGCAACGTCGGTAAGATTCGAATTTTTTAAATTCGTATAAGTATCTTGGAGTTGTTTCAGAAGCGCTTGAGGCTTTTCATTTTTAGGAGTGTAGATAAAAAAGTCGTTGCTTAAAGGGATTTTAGAAGTCTGATGTGCCGGAACATCAAAAGTGGGGAGGATCTGTTTTAACCTATTGAGAGATCTTTGATCTCCAGTAAATATCAAAGAGTCGCTTTCTTTGATCCATTTCATTGAATCAATCGCTTCAATCAAATCATTATCAGGGTGGGGAGTTTTTTTAAGGTTTTGAGCAAGCTTTTCTAGAGCTCTTGCGATTTGCTTTTCATCACTATTCTTGATCTTATAGATGTAGAATCCCCCGCGGATATATTCAAGTTCTTCTTCGCTATAGGGAATATCTAGGCTAGTGAGGATGCTTTTCACTTCTACAAGAGAGCGAGCATCTCCGGTGAAAAGAAGAGAGTGACTTTGTTTAACAAACTTCATGCTATTTAAAGCTTGAACGAGATTTTGCGCTGATGGACCCATTTCAGTAAGGTTATTTTTAATGTCTTTGACCGCAGACTGCATCACATCAGCTGGTTTATTCTGGATGTGATAAATCAGAATGTTATCTGAGGAAAGGGGGCCATGAATCCCTCGAGAAAGTGATGGAGGGGAATCTAAATCTTCTAGGATCGCGATCGATTTTTCATTTAAGAAAGGGGTCGAAACGATAAAGATCGTATTGGTTGCATTTTGCGGGACAAAAATAAGAGGATTCCCTTCAGAGATTGGGATAAGGATCTGATTAGCAAGAGAGATTAAGTCTTGTGGAGAACTATTCCTGACAGTATAGGAGTCAATCTCAAGAGAGGATTTTGGAATATCGATACTATAGAAGAGCTTGTGGATTTCTTCGATGTTTTGAGTAATATCTGTAACAATAATATGGCGAGTTGACTCGGAGACTTCAATAATCGCATTGGGGGAAAGGAGGGGGCCAATCAGGCCTGCGAGAGTTGCAGGATTTGCATTTTTTACCCGGAAGACACGGGTCATAATGGGTGGGACAAGGTCCCCTTCTAAGGGAACTTCTGCAGAGACCACCGTTGCGATTTGTCTGACTCCAGATCCTTTGGAAATAACAAGGGTATTTCCTTGTTCAATAAGATCGAAACCATTGAGTCTTAAAATTTGGGTGAAAGCAGCCATGATATGGACAAGTCCAGTTGGCTCTTCCGAGACAATTGTGACATTGAAAGCGAGGTCTTGTTCCTCATAAACAAAATTGACATTCCCGATTTTACTGATGAACTTGATCAGTTCTAAAATGGGAAGATTCTCAAAATTGACTGTATAACCCTTGCCACCTTCATGGGGGATGAAACTTTCGTCGGGAGAGGTCTTTTCCTCAAAGCTTGTATCACTTTTGGGAGCTGTGTAAAGAAGGGATGAAGAAAAGCAAAAGAAGGCAAGGAGAAAAAGGAGAAAGACTTTTTTACTTTTCATCACGTATTTTATCATTATTTAAAGATCTTATTTCATATCAGAAGTAGGATTTACTCTGCATCAACTTTTTCCTCGAAAGAAGAATTTTTTGCATTCGTAAATTACTTATCCAACTTGATACGTACGTGTAAAAAATCTATTAAATCAGTAATGTGAATTTTAGGATAGAGAAATAAAGGGAGTTTCACAATGTACAAAGATGAAATCATTGATGGACACATGCACCTTTGGGACTTAGATCATGGAGAATATCCATGGCTAAATGGAGATGAAGGGCGCTTTGAAGATGTCATCGGTGATTATAAGAAAATAAAAAAGAACTTTCTTATTACTGATTATGAAGAGCTTGTTAAGCCCCATCACGTCACTAAATCTATTCATGTTGAAGCAAATCCATCCCTTAAAAAAGCCCTCTATGAAACAGAATGGCTCCAAAAAATTGCAGATAGCCATGGTTTTCCTCATGGAATTGTTGCACAAGCGAACCTCATAGATCCCGATATAGAAAATGTCCTTAAAGACCACTGTCAATTTCCTAATGTTAGAGGGATTCGGCAAATCCTTTATCATGAGTCTGGTTCCAAAGAGCGCGACTTACTAAATGATCCTCATTGGCAAAAAGGGGTTAAAGCTCTTAGCTCCCAACTCCTATCTTTTGACATTGCGGTTTTTGGTCACCAACTTCCAGATGTTGCAAAACTCACTAAAGAATACGATGATGTGATGTTTGTCATTGACCACTTGGGGTGGCCTCGCGACATAACCGATGCCGGTTTTTCCAAATGGATGGAAGATATGTCTCTCGTTGCGGAAAACCCGAATGTCCATCTCAAACTCAGTGGGATTGGTCTGATCTTTAAGGGACTCGACCTAAAGAATATCGAGAGGTTTGTCCATGCTGGAATTAAGATTTTTGGAGCAGATCGTTGCTTTTTTGGTAGCAATATCCCACCAGATGCTCTCTTCCTTTCCTATGCTGAGATCATTGATATTTTTAGGAAGATTTTTAGTCTCTATGAGCTAGAGGACCAACGGAATCTTTTCTACGAAAATGCTAAACAATTCTATGAATTGTAAGGACAGTTTTGGGGATGTTTCTACAACAGAAGGGAAGGTTTTTACAATCCCATTAAGGATTCCTTCCGATTGCGCTTGTGCTGAAAGCTGGAGATTTTCTTCAACAATT
>JANQJL010000068.1 GCA_028281675.1 Simkaniaceae bacterium
TAGTTTAACGCCATTTTGGGAGGGGTACGAAGCCCCTCCCCAAAACGATTCCCCGTCCTTTAGGGCGGGGTTCACTCCCAAATTGAAGACCTATCTTCAATTGAGCAAGAAGTCTCGAAAATTTAAAGAATCTTTTTCGGGAACAAAACTAAAATGGTTTTGATCTTTATTGTGTGAGCAATTATCCTCCCTTTTTTCAACAAGGTGAGTGAGCCATGCGCAAATTTAAGCTTTTGGCGTTGGTGCTTTTGTGTCTAACGCTCTTGGCTGGTACTCTTTGGTATAATCGATCATCTAAACCAAGGGTGCTTGATTGTTTTTTATTTTTTAACGAACTTGATGTTCTTGATATTAGGCTGTCGGAGCTTTATGAGAAGGTTGATCAGTTTATACTGGTGGAATCTACTAGAACTTTCCAAAATAAACCTAAACCTCTTTATTTTGCTGCTAACAAAGAGCGGTATTCAAAATACTTAGATAAAATTGTCCATGTAGTAGTAGATGAATTTCCCGTTTTCAACCCTGTAAGAGATGAAGATTATTGGGAGGTTGAAATTTTTCAGCGGGATCAAATCATTAAAGGTCTAAATCTCTGTAAACCTCGAAAAAAGGATATCATAATTATAACTGATGTGGACGAAATTGTCAGAAAGGAGGGGATCGACTTGATTGTTAAAGCCATTCACTCTGAAAATAATGATATTGTTTTTGGCGAGTTCGATATGTATCAATTTTTTCTAAATAGACATCAACCTCAGACATGGAACATAAGTGTAGCCACATCTTGGGGCACTCTGTCAAAATTTCTTCGATCTTGTCAAGGATTTAGAGACCTTAGTGGATTTGCTAAAGGGCATGCCCATAATGGCTTCCACGTTTTAAACAGGGTAAAAAGAAAATTTTCGAATAAAAAGTGGTCTTTTGCTAATTTACCGAGGCTAGGCTGGCATTTTTCTTCTTTAGGCGGTCATCGAAAATATCTTCAAAAGCTTGAATCTTACGCTCATGTTAGCGCTAACAAAGAAGAAAGTAGGAATATTGATCACTTAAAAAAATATATAGAAAGCCTCCAATGCTTTGAAATTTCAGAAGACTTTCCTCATTACGTCTTAGAAAACAAAGAGGAATTACGAGAAAAAAGGCTAATAGATTCCGCAGACACAATTTTTCAGTGAATCAGCTCATGGACGTGGTAGGCTTTTTCTGGGAGGGCATCGATCGCTTTTTCTCTGAATGAGGAGGCAAGTAGCTCTGCCTTTTCCCTTCCAAAAAGGGTGAGACAGTTGGACTTGCCGTTAGCAAGATCAGAGAAGGTTGGTTTGCCAAGGGTCTTTTCATCAGAGGTGACATCGAGGATATCATCTCGGATTTGATAGGCAATACCAAAATATTTCCCAGCATTTCTAAGGGCCATTTGCTCATCAAAAGAAGCGTTGCTAATGACAGCTCCACATTCTAGAGCTGCAGAGAAAAGAGCAGCAGTTTTTCCAAGATACATAAATAAGAGGGTGTCCCAATTACTCTCTTTTCCCTCTGTAAGAATGTCAACGACTTGTCCTCCTATCATCCCTTCACCACCTGCAGCTTTTGCAATAATTGTGATGAGTTCCACTGGAAGGCCACTTTGTGCTAGAACTTCAAAAGCATGAGTAAGGAGGAAATCACCAGTAAGAACTGCTTGTCCCTCACCATAAACTTTATGAAGTGTTGGTTTTCCCCGTCGAAGATCATCATCATCCATGCAGGGAAGGTCGTCGTGAATCAAAGAGTAGGTATGAATCATTTCAAGGGCACATGCAGCATCAAGCCCTCTTTCAACGGGGAGATTGTAATCTTCTAGAACTTTTAGAAGGAAAAGAGGGCGGAGTCGCTTTCCAGGGAGGAGGAGGGAATAACGTGCCGCTTCATATAGAAGAGAATGAGGCCCTTTTTTAAGGGGAATCAACGTATCAAGATGCTCATCAATCAATGAGCGCAGAGTCGATGTCTCGCAGGGTAGCGCCATATCTAAGTGCCTTTTTATTTCCAATAGAGCGGAGCTCTCTTAAGAGATCGATTGGGCTTTGTGGAATGCCTACTCCCATATACCGAAATCCTTTGATCGCCATTTCTTTAGGATGGTATTGATTCCGCCCATCGAAAAATGCGTTGCCTCGCATTTTACTCAAAATGGTCTTTAAATTCACAAACCGAAACTGTTTCCACTCTGTCATGAGGACAATGGCATCGGCATTTTGCGCTGCTTGATACTCATTTAGGCAAAAGCGGATATTTCCCTTTCCTTTAAGCTCTTTTTTAGCATTGCCCATTGCTACGGGGTCATAGAGGCGAAGATTTGCTCCTTTGCGAAGGAGGGAATGGATGAGCGTTAAAGCAGGTGCTTCTCGGATGTCATCGGTATTGGGTTTAAAGGAAAGTCCCCAAATGGCAACCGTCTTTCCTCTTACTCCCCCTTTCTTAGAAAAGTAACTGGAGATCCGTTTGGTGATCCGTTTTTTTTGCCTTTCATTAATTGTGTCAACCGCTTCTAAAAGGGGAGTTTCACATTTAAGATTCCCTGCCATCGCCTGCAAGGCACGGAGATCTTTAGGGAAACAAGATCCCCCATATCCCACGCCAGCATAGAGAAAATGGTAGCCAATCCGGTGGTCGGCACTCATTCCGAGGCGAACTTGATTGATATTCGCTCCTACCTTTTCGCAAATCCCGGAGATTTCATTCATGAAGGAGATGCGGGTTGCTAGCATAGCGTTTGAGGCATATTTAGTCAGTTCTGCAGACTCAATATCCATAATGAGAATTCGATCATGATTAAAAGTAAATGAAGAGTAGAGACGCTTTAAGATTCTAGTAGCTTTTTCGCTGTCACTTCCAATGATGATACGGTCAGGCTTCATGCAGTCATCGATTGCTGACCCCTCTTTTAAAAATTCAGGACAGGAGATGACGTCAAAGAAGATCTCTTTTTTAGACTTAGTCAAAACATCTCGGATGATACTCTTTAGATTTCTTACCGTTCCTACAGGAACAGTTGATTTATTCACAATGACAGTATAACCGGTCATTTCGCCGGCAATAGATTTTGCAGCAGCCTCGATTTGAGAAAGATCTGCAGAGCCATCTTTATTCGAAGGAGTTCCTACAGCAATAAAGATAATGTCAGCTTTTTTTACGGCGCCGTAATTGGTAGTGAGAAGGAGACGTTTTCCCTTTTGGTTTCGGAGAACAACTTCTTTGAGCCCTGGCTCATAAAAGGGAACTTCCCCCTTGTTTAACCGGTCGATTTTACCCTTATCTATATCTAAACAAGTAACGTGGTGACCCATCTCTGCAAAACAGGCCGCTGTGACAAGACCTACATAGCCAACTCCGATAACTAGAATTTCCATTACGATTTCTCCAGCTTTCCATCTTTTAGAGTATAGGTAAAGTCACACTGCTTGGCAAGCTCATGGTTGTGCGTGACGATAATGAGTCCCTTGTTCAAATTTTTTGCGGAAGAGATTAAGATATCATGGATCCGCTTCGAGTTGGCATCATCGAGGTTACCAGTAGGCTCATCGGCGAGGATCAAATCGGGATTATTGCAAAGGGCCCTAGCAATGGCTGCTCGCTGCTTTTCTCCACCTGAAAGTTGTTTTGCTAAATGGTTTAAATGATCACTTAATCCCACCTCTTCCAGAAGTTTTTTAGCGACCTCCTCTTTTCCACTTATCCGAGCAATTTTTGTTGGCATTAAAACATTATCGATCACCGAATATTCATCGAGGAGATTGTAATTTTGGAAAACGAAGCCAATATGTTGATTCCGAAGGAGCGCTGCAGCCTCTCCCAACGCATTTTTTCCTGCAATTTCTAAACTTCCATCTGATGGAGTATCAAGCGTGCCAAAAATATGCAGAAGGGTACTTTTTCCCACTCCTGAAGGGCCCATAATAGCGATGGTTTCTCCAGCATAAACAGTTAGGGAAATCCCTTTTAATATTTCGCACTTTGCTGGACTATAAAAGGCTTTTTTTAGATGTTCTCCTTTGAGGATGACTTGCTTCATTCAGACCTCAATATTTGTGAAGGGTGAAGCTTTGTTGCCTTGAGGGCAGGAACAAGGCCAGCCAGAAGAGAGATAATTGGAGTCGCAATCAAAATGAATATTAGGGCATGGTTACTGAGCTGACTAGGCAAAGATTTTCCATAGAAAACAACATTAAATGCATCGTGTCCCTGCATAAAACTCAAGAAACTTACCACAGAATCAATGTTGTGAAGGGTAAACATTGCTGCCACAGTTCCTATCAAGGTGCTAAGGGTTCCCATGATCCCTCCACATAGCGTAAAGATTAGGGCGATACTTTTCTTTGAAGCACCCATTGCACTTAAGATCGCAATTTCCCGCTTTTTATCATTGACTAAGATGACAAGGAGAGAAATGATATTACTACAGGCTACAAGGAGGACAATGACCCCAATCAAAGTAAAGAGGTATTTATCGCTCTGGAATTGTTGCAGCAGATCTTTTGCAAAGTCATATTCATGAAAGGTTGTCACCTTCCAATAGGAATTAAGCCCACGCGCTTCAAGAGCATCTTCAATCTTTTCTTTCATCTCTTTAGCAGCTGATAAATCTCCAAGATAGACTTGAATCCCATTGATCATATTAGGATCAATCATTGATTGAGAGGCTGTATTAATCGCATGGGGAAGTTCCGGTCCTGTTAGGATAACCTTTGCACCAATTGCCATGACACCAGGGTCATAAAATGCGCAGACTGTTACAGGTAGACGTTGCTCTTGGATGGAACTACTCGTTGCAGCGCCATAGGAAAAGTATCCGATATCTCCTAGCTGAACGCCACTATTTTGGAAATGTTTGGGGAGAACGACGGCGGGGGCATCAGTCTTGGGAAGAAAGGCTTCTTTTCCGATAAAGTAGGGCCAAAGAGGTGAAACTTCTGGGGGACTATCAAAATGAGCTATGACACTTCCTTTTTCAATCTCGAGTCCATCCCAGGGGACCTGTCCAGCTAACGGGACACCTTGCAAGCTTGTTTTCACTTCAAATCGAAGATCATTAAGAGCGCGCACCCCTTCAAAATCCACTGGGCAAAGGGTTGTTTCCATCTCGACTCGCCCCTCAACAAAAAGAGGGACCGATAAACTTATCATATGACTGCTCCCATCTCGATCCATGTAGTGGAGGCGTCCTTGCTTTTTGATCACTTTTCCACTGCATTCCTTCTTATCAATCGGGAAAACCAGCTGAGAAACCACCCCCTGTCTAACAGGTGCATAAGCGTCAAATTCAACCCCTTCAGGAAGGAGAGAACCGAGGGCTTGCCATCGATGGGAGGAAGTCTTCATCTTTTCAATCGTCATATGTGTCAGAAGTCTTCTTAATCGTTGTTGAAAGTCATGAGTCGATATCTCTGAAAGATCTTCTGGGGTATCTTCACTTACGCCAGATGAGGAAACATCAGCTAGGAAAAATAAATGGTTAAGATCCTCAGTGCGGGGAGTTTCTATTAAATTAGGGAGATTGGGACTTTTTCCACTAAATGTGGAAATGTAGGAGGCCTGCGTTAAAAACCCTTGTCCTTTTTCTTGGGTCCTAGAAAAGGGGATCCCTTGCGGGCGGACCATTCGAAGTTTTAATATGGCTCCAGATACTTCATAATCTTGCGCTGCCAGTTTAAGTTCTTCAAGTGCATTAAAAGTCTCTTTAACAAGATCCTTTGGCGTTCCATCAGTGTTGTAGGATTTTTCGGGCCATCGCTTAGGGATCTCCTGATCGAACTCGGGAGAGTAAGGGTCGGTTAAAAGGGCTGATGCTTTTTCACCAATGCTCTTATAAGTATAGTCCGATTCACTGCTAATTCCGTCCACCTGATAATAGTAAGAATGGTAGTACTCTTCCGTAGGGATAATTCTAATGGGAGCGTTTAATGAGGTGAGCTTTTTAAGCCAATTCTTTTCGATCCCATCGGTTACTGATAGGAAGACGAGGATTAGCCAGACAACTAAAGAAATAACCCCGACAGACATCAGGGCTATTAAGGACATCGATAGTTGCCTTTTCCTCGGGATGAGGTACTTACGGGCAATCGAAAATTCAAAAATCACTTGGCTTCTTTAAAACTAACGTGTTTTCTAAGCTTTTTATCAAATTTCTTTAGCTCAAGCCGCTCTGGGCTATTTCGCTTATTTTTAAAGGTCCAATAGGTTTCTGAACTTTCTGTACTCTTAAGTCTAATTTTTTCGCGTGCACCTTTCTTTGCCATAATCAAATTCCTTGTTTACCGAGCCAATTGCTAAATTCCCACTGGTCGCTTTTTGGTTCTTTCAACCGATTTGGCCATAAAACACAAGCACCCTACCCTAAAGAGTATGTGAGTTTGTGTTTTATGGCCAAATCGGTCAAAACTCCTAAAAAATCGACTAACCAGGGATTTTGCAATTAGCTCTTCCATCCATTTTAACGATTCTTACTAAAAATGTCTAGGAAACGCTTGCACGTCATTAGAAAAATTTTTTCTTTGATACAGGTGATATCCGAGTCCTCCGATCATTGCTCCGTTATCGAGACCAAGTCCTTTTGGTGGCCAAAAGACTGGATATGGGGAGGTTTCAAAAAGTTCTCGCAGCCTTCCATTTTGAGTGACTCCTCCCCCTAAGTAAATCCCTTGGCAATTAAAAGTTTCTGCAGCCTTGAGGGATTTACCAAAGAGATCTTGGAAAGCAGCTTCTTGAAAACTTGCTGCGATATGTTTCTTTTCACTTTCTTCAATAATCGTTGGCCCTTTCCGATTGGAGTTAGCTCCCTTTACCTTATAAAGAACATTTGTCTTTAGACCGCTAAAAGAAAAATCCAAAGGCCTTCCTTTCACCTTCCCACCTTTAAAAGAATAGCTTGTCTTATCGCCACTACGAGCTAGCTTTTCAATCTCTGGCCCACCAGGATAGGGATATCCCAAAAGGGCAGCTACCTTATCAAAGGCTTCACCTATAGCATCATCAACGGTTGTCCCCAAGATCTCATATTCACATATACCGGTCATCTTCGCCAAGAAGGTGTGACCCCCAGAAATTACTACACCAAGGGCTGGGAAAGTTGGGTTCACTTCCATCATTGACGCATATAAATGAGCTTCAACATGGTTGACACCTACCAGAGGTTTATCCCATCCATAAGCCAAGGCTTTAGCAGCTGTTACCCCCATCAAGAGGGAGCCCATCAGCCCAGGACCATTGGCCACAGCGATCAAATCGATCTCATGATCTTTTGTCGCTTCTTCTATTAAAGGGAGAAGGCGGTCGATATGGTGCCTTGAAGCAATTTCTGGGAAAACGCCCCCATAGACTTTATGGACATCAGCCTGCGAGGCGACCAAGTTAACTAAAATTTTTTTTCCATCTTCAACGATTGCCACAGCTGTTTCATCGCAAGAGGTTTCAATGCCGAGTACTTTCATAGGAAATAATCATAACATAAACTGCTAAAAAGCTGGAAGGGACTCTGGGTCGAGAGAATAAAGAAAAAAAGGGAGCTTCTGGATAATCCTTAGAAAAAGCCAAGAGATCCGAAGGGAAATCACGTCACCCTTGTCCTACCTCACTAGGTGAAAATTAAAAACAATTGACCATGTAGTTGATAGAGAGTAAGCTTTTTCAAAAATATTACGCAGGGATACAGTAGAGATGAAAGTTATATTAATAGATAAGCCTAGATATACAATCAACTTTGCACAGTTTTTGCCTGAGGACAAAAGGAAAGCTGAGTTTCAGCTCCTCCAAAAAGTTTATAACTTTGGCGTAACAATAATCGAGTTTATTGGGGTTGTTATTTCATCAGTGTTTAATGCCGCTTACCTTACCCTCCGATATTCTATGACCTCTTTTGTTCGCCTTGTTTTTGATTCCTTTGGAATTACTGACTTCTATTTAGCTGCTTTCAAAATTGGATATTGGGCCTTTAGTATGGGCTTTACGTTTGTGGCAACTGCAGGGCGCCTTGTTATGAAAGCCTATGCACCTCCGAATGATCTCTATTTAGGACGGTTTATTGAGGAAGGGGTTGATCCCCGTCATATCCAGACGAAAGGGATCAAATTAGATGCAAGTAAAGTTCCAGCGGAAATAAAAATTGGAAACTTACTCGAACTTTATGATCAGATTAATTTCACTTGTCATGGGGAGCCAGGGTATATGGCTCCAACAACACGGCAAGAAGGAGAAAGTCCTTATTCTGCTGGAGAACTTAGAGAAAACTTAGAGACGTTTATCAAGAATGTTAATGGCCGGGTGGCTTTTTTGGGGACTCCTCCTGCCCATGATACTGTCCGTCTAAACGCCTTTTACCAACAAATTGAAGATGGCGTAAGGCTCTCCATCCACAAAGCGACCGGCAACTTGGAAACCTTTCTTGCAAAACATTCTGATGCCGCCACCTCGAAAGATCCAGAAATCACCCGCCAATATAAGAACCTTCTTGAAGACCGGGCTCGTTTAGTGATTGACCTCGCTATTGCGGGGAAACATTGTGGTGCCCGTTATATGGGTGAGGTGATGTCCAGTTACTTTAGTCTCTATGGTGATGCGGAGCCAACAGGAACCCTTGGAGATACCTTGATTGAACTCTTAGCAGCAAAAAGAAATGAAGTGGCTCAAGGACAAATACAAGAGCATTTTGGAACAAATACTCATGGATTTAGTAAATACATGCAAAATATGGGAGGGCTCCTTGCGATTCCTGGGACAGAAAATGTGATAGAACATCTATCACAATCTTTTGATACAGCTTCCTATTTAACTTCTTTCTTTCGCGTTTATAATGAAGATTGTATCATCGATACGATACAAGCACAAATCAAACAGTCGGGGACTTTTCGAGAGCAAATCATTGATTGGTTAAAAGAGCAAGTTGGTGAAGAATGGAGACCAGAAGGTGCCCCTAATCAAGAGGTACTAGAGAAAGAGCTTGGTGATTTAATTGCTGAGCCTGTTGATACGACTTCAATGGAAGGAGACATACAGCTACTGATAGACTTATTGGCTTATCTCGATAAAGAGGGTGTTAAGCTCCCAGAACTTGATGAAGGATGGAATAGCTTTGTTCAAAATCTTTTTACGTTGGATGAGTCTAAAGCATGGTTCAATGACAAATTTGCTGATGAACAAACGCTGGATCGTCTAAGGAGACGGCAAACATTGATTCAGAAGCTCTCAACTGGAGTATTAGGAAGTGTTTTGGGGACTCGCTACTCAGAAAACAAGAGCATTAATCTGGACGTTCAGGTCAAAGAAAAGCTTAGACACCTCGCAACTGTTGAGAAGCTCAAGAAGCGCGTTATGATTAGTGAAGAGACCCTTATGCGGGTTTTAGAAGGTGGGGCTTCTTTAAAAGAAGTTATGGGTGACTACATTAAGAAACCTATACAAAGTCAGTTTCTTGCAGCCCTAAATATTGAAAACATGAAAGAAGATGGCCTTTCTCCTGTCATGATGGAGTGGCTTCTTGATTTTCATAAAATCTTTGTTCCAAAGAACGTAGAAAAAGCTGATCTCAGTGATGTAAACTTAAACCTTAATATTGCTGGAGATTATATTCTAGCAATTGCGCATGAGGCTTATAAATACCCAACCCCTAAGGGAGAATATGCTACCCATGGAAGGAAACGGTATATTTTTGATGCTGAAACTGAGGCTAAAGAGAAGAATAAGCGCACTTTTGAGGAGGCGTTTAAAAAGGGAACAGAAGAAGTGATTCGAGCGACTGAAGAAGTTCTTCCTGCAAAAGCTCCTTTTTATCCATTATGGAAACGAGCCGTTTATATTAAAGCTCCAGAAATGGGAGCGGCAATTTTTGGAAATATCCTTCTTAAAGTGGTGATTTCTATTTATCTCATTTTTAAGCTGATTAAGCTCACAAGACAGGCCTATGAACAATCAGGTATTTGGGCAGACCGGGCCCATCATTACTTAACTAAAGAAGCTTCTCCTCAGGTGACAGCGGCTTACCGATCGGTTTGTAAAACTTATTTCTGGGTGTTACAGCACAAATGGAGCTTCTTTATCTATGGAATAGTCGCTCAATATGCCCTTGGAATGGTTCCCTACCCTCTAGCTCAACGCTTAGCAGGAAGAATCAACCCCCTTTTTATTTTTAAGCGGGGTGGGTGGGGTTATTTCAGTTACCTTACAGGTATAGTGGTTAAAACCCTTACATTTGGATGGACAATTTCGAGCACTATCAGTTCAACGCTCCAGTTTGCAGCTGATCGATCGAAACAAGAACGCCTCAGTATTTCGAAAAAGCATTGCTACTCTTTGTGGAATAAAGCGCTAGCTGTAACCGCTTAGAACCTGGAACTTAGGTTAAAATTGACTTTTAAAATGAGTAATGGGAGAATCTTTTCACAATTTGCTTAAGGAGATAACATGGAAGTAGTTGGCAGTTCAGGGGAAACTTTAGGAAGTTATGAGTATAAGCAGGAAGAGGCTTATGAAGTTTGTCGGGGACAAGAAGAGCCCTCTTTTGAAGAGGCAGAGGAGATTCAGAATAAAAGTTTTTCCGAAAGGGTTCAGCGATGTGAAGAGCAAAACCACACCATCTATATCATTGATAAGTTTTTGCGGGTCATCATTAACAAGAAAAAGGTCAATGATCGGATCGAATATTGGGATAACAAGAGCTTGAATGCTGCTAGGGCAGTTGCAACTTGCGCTGTTATAGTATTAGTTGGAGCGCTATTTGTAATTTTAAAGGAATCTCCACTCGGGGGAATCGTTGCACTTGCTGGAGCTGCATTCGGAATCGATCAAGCCATCCGAACGAACTATGCAAGAGAGCAAATGGAGGCATGGAAAAAGAATCCCGTAAAAGGGATTGCTGGCCAAAGGTTGGAGGCTCTAGAGCAAGGGCTTTTATATATCTACCAGAAAGACCTGTTAGGGGAAGGGAAGCCAGAAGCATTTAAGAAAATCCTCTCGAAGAATGAACTTCAAGGTCTCTATCACCGCTATTTCCACCAATTTAAGGATCGTCTCGCAAGTGCCCCTGATGATCAGACGAAACTCTCGCTCTTAAGTATTGCTTCTTCCTATAGTCCTCTTGCCTCTTCTATCTATCGCTATGCTCTTCTTCCACAAGCTAAGATCGAACAAATGGAAGGGATTCGCGAGCGATATAATAACTTCCTTAGAGCTTATAACGGCGTTGACAAACGGATTGATAAAGAGATCCGTCGAGTCAAAGAGAATTCTCAAAAGCTCATTAATATGATTAAGGAAGAGAATCAAAAAGCTTTTAAGCCGTTAGAAGATCAATTTGCTAGCTTCAAAGATGAGCTGATCAATACACGTACACGGAAACTTGAAGGACATCCACCAACGGGAGTTGATATTCCCGATTACCATAAGCAAGTAGAAAGAGACTACACAGTCAAATTAAGGGCTGCAACGGAGCGTTTAGAAAAAGGGAAAGAAGAGGTGTCAGCTCCCTATAAAGAGAGAATTAAGCAGGTAGAAAAAGATCGAAAAGAGATGCTTGAGCGGATCTATAGTGGTCGCAATGCGCAACTCCTTCCCCTTTTCCCCTATGTTCAAGCTCTTCATCAAGAAGCTTATAAACTTTATCGCAATGAACCTTATAATCTCTCGAACCTTTCCTGCAATCCTGAGGGGATGTTCGATGTTTATTCGAATCAGTACACACAGGTGCCAAGACCGTCTGCCCCGCCAATGGAGCAAAACTACTGGCCAGATGATGCGGGACATTATAATACAGGCCGTCAGACTTATTAAAGAATTGGAGAATTCTATAGCTGAAGTAGTTTAAAATAGTGATAATTGGACAGAAGATTTTCATTGAAAATGAAGCGCGGAGAACGAAGCTGGCTTCGTGCAAGCCAGGGAG
>JANQJL010000105.1 GCA_028281675.1 Simkaniaceae bacterium
CATCTGCTATTGCCGCTGCGGGGGTTACATTCCCACAAGTAATTCCTTTTGGAAATACAGCGTTAAATCCAAGTACCGCTACTGCTCAGTTTAACCAAGCTGAGTCTCAAGTGCGTCTGGGTACTAATGCCATTGGTGGCAACACTGATGTGATGGAATGGACAGCCTATAGAGCGCTCGAAATTTAAAAAGAAAGGCGCAAGGGAGATCCTTGCGCCCTAATTAGGAAGTATACATGACAGAGATTACTAAGGATTCAACATTATCGTCAAAGGAAAGACTAGCCAAACTCAAAAAAGAAGAGAGCCGCATGGTGACTGGCATCTTTCGTTTTCACGAATGTCCGGGGGGTTCTTTAACCATCCCCATGAAAAAATATGCGGGTCCCATCTTTTCTAAGACTTTTAAGGATGGGGAGCAATATACGGTTCCTTTATGGGTAGCGCGTTGGCTAAATGGTTATGATGCCTCTGCGCGAGCTCTAGGGGGGAAGATCCATTCGTGTGGAGTCCCTATCCATCAGAATAAGATAGATCCTGTGAGCGGCAAGAGTGTGGTAGAAATTGGCCAAGTGCGTCGACGAATGGCATTTGAGTCTACGGAATTCATGGCGGTATAGTCATGTCTGTACCCTCCACGCTGGGGGACATTCGCACAAAAGTAAGAAAGTTAACGGGTTCCCCTGATGCTACGCAATTAACTGATGCCGAGATAGATGAGTATGTCAACACGTACTATTCGTATGACATGCCTCAGCAGCTGCGCCTTTTCAATTTAAAGGAGGAATATGAATTTTATACTCAGCCTAACATTGATACTTACCCTTTTCCCCGAAACACTTATAGAACTGTCAACACGCCTGCTTTCATAGCGGGCTATCAATCTTTCTATAGTCAAAGTGAAGAGCAATTTTATCGTATTTATCCTCAGCTTGAATTCATTGAGACTCTCACGTCTGGGAATGGAACCGCAGGTCCTTACTCTTTTACTTTTACAAATACTCCTTTTCTTCGCGGTTATATAGCTCCTGGCAATCCGCTAGTCTATTCCCAAGTGTTAGTAAGTGGAGTGAATGGAGCCGGAGGCAATGAAATTGCGCGGGATGATGGAAATGGAGGATGGGTAGATGAAGCGGGCAATGCGTTAATTGGAACTGTTGACTATGTAAGCGGCGCGGCTACCGTAACCTTTGCTAATCCTGTCACAGGAGATATTAAGGGCCAAAACATTCCCTATCAGGCGGCACGCCCTCAAGCTATTCTCTTTTTTAATGATTTATTCTTTTTAAGACCTGTCCCTGATCAAGCTTATAAAGTTCAGATAGAGGCTTTTCGCACTCCTACTCAATTGATGGCAGCCTCCCAAGAACCTCTTCTTAATGAATGGTGGCAATATCTTGCTTATGGAGCTGCTAAAAAGATCTTAGAAGATCGTTTAGATTTAGATGGTCTGCAACGCATTTTACCTTTTCTAGAAGAGCAGCAACGTCTTGTATTGCGTCGTACGCTGGTTCAGCAAACCGTAGAACGTACAGCGACTATTTATACCGAACAGGTGCAGTTCCCTTACAACAATGACTTTAACAGATTCTAGGAGAATATTATGACTTATGATCCTACAGTTCCAGGCCCTACCCAAAGGATCTCAGATACTCAACTTCCTATTCAAACAAATTTTGATCAAGCCAATACGCTATTTGGAGTAGACCATTTTGAGTTTAATGCACCTTCAGAAAATGGAAAGCATAAAGCAGCTACAATGCCCGATCAATCGGGGTCTCCTCCTACGGTTGGAGCGGCTGAATTATCTATATATGCCCGTACTTCAGGAGGAGATACTTTCCCTTTTATGCGGCGAGATACAGGCACGACCGATATTCCGGTTCTTCCTTTAAAAGCCTTTGGAGAATGTTCGGTGCCTGGAGCGGTGGTAACTCCTAATTCTTTTAATATATCGAGTGTAACGCGGCTTGGAACAGGGCGTTATCAATTCAACTTCACAACTGCATTTCCTGATACTGATTATGCCGTTCTCTGCTCGATGGCTTTTTCGGGAGCAACTGATGGACCTCTTGTAGCCTACAATAGCGCTAAGCTTACTACTTCCGTGACAATCTTCTTAAGCCGAAGAGATGGAGGGGGCTTTTCGGATGCAGCGACGGCCATAACCATGAGCATTTTGAGGGCATGACAAATCAGATTATTTCTATTACCGATTTCCGCATTGGGTTTGATACCTATAATCAAGCAGAGAATATGCCTCCCGATGCCTTCCCTCAACTTGATAATGCGCATGTTTTTCGAGGAGTACTTCAAAAAAGAAAGGGATATGAGTTACTAGGAATTCTCGGGGTAGAGATCACTAATATTACCCAAGCCAACCCAGGGCAAGTTACAACAGCTACCAATCATGGGCTTACCAATGGAGATCAAGTTACTATCGTCGATGTGGTAGGGATGACGGAGGTAAATAATGTCACTTTTACCATCACAGTTGTCGATCCCACTAACTTTACCCTAGGAGTAGACACCACCCCATTTGGCGCTTATATAAGTGGGGGACGTGTTAATATATTGCTCCCCGTACAAGGATTATTTGTACGTCAGACCGTAGGATTTCTTAAAGACCTGATTGCTTTCAATCCTACTCAAGCTTTCCTTTATGATACCGCGACCGATGTTTTTGACAATATTTCGGGAGCTACTTCTTGGACAGGAACAGAAACAGATTTCTTTTGGGATCTCAATTTTCAAGGTTCTTTTTGGGCTACTAACAATGTAGATCCCATTCGGTATAATATTAGCGGATCCGTCTGGACAGATTTTACCCCCCTTATAACAGCTACGGATGAAATAAAAACAGGTCTTATGATCTTTGCCTATAAAGATCGTATGGTAATTCTCTCTCCTACGGAAGGACCCGTTGTAGGAGCCGGCACAGAATTTAGACAAAGAGCGCGCTTCTCTCAAAATGGGAGTGTATATGTAGGCGCGCCGGTTCCCCCTCCTTTTACTATCAATGTAGATGCTTGGCGCGAAGATATACCAGGAAGAGGAGGGTTTATTGATGCTCCTACAGATCAAAATATTGTAAGTGCGGGATTTGTAAGAGATGTCTTAGTAGTAGTTTTTGAATTCTCAGCTTGGCGTCTGCGCTATACAGGAAATGAAACCCTTCCTTTTGTATGGGAACGTCTTCATTCTCAATTGGGCGCAGAATCTACTTATTCCGTAGTGGGATTTGATGATGGGATTTTAACAATTGGCCGAGCCGGCGTCACTATTACCGATACCAATCAACAAAGGCGTATTGATCAGATTATTCCCGATCAAGTCTATGAGATTAGCAATGTTAGCAATGCCCAAAGACGCGTGCATGGTATCCGCGATTATCAAAGACAATTGGTGTATTGGACTTATCCCAGTCCCGATTCAGAAACATTTCCTGATAAAGTTCTCGTCTATAATTACATTGAGAAGAATTGGGCTACTTATACTCAAAGCTTTACTACATTTGGAGAATTCAGAAGAGATGATGCCCTTATCTGGCAAGATGCGGATCAACAGTGGCAAGAAGAAGATAGCTTTTGGGCTTCCGGTGATTTATCTGCGGGCTTTCCTTCTATTGTAGCCGGAGATTCGCAAGGGAATGTGTTTCGGCTCGACCCCACTTTTTCTTCAGACAATGGAACTGGCTATAGTTTTGATATTCTTACTAAGAAATTTAATCCCTGGATTGATCAAGCTCTCCAAGCTAAAGCTATTTACATGTATTTGCTCATTACTGGCTCTAATGGAGGGCAAATCACCATTGAGCATTTCATTGATGAAGGAAATACAGGCCAAGCGATTGCTACTTATACAGTAGACATTTCTTCGGAAGGCCAAGAAAAAGTATGGAGACGGATTCAACTTTCAGCAGCCCAAGCCCAATATCATCAATTCCGATTCACTTTAAGTGAAGAGCAAGCTAACGATCCCGATCTTTCGGTTAAGGATATAGAAATCTATCACATTCTTCTAGAAATGGCTCCTGCGGGCCGTTTGAATTATGGAGTATCCGAGATATGAGCAGTGGAACAAATACTACTACTCGCATTGGAATCTTATCCCCAGACATTTATTTTCCAGTCGAAGATACTGAAATATTCCGAGAGGTATTAAATGAACGTGAACGTGAAACGGGAGTTATCCTTAATCAAAAGGAAAATGGAGTTTATCCACTGGTGGAAGTCCAAACTTCCCAACTTTGGTTTGACAGTGATCCTCAAAAAGATCGGGAAGGATTTCGCACAGTTTATGAAACGGGGACTCTCACAACGGGGGCCAATAACATTCCGCATGGATTAACCATCACAACCTTTACATTTACTCATATTTTTGGGGTTATTACCGATGGGACGGATCATGTACCTATACCCAATGGAGATGGGGGCACCGGAGATTCAGCAAATATTTTAATAGATGGAACCAACATCGTGATTACGATCACGGCGGGGTATAATAACTATTCAGGGCATATTGTATTAGAATATGTGAAGACATGATTGGATTTAGAGAGATTGCTTGTATTTATGGCCTCGATGGAAACTTCTACTTTAGAGATTTCACTAACGAGATTTCCTTTATTTTAGTACGCAATATCGAAGAGGTTTCACTAGATTTCTTTGATTATTGATGTTAAATTAAATTTTTAAAGAGGTGAAATATGAGCGTACCAGGTTACAGCCAAGTCCCCACTCAGACACGAGGACAACAAAATTTATTAGCGCAGTTAATAGAAATGCTCCAAGGAACGGGAGCGCAAGGATTTGAACAGGGTCTGCAATCTTTATTAGGACTCGTAACAGGCTCTCCCGAGAGTTTTGAGGCTTTTGAAGCGCCTCTTTTGCGTCAATTTGAAGAAGAAACCCTCCCTCAGATCACGGAAAGACTGACGGCTCAAGGAGCAGGAGGGGGAAGGTCTTCAGCAGCGCCCCAAATATTAGGAAGAGCAGGGGAAAGACTTACCGAGAATTTAGCAGCTCAAAGAGCGCAACTTCAACAAAGCGCTATTCAACGCTTAATAGATACTTATTTAAGAGGGACGCAAGGAGCATTCGGCGTACAACCTTTTGCTTATCAACAACAGGCGCCTGGTTTTGGAACGTCTGTAGGAAGTGGTGTAGGTTTAGGGGTGGGGAGTGCTCTTAGTCAATTGCTAAGGAGATTATTTTAATGGTTTCTGTATTACCCGCAGCTCCTACATTTGGATCAGAATTTGGACGGGGACTTGGCGCAGGCGTGGGGCAAACCCTTCCTCAAGTATTAGACCAATTTTATTCTAGAAAAAGAGAGGCGCGAGAACGCGAGCAACTTAAAGGAACTTTAGAACAATTGGGCCTCCCTACTGAATTGTCGCAACTCCCTACTGAATTACAAAGAGAATTCATTAAACAAAAATTTCAGGAAGATAAACTCAAGGATCTTTTACAGATTGTAGAAGGCTTTCAAACTGAAGCTACGCCTGTTGCTGATGAAGCCACTCAACCTTCAGTAAGAACCGCTCCTGCTCCTCCTCAGATTACCGATCAACAAATATTAGGGGCTTCCTTGATAGATCCTACTTTAGGAAAAATGTTACAGTCTCAAAAAGAAGCAGGAATTCGATCTCTAGAGAAAAGAGAAGAGCGTGCTTTTCAACGAAGCAAAAAATATTTAGACAATCTCTCGGAGATAGCTCAAGAATTACCTAAAGAAAGACTGGCTCTTCAACAAATGAGAGGCGCGCTAGATGTAGGGGATTTCGAATCAAAAAGAAATGCAATTGCTGAAATTCTCGGATTAGACCTCCTTAAAACTGCGGGGCCTCAAGTAGTCAATAGCGCCTCTAAACAATTTTTAATGAGCTCTCTTGCGAGCTTACGCGGACGTCCTAACCAGTTTGTTGAGAGACAAATCACACGCGCGCTTATTAATCCTCTTTATCAAAAAGAAGCCAATGAATTGATTTATGAAGGGTTAGAAGGTCTTCACCGACTCAAGCAAAGAGAAGTAGAAATCGCTAATGAATTAGAAGAGAGATATACGGACCGCGGAGAAGAAATCCCTAGAAACTATCAAAAACAAGTAAGAGAAACCCTTCAAAAAGAAGCCGAAGAATTTGAAAAAAGGTATGAAGAGCGTGTAAGAACTCTTCTTTCTTCTAAAGAGCCTTTAAGAAAAGTCAAGAAAGGAACTCCCTTAACTCGGGAACGTGCTCAACATCTCCTCAATCAAGTGGGAGGGGATAAAGAAGAAGCGCGTAAATTAGCGCGTTCCTTGGGATACGAATTATAATGGTAGATATTTTTGATGAAATAGAGAGCGCAACTCCTCAATCTATCCCTCAAGAGGACATTTTTGAAGAAGTCACATATGAAGCTCCTGAAAGAGGAAAAATATTTCAAGGACTTACTGGGAGGGTAGAGGAACAACCTTCCGGACTTACTCGCGTTGCGGGTCAATTAGGATTGAGAGGATTAGAGTCTATTGTAGCTACCCCTCGAGAAGTAGGAGAATTTGCACAACGAATCGTCCCTAAAGAAACTCTTATCAAAGGAGCTGAAAAAATAGGATTAGGAGAAGGAGCACGTTCTCTTTTGGAGGCTACGGAAAAATATGCTCCTTACAAGCTTTTCCCCACCTATGAACAGACGCGTAAATTTACTCAAGATCTTTTTGGAGACGCTTTTGAGCCTAAAACAGAAGCAGAAAGAAAAATAGGAGAAACTTTTGGGGAGTTTTCTACTTTGGTTTTTCCCTTTTTAGGAGGAATAAAACCGTTGCGTTCTTTTCTCTTAGCGACGGGGGCGAATGCAGCTAAAGAAAGCGGAGAATGGATGGGGTTATCTCGTAAGACCTCTGATCTTTTGAAAAGAGGAGTCTATACCGTCGGGGCTTTTATTCATCCTAAAGCGGCTGAAAATTTTTATAGAAGAAATTTCAAGGCGGCTCAAACTGTTCTTCCTGAAAATGCGACGGTTCCCTCCCGTCAAATAGAAAATAGTATTCAAGCGCTGGAAACGGATTTAAGAAAAGGTGGGATTTCGGCGGCGGATCGTCTCCCCTTAGAACAAACAAAAAATCTAAAAGAAGTGATGCAAGGGGCTCAAACTCCCATCGAGGGCTTAACAGCTTTCAAAAGAAAGTATAATATTGCGCGGGGGGAAATTTATAAACAGTTGGAAGGAAATAAAGTTGGGATAAAAACAGCTCATAGAAATATGGAGCGCGTAGGGAAAATTGCCGATAAAGCTTTAGAGGGTTATGCTAAACGCAATCCCGAATGGGGAAAATATTATAAAGAAGCTAACAATGCTTTCGGAGCCATAGCAAATAGCAATCGGGCAGCGCGCTTCTTAAAAGCTCATTTACCTACTTTTGCGATTACTCATCTAGGATTGCATGCGCTCTTAGGTCAATTTGCAGGGTTAAAAGCTTTGGGGACTGGCTTAGCCGCGTCGGCTGCTTCGGTACCCCTATATTATGCGACGCGTACTTTAAACCGAATCATGAAAAGCCCTCCTTTAAGACGGGAATATTTGAAATTAATGCAAGAATCAGTAAAAGGTAATGTCAAAGCTGTGGCTCGAAGCGTCCATTTGCTGGATCAAGGGCTTTCAAAAACCGAAAATGAAGATTAATCGAGGGTTTCTACAAAGAACCTAAATATTGCTAAAGACAAAAGCATCATTCCTATATAGCCTAACATATTTTCCTCCTTTTGCTTTGAATATACTGTTTCCTCCCTTATAATGGAGAGGTAAACCCTGTTTGCATTAAATCAGTTGATCAATTTTGGAACGCCCTTCGGGGCGTTTTTTAATATCTTATTGTAAGCATCTTACATATTCCATACTTTAAGGTCAACCCTTGCTTTTGTGTTAAATTAAAAAATTTAATACTATAAAAAGAAAACAGGTCACCTTATGCCCTCTACCTTACCCAATAGCAACCCTCTAAGTTACTACGGCGTCCAAGCTGAAAATCCACCTAATGTTATTCGTGAGGCGCGCGCTCCCATGGGGACGGATACGCGAGGCCCGAATGGCCCTTTTCCAATTGGAACTATTTGGGTAGATGTGGTCGCACGCAACTTTTATGGATTGGCTAACTCTTCCGCAGGAAATGCGGAATGGACGCAATTTGCCGCTTCAACAACGGGCGATGCTCCCATTTCCAAATACATTGTAGACCAAGGAGGGGAAGCCGATTACGTTACCATTCAAGCAGCGCTTGATGCAGCGAATGCGGATGGAGGAGGAACCGTCTATGTACGCCCTGCAACTTATACGGAAAATTTAACCCTCTATGATCAAGTTACAATAGTGGGAGCAACAAGTAGCGCGGAAGCTTCCCAAGTCCAAATCGTTGGCACACACACTCCTCCTACTTCTGGAGTCATCGGATTTAGCACCCTGGAATTAACGGGTACGGCAGCTATTATTTCGAGTGCAGCCGCTGGAAGTACAGAAATCCATATGTTTGACTGTGTTTGTAATGTATCGAATGGGTATACCCTAGACTTAGATAATTGGACGGGACTCATTGACTGTTTTAATGTAGATGCGCGGGGAGCCGATGATGGGTTTTTTAACAACAGTAGCGGAAGTTCCACTATAAATTTTATCAGTTCTCAACTTGGAGATGGATTTACTCAACCCATGCGGTTGGGTGGTACAGGCTTTGCTATTAGTTGTCGCTTTGAAGGACTCATAGAGCTTATTGGGACTGCAAACATTGAGTTCCAATTTTGTGTAACTAGACAAACTATTGAACTTTTTTCAACTTCAACTATTCAATTAATCCAGTGTCATTGCTCCACCGGTTTCTTTGCGACTACTTTGGTTCTTAATGCCACTTCTATTGCGTCCGTTATTCATACAGTTCTGGATGGTTTCGGTACGCCGGTAATCTCCGGCACGGGCACCCTTTTCATTGGGAATGTAAGTTTTCCAAATGGAGATACTTTAGATGCGGCTCTTACCATAAACTATGAAGGTTCCCTCTCGGGAGCTACTCAGTTGTATGGAAACTTATCTCTTCCTGAGCCAGCTACTCAATTACAAATTGAAGGGGGAGCAGCTACGGACTTTGTGGGCCAAGTAACGCTTGTAGCGGGAACGGCTACCGTAGCCAACACTAATATTGCGGCAACGGATCGAATTTTACTTCAACGGCAAACGCCTAATGGATCCAGTTCTATTGGCCTTCTTCGATATGGAATTAATGCAGGTGTTGACTTCACCGTGAGAGCTGTGCTTGCGAGCTCCCCTAATGTAAATGATTCAAATGATGTTTCGACTATAAATTATTTTATTTTTAGGGAGTTGTAAAATGACATTTCATAAATCTAGACGCGATGATTATCAAACTATACCTTTCAAATTTCGAGTGGCTTTGAACCAATTTCCTCGTTATCAACAAGATATCAAATTTGGCTATAATGCTACTGTTGGGACCACCCAAGAAGATATTTGGACTACAGGTGGCATTTTAAGTTATTTAAGTTCAGCAGAATTAATGAGTATTGTTTCTACAGACGCAAATGATGCAGCTGCTGGAACGGGCGCTCAGACAATCCAAATAGAAGGACTGGATGGTGCATGGGCTCCCATTACTGAAGTGGTTACAATGGATGGCTTAACACCTGTCTTGACTACTCAAGCTTTTCTTCGTGTTAATCGTATGTTTGTTTTAACCGCAGGCTCAGGAGCCGAAAATGCGGGTATAATTAGTGCGACCGCTCAAACATCAGCTACTGTACAAGCTGAAATTGCGGCTACCGAAAATCAATCTATGAAGATTCAATTTTCAGTCCCTTTAGGACAAACTGCATTTTTACTAGGGGGAGAAATGGGAATAGCAGCTGCGACAGATACTTTATTTCGTACTAAAATACGGGAATTTGGAAGTGTTTTTCGAACAAAACATATTCTTGGGATTCAACTTGATGCTCAAGCTACTATATTACCCGTTCCAGAAATCATTCCTGCTCAAAGTGATGTTACAATTACTGCGCAAGCATCTGCTGGAACAGTCGATTGTAGTGCCACTCTTTTTTATTATTTCGTAGATGAAAGGGAAGGAGAATAATGCCAGGATTTGACAACAATGTCATGAATGCCCAGCGCTCTGACGTAGGAGTGTTTCCCAATACAACTTCGAGCGACAATAGCACCGAGTTTGATAGATCAGGAAGCGCCGTCACTTCCATTACTAATAACACTTCGGATACCGCTTCTTCAGATGCAACATCTGCTGTTCAAGTAGGAGGGACAAGCGGAGGGAATCCTCAAAATAAATGGATCATTCCGACGGGTCAAACTTATACAGCCGGCGTAGATAATGCTAATAATGATCGATGGGAGCTCGCTACTCAAGATGGGGTAGGAGCGAATGCAGCTATTACATCTACACCCGACGGCGAGATTACATTTCCTCAAACTCCGGCCTTTTTAGCCACTGGCAATATGGCCCAAAATAATGTAACGGGAGCAGCCACGGCTTATACCGTTAATTTTCAAAACGAAATTTTTGATCAGAACGGAGATTATGACGGAACCACCACTTTCACTGCGCCTATTACGGGGAGGTATAGATTTACAGCAGCCGTTTTGCTTCAAAATTTAGATGCAAGCGCTTTAGTAGTAGGCCCTAACGTAGTAACTTCTAACAGGAGTTATCGGGATATAGAATTTAATGGAGCGAATGCCCGTGTAAATACCAGCGATGAAGTAGTAGTGGGGACAAACTGTTTGGCTGATATGGATGCAGGCGATACAGCCTTTTTTAATATTACCATCAATGGGATGGCCGGAGATACCGTCGACATTCCAGGAACTACCCCAGGCAGAGTTTATTTTTGTGGAGAACTAAGTTGTTAAAAACGAGGATTATATGAAGTTATCGGTAAATGATGAAGAAGTGAAAAATTTAGAAGCGTGGGAAATCAAAGTTTTAGAAAATGTTCTCCCTTCCGATACCTTGGAAGAAGATATGAAACGGCGTGCTCATTGGGTATGGCAACATAAGATTGATCGTTGTTTCGATCGTTTTATGCAGGAATGGGTAGATAGGCTAAGAGCCGATCCGTCCGTAAAAACTATTCCACTCGATCGCAAAGCCTTTGTAGAAATGGTAACTAAGCGTCCCGATTATAAAGACCGTCAAACGCGTGATGAAGAAGAACTGGCGCAAAAGAAAGCTAAAGGAGATTAAATGTTTTTCCCAGGTTCGCCTTTAAATTACCCTCCCAATTCTCTCTCTCCGATCAATCGGTATGAAGCTACACGCGCTCCTCTTACCACGGATATTAAAAACTTTCAAATTGGAGATGAATGGCTTGATACTTCGTCGGATGATTGGTGGAAGCTTGTTTCTAAAGCTAATAATTCGGCGTTGTGGTGTTTAATGTGCGGAACGGGGACAGCAGCCGAGGAAATCCTTCCCGATTCTGGAACTTCTCCCGTCGTTCCGAATGCTTCTAATCAGTTTATTTTTACGGGGAACAATGGAATCACTACCATTGGAGGGCTCAATACTGTTACGTGGGATTTAACGGGGAACTATATAGGTTCCTGGACCTTTAATTGCATGGATAATGAGCTCGCATGGACTTGGGATTGCAGCGTAGGATGTACGCTCTTTAAAGGGATCGCGATGGGATTTGCGGGCTCCGAATGGACTACCTGTCAGGCCGGCGCACAGACATTGGACGCTACACCCACACAGATCGCCGCTATTACACTTTCTGATCTAAGAGCTACCATGGTACAGGCCAACTTCGTAGGAGCCCGTAGTGACCATTCTGCGGCCTTAGCGGGCGATTTGACCTATGGCGCTCGACGTGCAGGAGGGGGAGCTGTAGAAATGAGCCCTCCCGTTACCAATATTATGGACGATGGCGCAGCTTCCGTTAATATTGATGCGGATGTTTCAGGAAATGATTTGCGTCTACTTGTGACGGGAGAAGCAGCCACTACATGGAATTGGGTGGTGACTTACAAATATCAAATTCTCAATACGAATGCTTAATCAAAAAAACCGAAGTAGCGGTTGAAACTACTTCGGAAAGAAAGTGACTAATTTTCTTTTTGAGGGAACATCATGAGATGTTTAAAATAAGGTTAAAAAGGTTCAAGTTCATTAATGATAGGATCTTCCCATTTATCTTCTACCATAAATTGCTCTTCATAATCCTCTAATTCTTTAACAGCCACACGTTCCGCTTCTTCTTCATTCTCTATATCTTGGACTACTACACTATAAGTAGTGACCCGAGTAAAAAATACTTCATAATCCATTTTCATCTTATTCAACCTCTTCTATAATAGGGTCCATCCAAGTTTCCGTTACTTCTATAGATTCTCTATCTTTTTGAAGAGCTGCATTGAACTTATCCAACGCGTGTTGTTCATTTACTCCTTCAATTCTCTTCTTATAAAATATAACTTTAGAAACTGATACTTCAAATTTATAAGTCTCATCCATCTTTTTTCTCCTCGTTATATACATCACGATTTATACATCATTTTTATATACATCCAGTCCCCGTTGGAGTGTAGACAAAAGAGTCTGGAAAGCCACTATCTTATTCTGAGCACACCAAAAAGAAATAGAAGTAGCTACACACATTAAACTTTCAATTACCTCATAGGGAGGGAGAGCATCTTTATACTGCTCTACCACGGTCATAATCTCTTTAACAAGAGCCTCTGCTTTTTTCTTATCAACTTTCATTTTTTCCATTTTTCCTTTTCTCCTTTTCAAAATTTGTGGGTGGCGCCGGTCCATTTGCTACCGGTGCCAAAACGGTTTGGAAAGCTAAGATCTTATTCTGATAAGAGATCTCCGAATACCTTTCCCACCCCTTCATAGGGGTTTATCTCCTTTTCCGAACTTCTGTAATAGATCTTTATTCCATTTTCTATTGATGCAAAAATAGTCTGGAAACCGAGCAGTTCATTAGGTGCAGCTTTCAAAGAAATAGCAACTCCTACTCCTATCAAACCATTAATTAATTCATAGATAGGGAGAGAATTTATATTCTTATCCACCAGCTGCGCCAGTTCTGTATGAAAAGCTTTTATTTTTTCCTCATCAACTTTCATCTTCAATCTCCTCTTTATAATCGTATTCATATTCTACCATCCCATTTTCTAGAGAGCACACAATAGTTTTAAATGCTAGGAGAGAATTAGGAGCACAATATAAGGAAATAGCAACGGCTGAACATATTAATCGATTAACTAATTCGTAGGGAGGTAAGGCATTTCCATATTTTTCCAGCAAATCACTAAGCTCCGTTCCGAATTCATTTAATTTTTCTTGATCAACTTTCATCTTCTTCTTCCTTTGCTGCTTCTTCATCTAACCCATCGAGGGTAAGATGACATTTCAGCGATTTTGCCTCTAGAAACTCTTTTATCTCTGCCACCGGCATTTCCGACAACCATTCCAAAATTTTTCCCTCATTAACTTTCATCTTCTTTTTCCTCCTTTTTGATTTGGTGAAAGCTTTCTTTTAAAGAATCTAACATTTCATCCCCTAGTGCGGTGGAGACATTGTGCTCGCTTAATATAGCTAGGATCACACTTCCTAACCCTTGCACGGCCGTGCTGGCCTGTGTTTTATTTATTAGTAATGTTTCTAATAAGAGATGCGCCACTCTTTTAATCTCTTCTTCAGCTTCTCGCTCCATCTTCTTCCTCTTTTTTGAGTTCTCTTAATCTTTCTTTTAAAGAATCTAATGCTTCGTAGCCACGGGGGAGAGAAACCGCCTCGGATAACATAGCCACCAGCAGCTTTCCCGCTGCTTGGATACTCGTTGCTTGCTTTATTCCATTTGTCTGTAATGTTTCGAATAATAGAAGAGCGGCTTTTGCACTTTCTTGTTCGGTTATTTCATCCATCTTTTACTCCTCCTCTTCAATTTGTAGTTTTGCATTCCATTTATGAAAAGCTTTCCAAAAGGTCTCGGGCTTTTCGTTTACCCACTTCTTCATCACGGGAATGGGCTGTTCATAATGAGTGCTAAGAAATTCTAAGTAAAGAGTTACTTTGTCTTTGTCGACCTCTTCAGGAATTTCTATTTCCACCTCATCTTCGGGAGAGATTCCCACTACTTCAGCAGTCAAGAACTCATCTTCATCGGGCTTTTTATTCATGCCATTTGCCATCTCTTCAGAACTATAAAGGCCTCCTAGCTCAAAAGGAAAAGCTTTGCGAAGCGCATTAGATTCCGCGCATTTAGCCAGCATGATATGAGGCATTTTCTGCCAAAACTTTGAAACATAGGGGCGCTTTTTTTCATCTAGGAAGCTTTGAACATACTCCTTAAAATAAGCAGTCGCCGCCACTGTGTGCCACGTTCCATCGGGAGTCATTTTATTAACATAGGCTGTTGCACTTAGGAGCTCATTATTGGAGTTATAAGTATATTTAGGTTCAGCTCCAGGGGCATAACGTCCCGTTCTTTCTGCAATTGTGCGTAAACCATCAATGGAAAGTTGAATAGTCATTACTCCTTTACGCTTCACAGCATAGATTTGCTTCAAAAGAGGATCTACGCCAGCATGTTTGCAAGTATAAAGAAAGAGTTGGAGCTCATTATCAGTCGCCCCTTTACAGACCGTCTGTTTGATTAGATCAATTTGAGCAGGGGTAAAGGACTCAAAGATAGAGCCCAAAGGTTCTGTGTTAGTTTTTGTTAAGGCACTCATTTTTCTTCTCCTTCAAATTGTGGTTAATTCTTCGTAAAAAGGACTAAGATAATCGGGATCTCCCAAAATATAATCCTCAAGACGCCGACGAGCCCATTCTATTGAAATACTTTCTAAGTCAGCGATTTCTTCAGCAGCCATTTCATAGGCCTCTTCATATAAATGTGGGTCAACATTCATCTTCTTTTCTCCTTGCTTGATAGATTTTTTCATAAAGCTCTTGGTAAAGATAGATCTCTTTCCATCTTTCAGGTTTAATGTGCGGGGAATTTTCCCGTTGAAACTCATAGGACTTATACATAAGCCAGTTTACCTCTTTCTCACAGATCGTAATCTTCATAAGATGGCTCCTCTATAAACTTTTCTATATTGTTTTCAACATACTCGTAAAGGACCGTAAGGAGTTCCTCGGCATCTCCATTAAGTTTAGAAGAATGCACGCCATGCCGCGTTACAGCTTCACAAAAATCGCTAATGGTAGAATAGATGAAACGATTGCGCTCTTCTTCTAAGGGGTAAATATTGGGGCTTAAACAAGCCTTGGATCTAAGATAACTCAACATTTTTCTCCTCCTTTTTGGTTGCTTTCTTTTTAGGGCGCTCTTCAATCAATTCGGTATAAAGAGAACGCGCATACTTGAATAAAGGTAAATAAACATGAGGGTTATAGGTTCTGGCGTTAGGGTTTTTTAAGGTTTTTGGAATGTGTAGAATACAAGTTGAATCTACTTTCAGCTCATTGGCGTTACAGAGCTGCCAGTACGCGGAGAGTTGCACAGGATACGTCCGATAAATCTGAGAAGAAGTCTTGATATCCAACAAAACAAGAGCGCCCGTCTCTTTTATCTTTACGATGAGATCAGGCTTACCACAATATTTAAGCGCGTGCTCAAAGAGGCGTGTTTCAGAGAAAATGAGCTCTTCAACATTCTCATCGTACCATTTTTTAAAGTGATCAAAATAGGGCGCGAACTCTTCATTGATAGAAGGGACAAAATCTCCCCGCGCATACGCTACACAATATTGATGAAGGATTGTGCCCCTAGAAGCAGCATGTTCTAGAGCGTCCGCAGGGACATTCGCCAGACCGATAGATGAATAAGGAGATAATATCTCACTTACGCGTGGGTACTTAAATTCCATGGGTTTGTCTCCTAGATTGGGGTTTTCTTAAATCATACGCTGTTGTATGATGATTGAAGCATAACATGAAGGCAATATTTATTCCAAGGGAAAAAGTAAATTTATGGAACTAAAAGATTATCTTGTCAAAAATGGCCTAAAGCAGAAATGGTTTGCCGAAAAAATAGGGATAAGACCCGAAAGACTTTCCGACTTTTTGAAGGAAAACCGTCCCCTTCCTCTTCAATATTTTAACAAAGTGGTGAGATTAACGAACGGGAAGGTCACACTGTTAGAACTCTTAAAACAAAACGAAAGGTATTACAAAAAAAATGACAAGCGAAAGCACAAAAACCGTAAATGGAAAGATGTACACGTGGAAAATTCAGGTAATCGCTAACTATCCTCTTATTCCCAAGCGCGGGAAAAAGCCAAAATGTGAAAGCGGGACCCTCCACATTAAATGGACGATTGATGAACTCGAGCTTGAGCTTAGAGGAATTTTCTATTCAGCTCAGCGAAAAAACAAAAAGATATGGGTGCGAATGCCCGACAAAAGAGGAGAAATTGAAGGAGAACGGTGTGACTTTCCCATCGTCGCGTTGACAAATAAAGAGGAGCGAAATTATTTTAATAAAATCTTAAAAAAAGCTTTTAAAGAATTTATGAAGACATCAAAGTTTACTACGTCGGCATCTTCAGAAAAAAAAGAAAGAAAAAAACGAGCACTTAAAGGAATGGTGTTTAAAACTTTGAGCACCCCGCGGTTAAAAAGATAGATAAAAAGTATTCTTTTATTCTATCGTAAAAAGAGCTGCGGGGGTATGGTGACAAAAAAAAAAGCACTTCATCTCAAAGACAAAGTGCCTCACCCCACCCTACCGAGCAAGAGAGGCTAAATGCCCTCTTTTTTTTAACACTAGCGCTCCTTGCTCGATAAGGAGACAAACCCCCAATAGGAGGTAGAATCGTGGGAAGCATACAAGACAGCCACAATAACGACAACCATTTTGTTCTTTTTTGCCCTTCTAAACTTGCAGAGGATGAAAAAATATCCGATGGGGCTATTCGCACCTATCTTTTAATCTCAAACTTTCTCAATCGCGACGGCTACGCTTTTTGTTCTAATGAGTGGCTGGCTGAACGCCGAAAAACTACAGTTCGCGAAATTCAACGCCAACTTGAAGAACTGGAAAAGGGAGGGTATCTCTATCGCGAGATTTATTCTAAAGGCTTCCACAAACAAAGGCGCATTTGGGAAGCGGGCGCCTATGCTAAATATCTCCTAGGAATAGGCAAAGAAGACGAAGAATTCAAAAAATGTTTACGAGACGACCATATGGTCACCTCCGACACGACCACACGGTCGCCTCCGATTACGACCACACGGTCGCCTATAATAAATAAGTATAATAGCAAAGAAGAAGCAACAAGCAGCGCTGCCGTTTCTCTTTCACCCCCTAAAGAAGAAAAAAAAGCACCTACCCCAAGCTTTTCTGAAGAGGAGCTTTCTTTGTTTGACCCTAGGCGTTCTTACCTAAAGGGCAAAAGCGCGGATGAGATTAGGCGCATTAAGATTTATTACGAGAAGAAGAAGCATACGATTTCTAACCCGACGGGATGGCTTATCAAATGCATTGAAGGCCAATGGTATGCAAGCGATACATTATCAGACGCAGATTTGCAGAAGAACTTCAAATATGCACGGGATTTTGAAGAAAAGTTTAACAAAGATCACAGCTGTGCTTACACCTATGTGGATGTCTCGGCTTCTCAAATTGTTATCGTGAAGGCCGGAGAAGAAATACATGCGCCTGTCCTCGAAATGAATCATGAAAGGTTTAAAGCTCAGTTTAAGGAAACCATCAAGGAGAATTTTAATTATGAGAAAGTTTTGGCACTTTTGGCCTAGGTGCTCATTTGCGAAGGGGGTCTAAATGATTGAAGTAAAAGAATTTGTTGATGAAGGCTGCGGGAAAATAGTGGCTCACTGTGAGCACCATATAAAGATTATTTTTCGGAGGGAAAATGTCCTCGAGGGAAGCTTCTCTTTTATAGAGAACGAGGGGAAAAGATTTGCGGATATTCGCGTTTCTCCTAACTGTTATTTGAGAGCGAGGTGCAGAGAATGTGAAGGACTCAAAGACTTTATGAAGAGCCTTTTAAGAGAATGGCACCAGCTAACAGATTTAGAAGAAGAAGAGTATTAAAAAGGAGAAGGCAAATGCTTAAGATAGAGAAGATTGAAATGTCCTCGGATTTTGAAACAATTTCCGTAAGGACAGACGAAGACGCGGAAGTGACTTTTAAGAGCGAGAGCATCGTATCTATTCGTATTTCTCTTGGAACCGACCTAACAGCCCCTTTTCTCACAGCCGTAGAGATATCTACTCACACATTTTTGTTGGAAGGAAGCTTGCTAGACTCGGAAGGGCTGTCAGAGTTTATAAAAAGATTTTGTGAATACCGTCTGGTCAAACCCATAGCGATAAAGTAAAAAGGAGAAGACAAATGATCGATATAAACAAAATGGAAGTGAGTGACCCTTACCACATTCAAGTTGGTAAAGTGTCCATTCGCGAAGGGATTGAACCCATTACTGACTGTGACACAATCCTCGCATATCATTCTCCTACCGTATGGATTTCATTTGGTATTAATGACATACGTGAAATCACTATTTCAGCGTTTGAAGAGGGTGAGCCCCACTGTTTTATGACCCTTTCTTATAACCTTACTCTTAAAGTTTACTTTAAAGAATGTGAGCTTCTACGTTTACTTATTAGCACTTTTTTAGGATCTACTCAGCTTTTACCTTTTGAGGAAAAGATAAAACATAAGGAGAAGATAAATGATTAAGATAGAAAAGATTACACCGGTGGTCAGAGGCTGCGTAACGGCCGAGATAGACATCAGCGTTGAGAAATGGAAGCTCACCATCCGTAAGATTCAAGAATGTGTTAAGGATGGTCGCCGTTGGTTTAACTGGCCCTCCTTCTCTGAAGAGGTGGATGGCAAGAAGGTTTGGGAGCACTACATGGTTTTTCATGAGCAAGAGCATCACAAGCAGTTCTTTGAGACCATTCGCCAAAAGGTAGACGAGATGAGAGCCAATAACCGCACAAACTTTTCCGATGATGAAGGAGTGCCATTTTGAAAAGCATGACAGTAGAAGAATACATCCACCTTCTTCATGAAGCCTTCCCTGAGAAGTACTTTGCTTCGTATGACTCCTTCAACTTCTCAAAGGGCGCAATTGAGGATGGTTTAAACCGCATAGAGGAGAATTGCGTAGAGGGAGAAGTCTTAATTGAGGAAAACCATCTTTTCCCTTCTGAAGTGCAGCATTTGCTTCGCCAAACCCAAGCTATCGCCAATATATTAAAAATTTCATTAAGAGAGTTTTCCCTTAAAAAAAAGTAGGATAATAGATGGATAAAACCTTAAGAGAAGTGCTGGAAACCACCCAAAAAATAGTTCCCGAGTTTGATATGAGGCTGGGGCAGCTCAATGAAGAAGACCACCGCGTCTTCATTCCCCCTATCTCTTCATGGTATCTTTACATAGATGCGATGCTGAGCATTTGCGATCAAATTATGGGCCGTTTAGAGGAGCTTCCCGATATTCCTGAGGTTGAGGAGATCTATACGCGAGGTTCCGATCTCTTGTGCCTTGTGGGAGCTTTTAAGGCGTTTTGCTGCTGCACTGTTGATAGGCTCAAACAAGAAGAAGAGATTCACGAGGAAAGATTAAGAAAATACAGAAAAGACTTTTAAGGAGGCTGTATGAAATGTTATGAAGAGAAAACAGTAAATACTTTTTTGGAGGTAATCGATAATCTCCAGAAAGACATCGAGAGGTTTAAAGAAGCCACAAAGAAAGAGGTGCAAATGCCCCCCGCTGTGTGCAGAGGAAATGGAGAAGATATTCTATCTAAAAAAGAAAAGAAACGCGACGCGCGCCCACCCACCAATGCCATCGCAAAAGCTCTTGATGGAGCTCCTCACTTCCTTACAAGTATGGACCTTATAGATCTAAAATTAGCAGAACACACAGGGCAGCTTTCTTTAGAGAGACGGATGAAGGTGGGGATTCCTTACATCCAAATAAAAAATCTCTATCGTTATCCTCGTTCTTTAGTAAAGATTTATTTAAACAAGCTCCAAGCGGACCACAGTGTTGTTTTGTTACAATCTGAGAAAGAAGACCTTATTAAAGACCAACTATCGAGAGCTCTTAACTTTTTTAGCGGTTTTCCCTCTAAAATTTCGAGCGCTTCCTTAGCGGCAACGGGGCTTGCATCAAAAAGTTTTCTCTGTACGATTTTTCCCGAACATGTTCAATATAAATTTGAAAATAAAAAATTTATGTTCCTTAAAGAAAACTTAACACGCTTTTTGAGAAACCACCTTCATCTGTGTGGGTTAGAGCCGTATGCTCAAGATTTAAAGTAAAATAGGAGAAATTATCCAATGAATAACAATAGCCAAGAAGTTTACTGGGAAAACACCATTCATTTTGCTCGAGAATTCATAAAAAGAGTAGAAAACTGGTGGGAAAGAGACTATTGCCCTCCCTTTGAAGTAGAAGGCATCAATCACATTTTTGAGGGTTATCTTAATCTTCTAGTAGAAAATGCTCAAAAATACTTAGAATGCTGTAAAAAAAATAAGGACACTCAAGAAGAAGAGGAGGTAAGTAAATGACACCGATGGGATGGCGATATGTGGATGATGAATGGATAAATTTTTCAAAGCTCACCTCTATTGTAATCGTTCCCTATGATAATTGCTATCACAATGTAGGATGGATAATACAGGGAAACTTTAGGAAAGATCACGAGCATCGCTTCCAATTATTTAATCGAGTATTTAAAACTCAAGAAAATGCGAAAGCCTTTTTAGAAGTTTTTATGATAGAGGGTGATTTAGGGGTTAATCCTCATATTTACACCCCTACTATATGAGGTGAGGCCAATGAGTGAATATAGTGATTTTATAAAGGATGAATTAGGATTTTCTCAAGAAACAGTGGAGGAGCTTAAAAAATATTCGGAATTAGATTTACAGATGTGCAAATTTCTGCACGAGTGTGCGCGAGATTTTTCTCCTGAGCTCGTTTTTAGAGTTTTGAAAGATTGGGTAGAAAGACTAGAAGAATCTTACCAACGAAGTCTTGTCAATTCTATTCAGAAACCTCCGAAGCCTCCTAAAATTTTTCCCAACTGTGCGAATTGCGCAGATTATATGGATTGTGATAATGAGTGAAGATGAGGATTTTTTAGAAAAAGAATGGGGATTTGCCACAGAACCAGTACGTATTTGTACGGTAAGAAAGAATTATCCTAAAGAAGGCGATAAGGGATGGGTTTTTGCTTCCTCTTCTAAAGCGTGGACTAAAATAATCGTCCGCTCTCTTGTCAATGAAGAAGGAGAAAAATTTTTAGGATGGGTGCGTGCAGACCGGGAAGGATTAGCTCAATGTACCCCTGTTTTAAAAGATGATGTGTGGGTCAAAGATGAAGAAGAGGAAACATAATGAGTGAAAGACTTCTCATCTGCTACGAAAAGAATATTGAAGAAGATGATGATTTTTTTGACTGTATTTACACAGAGAAAGGTACTTTACAGTTGTTGTTGGATGACTGGCTAAATTATGATGCCCATACAGGAACATTTTTTAATTTATTACGCATTCAAGTGAGAGATAAAGAATTACTCCCTTTATTTATGAAAGATTTCTGTCAGTTAAAACATTATGTTCCCATTGATACGTTGATGGATTGCGTTTCCCTTTCCATGGATGGAGTCAAAATTCAAGAAAACAAAAAATACAAAGAATTTGTAGAAAATCTTATCCATGTAAGTTTGTGTACAAGTTTGGTAAAGGAGAAAAGATAGATGAGACCTGATCAAAAGCTTTTTTATGTTTTTGCCGATCGCGTGTTAGGTCATATAACAGAGAGGTATAGGGACACGTTTGCTGAGAGCGAGCTAGAAGATTTGCTTCTTTTGATTGACGTCATATACTATTTGAAGGCTGCAACATAATGGATATTATCGGACGGTGAACAAGAAGGCCTTTGAAATTGTAATATTTGGAAAAGCTACCAATTTCTACCAATCTCTACCAAATTGGTAGAAACATCCTATCGAGGTTACCCCGTTATATAAGGCGTTTGTATGAGGGGTTACCCCCCCAGATAAACCCCTTATATAACGGGTTAATATGAAATGAAGAAAATGAAGGGGAAAAATGTTAGCCGTTTCCATAATTCAAAAAATCTATAAAGTGGTGGGAACGTCTCTTTGTGGGGATATGAAGCGATGCTCATTTATGAGCTCCCTTAAAAGAAAAAACCCGAGTTTGCTGACTCGGGCTCTTGTGAAAACCTTTCGGCATTCATACGTTTTAGCCTGATTATGTCATTTATATGAAGTAAAAGGCAAGAGAAAAAATCTACCAATCTCTACCAAATTGGTAGAAACATGTATAAAAATTCAGAAAAAATGAACATGAGGGGCTTCTCATGTATAAAAAAATGAAGAAAATGAACATAAGGAGAACCTATGGGTAATTGGATTTTTATCGACGGGCGCTGGGTGAATTTTAGTACAATTGGTCAGGTCTGGACAACTAATCAATCTTTTTCTGAGGAAGGGCCGTGGGAAATATGGGCCGAAAGTCCAGGAAAAGATGGAGAGGTTTTTAAATTATTTGAGGAAGCCTTCGATACCCATGAAGCAGCTCAAGAATTTTTGGATGAACTTATAGTTCAAAATGAACTCTCCTTAAAAATCATGAAGAAGAACGAGAAAGAGTTGAAAAAAGTGGGGAAAACATGACAATAGAATGGTTAGATGAAGAAGATGAAGAAATAGTGGAACTTTTAAAGGAGATGGAGGGAAAAGAAGTAGAACTCTTGAACCAAGGAGGCGCTATGCTCCACGAGTTTCATGGATGTATTTTAAGAAAGATTGATACAAGGTTTTCTCACTGGAAAAGGCTGGCGGTTTCTATCTCTATTCTAGAGGAGCTTTTTTCGGTCTATTTAGCCATTGCTCTCCGCAGGAGCGAGCCATTCGGGCTGCAAACAGATATCCAAAAGTGGATAGAAATTCATAGGGAGACCTTGTTAAAAGCTTATGAAAAAGAGGGAGAGAAGATCTCTAAAGAAAAGTCATAAAAATATATTGTAAAAATATTTCAAAGATTTGATAGTGGGCTTCTTTTACTCATCAAGGAGGTGTTATGAGTCATCAAACTATAACCCGTTCTCCCGCTCCTCAACCAAACCCTAAATATCTCAGTGTCCCAGACCAAGAAAGAGCTGATCATGAAGAGCGCGGGATCAATTCTTTTGAAACAACCAGCAGTTATCTAGACAGTGAAGAGTTTCGTAAGATAAAGAAAACCCAACGCATTTGGAACGCTTTTTTTAAATTGGTGGCTTTCCTTTTTCTTGCGTGGGCCGTTGCTTCCGCGCATGGGATGATATTTTCTAATACTTTTAGCAAAATGTGGGCCATTCAAGGAGGGGTGAGTGGGGTGATTGGACTTGTTGTGTTTTTATGGAAAGAGAGGCATAGTTATCAATATGGTTTGGATTAGCATTTTATTTGTAGGGGGAGTCTTAATCACTATGGAGATTTTGAAAAGAGGAGGCCATATATGACGACCAAGTGGCTATACCTAGAACAGAGTAATGAGTTAATCAATTGTGATTTTATTACTTACATTAAATTTCTGGATTCTAACGGAGATTCTCTTGTGTTTGAGTTTTCAGATCGACCGGCCATTTCTTATAAATCTAAGAAATATAAGACTCGAAGTACTTTTGAGGAAATTTTTTGTTTCCTAGAAACGAGCTATAATCATACATTGAGGTTATAATGACGATACACACACGAGAAGAGGATGAAGGCCCTCACCCTTATGTTGAAGAGGATACCGATATTCACCATTATTATGGAGAATGGGCATCTTATAATGATGAAAAAGAAAAAAAAGAAATACGCACGTATCTCGAATTATGGAAAAAATATTTTTTGCGCAAGCTTCCTTCCACATTATCGTTTGTAGAAGAACAATGGATTGACGGGCCCACCGATCCCTACAGTCTGAATCTTCCTACCTTGGGATTGAAAATAAAAATGAAGGGAATCCTTGAAGATGAGGAAGAAGAATAAATGGTTTTAAAAAAACACCAGTCCCCTTCAGGGGGGCTATCAGAGGCAGGCAGAAAATATTATAAACGGACTACAGGAGCCAATCTCAAAAAACCTGTAACGGGCAAAGTAAAAGCGGGGGGTAAGGCTTCTAAAAGACGCAAGAGCTTTTGTGCACGAATGTCAGGAGTAAAAGGCCCTCTCAAAGACACCAAAGGAAGACCCACGCGAAAAGCTCTTGCTTTAAGAAAATGGAAATGTCCATGAAGTGGATCAAAGTTAAAGAGAAGCTCCCTGAAAAAACAGGCCTCTATCTTTGTGTGATTACTTTTGATCGAGAGGGGCTCGGACTTCCTGAAGATAGTGAGTTTGTCCTTGAGCCCCCTCAAGATTATCTTATTTGCGAGTTTTTCAATGAGAATGACAACTATTTTCATCATCGGTATTTTGGATATAAGGTCACTCATTGGATGCCTTTAGAGCCTCTCCCAGATGCTTCTTTTCCATGTTATGCTTGAAGAAAAATCTTCTCTTCAAGTAAAAGGAAAGAACATACTCCTCATGGTTAAATGATCGTTTTCATTTTCATTTAATTTTGTAGTTATTATTCATCGCGACGCCCTTCGGGGCGTTTTTTTATTGCGGCACATTTCAAAAATCTTTATATATGGAAATGTGTTCAGAAATATTTTTATGCATTCCTGGAAAGCCTATCGCTAAGAAAACCCATCGTGAAGAGGTTCGCGTAAATTGGGGAAAGAGAACCGTTAAAAGATGGAGGCGTTCTCCTCAAACTGAAGAAGTAGCCCAAACGAGGGCTCTTATGCAGGCCCAATATAAGGGAAAGCCTATAGACTACGGGGTTTTTA
This sequence comes from Simkaniaceae bacterium, assembly GCA_028281675.1. GTDB lineage: Bacteria > Chlamydiota > Chlamydiia > Chlamydiales > Simkaniaceae > Neptunichlamydia. The sequence goes on from JANQJL010000105.1 coordinate 24,904, forward strand.
TTTTATTTGAATTTTTTGTCCCTATCCCCGAGAAATGGACAAAAAAAATAAAAGAGAAGGCTTTGAGCGGGGAACTTTATCCTCTTGCGAAGCCCGATAGCTCTAATTATGCAAAATATTATGAAGATTGTATGAAGGGGATTGTGATAGAGGATGATTGTAAAGCGGTATGGATATCGCCCTCCAAGCATTTTGCTAAAAACAATGATCCTAGAACAGAAATTTTAATTAAACCGTTTGATTATGAAACCTATACCCTATTTAAACACTATTTCGGACGAGAGTGTACACGAACTCAGGAAGAAGTTGCATGAAGGCAAGTGCACCGAAGAAGAGAAAAGGTTGCTTGTTTTAGATATGGCTTATCATGGGTGTACCTGGAACGAGATTGGTACCCTCTTAGAGGTAAATCCCCGCACTATAGAGCGTAATTACAGAGATGTTATCAACATCGCTCAAAGCAAGTTTAAACATGATTTGCGTCGTTTACAGCTCAAGAGTGCTCGCGAGGGCAAAGGGAACTGTACCATGTTAATTTGGCTTGGAAAGCAATATCTTTCTCAACAAGAATCTCCGCAGATGGATGTGAAAAAGGAACAATTTGATAAGTTCATTGAATGGATAGATGCGCAGACAGTCCCATCATCCCTCCCAGCTTTAAGCAAATAAGAAGCATTCAAGAGAGCAATGCTCGCATGAATCTCTGGGTAGGTTCAGTACGCTCAGGGAAAACCTGGGCTGCAAATGCACGTATAATCAAAGAAATCCGTTCCGATATTCTTGGCGAAGCGATGCTACTCGGAACCTCCCGCGATGCTCTTCAAAGAAATGTCGTCACTCCTCTTTGTGAATTTATAGGCATTCCTACACCGGCGGATAGAGCCAATAAGATGGTTCTCTTCGACCGTGTGATTCATCTTTTAGGAGCTCCCGATGAAAGGGCACAGAGGGCGATTACAGGCTCTACATTGGCATTAGCGGGTATTGATGAGGGAACTCTTATGCCCTATGGGCTTTTTAAAATGCTGCAATCCAGGCTCTCTAAAAAAGACGCTAAATGTTTTATCACTACAAACCCAGATAGCCCCTTCCATTGGCTTAAAAGAGAGATTATCGACAACAAAGAGATCGATGTGAAGGTTTTTAACTTTCGCCTCGAGGATAACCCTACTCTGGACCCCCAATTTGTAGAAAATATTAAGAAGGAATATACCGGCATTTGGTATAAACGCTATATTCTCGGCCAGTGGGTATTAGCGGAAGGCGCGGTTTATGACTTTTTTGATGAAGATCTCCACACGATTCTAGCGCCTCCTACTCGAGCGCGGGAATATATTGTAGGGATTGATTATGGAACTACTAACCCTTGTGTTTATGTCCTTATTGGAATTGATACCTCTCAATTCCCCAATATGTGGTGTGAAAAAGAATATATCTTCGATTCTTCTATTCAAAACCGCCAAAAAAGTGATAGTGAATACGCTGAAGATTTAGCCCATTTTATAGACGGATACAATGTGACGGCAATTTATGTTGATCCATCTGCCGCTTCTTTTAAATTAGAATGCCGAAAAGCAGGGATTACCAATCTCTTTGATGCTGAGAATGATGTGCTTAACGGCATTAGGTTTCAGACGCAACATTTACAAAATGGTAGCTATAAAATATGCAAAAATTGTACACGTACAATAGAAGAGTATGGAAACTATTTGTGGGATATTAAAGCTGCCAAAAATGGAGTGGAACGCCCTTTAAAATTGCATGATCATACTAAGGATGCGGAACGCTATGCACTATTTACTCATCTATTTAACCGATCTCCCGAACGACTACACCCTGAACAAATCGACCAGTGGCATGCAGAAGGTCAAGGATATGATTCTGCTAATCTCCCTCCCTTTTTTAGAGGTTCTCCATACCTTTCTTAATTGAATTTTAACAAAGGAGTTTAAATGTGTAGCAATGTTCTTTTTCTTACGAATACGCTTACCCAAAAAAAACTGTGCCTATCTGTGTGTTGGGAAGGGATATGGGTTCCGATGGAAGATATGCAGAAGAGGTATGATCAGTTTTTAGAAGAGCAGCGCCGAGAAAATCCCGAAAGCTCTTTGAAATCGTGTGTTTTAGATTATGAGCATCCCTTTTCCTTCACCACTAAAAGCTATCAAGAAAATTATTTACGTAGAAAATTTAAAGAGGCTTCTCTAAAGTCGGCCGAGGGATTGGAATCCCAAACTCAAAAACAGGAGTTAATGATGAATTTTCAACAAGCGACCTTAGCGGCAAAAGCGGGAGCGCGTCTTACACGTCCCTCGTGGGAACCCAATATGTATATGTGGTGGGATGGAAGTTATTTTGTCCATTCTCATCCCTATTTTCCTTTTCAACCCAAATCTCCTTCTCTTGCGGGCTACTTCTATGTTGTCGAAAAAGATGACGCGGAAGCTAATGACTGGAAAATTGTAGCCCCCGATCCTAAAATTTCAACTCAATCTCTTTCTTCTTAAAAAAATCCCCCTGCTTCGGCAGGGGGTCAACAAAATAAGGACGGGATGCTTTTGTTATAAAACAACCCTCCATACATCTCAACCCCTTTTCTTTCAGTTGATCCTTTTGCATTAATGCGTTAATGTAAAGTAAATATTTTATTTTACAGCTATGACGCTTTTTCCTCAGCTAGACCTTAATTACTACATTCCTCAAGACGATAAGAACCTTCTAGAAATGATGGATCGTGCTTATACTGAGGCGATTACTATTAACCAAAGCTTTTGGGCTGAATCTGATATAGATGTTAGATTCAGAGAAGGAGATCAAACGCTTTGGAACGATATTTACGGCAATTTACCCGCTTTTCGTCGACGCCAATTCAATTTCAATAGGATTCGGCGCGTTTGTAATATGATTACCGGCTTTCAAAGAAGGCATCGGAAATCTATCACGGTAGTTCCTAGGGAGAATTCGGATAATGTAACCGCGTCTCAACTTACGAAGTTGATGTTTTGGGCTCTCCAAGAGAGTAATGGCTTAGAAGTTTTATCGGATTGCTTTGATGGAGCCGTTACAACAGGCTTAAATCTCCTCAATATTTGGTGGGACTGGCGCGAAGATCCCGTCAATGGCTCTCCCAGGATAGATAAAGTCGCCTATAATTCCTTTCTCATCGATCCCTTTTTCCGAAAACATGACCTTTCGGATTGTAATTTTGTTTGGCAACGGCGCTATTATACCAAAAAAGAGGTGATGTCCTTACTTCCCCATAAAAAAGAAGAGATTGAAGGGCTTTTCGCGGGAGGATATCGAGATGGTAAATTCCAATATCTTCCCGAATCTTACCAATACGGCATGCGAAACCTTATGACCTACGATGAATATTGGTATCGGGACTATCGTGAACAGAAGCTTCTTGTAGATACCACGAATGGAAGCACTTTAGAATGGAAAGGAGAGGAGAAAAATCTTGAAGAATTCCTTTCTCAAAACCCTGAGATAGATGTTATAACCCATCAAATCCCCACAGTTAGGCTTGGGATTGTAGTTCAAGGACGGGTGATGTATGAAGGACCTAATCCCCTAGGCATTGATCGTTACCCGTTCGTTCCGGTTTTTTGTTATTTTAACCCTGATATGCCCTATTTTCCCTGGCGAATTCAAGGGGTAGTAAGAGGGATTCGGGATGCTCAATATCTCTATAACCGACGTAAAGTCATTGAGCTCGATATTCTTGAATCTCAGGTTAACTCAGGAATCAAATATAAAGAAGATAGTTTAGTCAATCCTAAAGACATTTATCTTCAAGGTCAAGGAAGAGGCTTAGCTCTTAAGCGCGAAGCCGATATGAATGATGTTCAACCGATTCCTCCTCCCCAAATTCCTCCTTCTATTCTTCAACTCTCTGAAATTTTAGGACGGGAGATATCAGAAATTTCCGGTGTAAATGAGGAGCTTTTAGGCAGTGCCGAGGATGATAAAGCGGGAATTTTATCGATGCTGCGTCAATCGGCCGGCCTCACCACTCTTCAACTTCCCTATGATGAGCTAGATTATTCTCAAAAACTCTGCGGACAGATTTTGATGGAAATTTTCCAAGCTAATTTCACCCCAGGTAAAGTGCAAAGAATCATCGGAGAAACTCCCACTTCTGAATTTTTTAACAAGAATTTTGGAAAATATGACTGTGTTGTAGAAGAGGGCCTCAATACTTCTACTCAGCGGCAGCTTCAATTTGCTCAATTGCTCCATTTACGAGAAACAGGCGTCCCAGTACCTGCGTCTGTTCTTATTGAAAACTCTACACTTACAAATAAAGAGCAGCTCGTAGAAGCAATCAGCCAAGAACAGAAACAGCAAGAACAGCTTCAAAACCAGCAAATGCAAATGCAGATTGAACTTTTGAAAGCTCAAATTGAGAAATTACAATCCTCAGCCGTAGCGGATGCAGGGCTTGGCATGGAAAGAGCCTCTCGGGTTCAAGAAAACCAAGCTTTAGCGGTGGAAAGAATGGCCGAAGCTCAAAAAGACCGTCAACTCGGCGCCCTTCATATTGCTTCTGCTTTAAAAGATCTCGATTCTGTAGATCTCGATAATCTACAAAAGCTCTGGACAATTCTAGAAGCCGTTAAAGCCTCTCAAAAACAAGAAGAAATTGTGGAAGAAAGAGCCGTTACGGGGATTTCTCCTACCGAAACAGTTGAAGAAATAGAAGAAAACATATAAAAATAATTTTAAGCAGGTATGCTTTACCTTAACAGCAACTCCAAGGAGGAGAAAAATGGCTAGACACTATAGACAAACAAGGCGCGATCGGGAACACGAATCTCGAGGAATGCGTCGCTATGAAAGACGGCATCACCGTCGTCATCACCATCGAGAACATCATGCAAGAGTGCGTCATCACGGAAGACATCATGATCATCATCACTATGATGAAATGATGATGCCCCACGATGCTTCGGAGCATATGGGAGAAGAAACCCAACTCTATCATATGGGAAGGGCTTATTACGGACCTGGATATGGTCATCCTTCTAACTTGCCGCCTCATGTGGATATGAAACACTATCCTAAAGAGAAAGAGTATTTGGATAACTACGATTATCCAGACACCCTTCGAGAGATTGATGGGGATGAAGAACATAATATGGATAATTTGGAGCGTCAGCCTCCAAGTTCGATGTATTAATCATGGCTATGATACGACCGCGGGGGAAAGCCTCGCGGATTTATAAAGAAATATTTTCATTAGAGGAAAAAATGGCAAAGAGACAGACACGTAAAGATCGGTTAGATGAATCTCTTGGAATGAGAAGAGGAGCTGAGCGTAAGAAAAAACAAAGCTACAAAGATAGACGGCATGAATCTCATGGCAGTAGACGTAAAAAAAAATGAATCTTCTGATCTCAAGAACAGATAGTTTAAACCCTAATGTAAGAAATTATTAAATGCAGAGAGGAAAAAATGGTTAGATTAAACCAAAGTTATGGACTCGAAACCCCCATTAGCAATGACTATCCGCTGCCCGTTATTTCTAGAAGAGCTCCTACAGTAAACGATAGAAATTATATTGCGGGTCAACTGTGGCTCGATCAAGAGAATTCTCAGTTTTATTTGTTAGGAAGCGTAAATGCTGCTAGCGCCAACTGGCTTCCTACGGGCCGCGACGCGCTCCAATCAGGATCAGCAGCGAGTCCTACTACTACTCTTACCCTGAATGCCCGTGTAGGACGCGCTACTTTTACAGGATTCACAACTGCTTCAGCAGCTTCGGAAGAATTTACTATAAATAATTCTTTTGCGACTGCGGGAATGGCTATTCTCGCAACTGTAAACAATACAGGAAACGGAGCGATGGGATTAGATAGTATCGAAACCGGTACCGCTGGAACGATGATAATCAATACTACTAATAATGCCGGTGTTCCTTTAAGTGGGGATATCGTCATCACGTGGTGGATTTTGTAAAAGATGAGAAAAAAACATTGCTGCACCCAGTGTGCGCATGGGGAAAAGTGCAAAGGAAAGAAAAATGGCAAGAATAGGAAAAGGGCTAAAAGTAAAGCGCGGCAAAGAAAGTAAAATGCGCAAAAAACCTGGAGGTTCGAATGTTGGGAAATATAAAGGAGTCGCTAAAGGCTCATTTTGCGGCCCTTCCGGAGGCGCTCCACAGGGATCTTATCCGGTTAATACTAAAAAACGTGCGAGAGCCGCATTAGCCTACGCAAGGAATGCTCCAAATCCTGAAGGCATTAAACGGTGTGTACGGCGAAAATATCCCGAAATGGGGAAAAGAAAGAAAAAATAATGGAATATTGGGTACGTAGTTGTCCTCCTTTAGCGGTTCGAAAGGTATATTTAAAGAATTTTGAGCAAGTTTTGGAATGGATGGAATATGTATTAGCTCAAACCCAAAAAATCTATGAAGAAAAGGGAGAAATTTTCGTTATTGAGGAAGAGAAAGATCTCTTTAAGAAATGTTTTGTTCTGGTTGAAATAGATCTGGAAAGAAATCCAGCCGCTAAAAAAATATTCTGCGAAGATTCCGAGTCCAAAAAATGGAAAGAAGAAAATAAGATCCAGATTCCCAAGATGGAAGAGCTCTTTAAAAAGATGTTTTCTCATGCAATAGTCAAAACCATCCCTAAAAAAAGGAAAAAATATAAAGATGTGTCCCTTCAAAAGCGAAGCTCAACGGGCGTTCATGTATGCAGTCAATCCCAAACTCGCAAAAGAATTCGAAAAGCACACCCCTAAAGGCAAAAAACTTCCTAAACGGGTAAAAAAGAAATCGCGCAAAAGAAAATAGTTAAATGCAGCGTATGCACCAAAGCACGCCTGCGGTAACGCCACTCACTATACCAGCAATTATCCATTCTCCTTGGCAGATCATTTTACAAAATTCATGGGAAGAAGGTTCTTGATTAGTTCCATAACAGCCTTCTTCAGCACAACTCATAATCATTAAGCCCGAAATCATGGTCCCTCCGGTAAAAAGCCATCTTGCGCAAGTAGTGCATCTATCATCTGTAGTTCTTCTTCTTGGGTTAGGATGGATTAAAAGATTTTGTTGAGCATTTTGCATCCCTTCTCCCACACTTTGAGCACCTGCACTCATATGACCTCCTTGGTTAATTTTGTTAAAGGATGATAAAGGCACGATTTAATGGCAACTAAAATTATTTCTTTACAATCTCTTCTTCTCATGCTATTCAAATATTTAATATATATAGGAGATGAGATGACGAACGTCGGCCAAGCTGCTTATGAACTCCAGAAAAAATCCGCGGAGATTATCAATGTCATTGACATGCAACGAGAAATGCAAAAAAAGGTTGCGGAGCAAATTGAAGAGATTATAAAAAACCATCGGGACTATGCGCCTGAATATTACATTGTCTATATGCTTCAAAAAAATCGCGTTATCCCCAATTGCCTTAAACAATTTTTCATAACGCGAAAGACGCGCCCTGTTCCTAACTATGATTGCTCGCTCTTTTCCTATAACAATAAGAAAGAGGAGCTAAAGTTTCATTGGGCTATTCCCGATCAAGATACTTGTGAATATCTCCTTCATAACCAAGATAAGCTTAGCACGGAGGAGCAGGAGCTTTTACAGTTCGTGGAGAAGTTCGCTTCGGGGACTTTGGTTTAGAGATTTCTTGGAGCCTCTCATTAAGAGAATTTTTACAATCCATTATTTCTTGTTGAGAGCATCTCCCAATTCTCTCCATTTCTTTTTCTACTCTTCTTTCAAAGGTAATGATTTTTTTTTCTAAAGTCTTCTCAACACTCTTGAGCTGATCGTGAAGCCAAATAATAATCAAAATATCTAGAATTACAACCGATAAAAATAGAGCTAATATCATCTTTTTTTTCCTCTCTGAGTCACTTTCTCTTACCATACACTAAAAATATTTTTTGACAATCTTTACCAAAATGTGTTAAATAAAAATTTAACTTGATACGCGAGTCCGCGTAAGGACATCAAGATTGGCAGAAAAGGTACTCGCCATACCACGGGAAAGAGAATGTCAGAAGAAACACAAACGGTCGTTGAAGAGGTTGTGGCCGACGCACAGCAACAAGAGACATCTCAAGAGGCTTCTCCAGTTTCGGAAGTAAAAGCCGACGAGTCGCAGGATCGCAATTGGCGTGAAATGCGGAATGTAATGGAAGAGCTTAAAAACCGTAATCAGGCATTGGAAGCAGAAGTAGCGCGCATGCGTGAACCTCCTCCGCAGCCAGAACCGCAGGAATCCTATACCGATGAAGATATTTCAACAGTAGGGATGACTAAAAAGCTCATTGAAAAACGAGCTGCGGAAATTGCTAAGGAAGTGGTGAAACAGCGCGAAGCTCTAACGGTAGAAGACCGTGTGCGCCAGAAGTTCCCTGATTACGATGCCATTGTGAATAAGGAGAATTTAGAACGCCTTTACACAACGGCTCCCGAATTGGTGAAGATGCTGAAAGCCAATCAGGATGACCCCTATGAGCAAGCGGTCGGGGCTTACAAACTTATGAAGAAGTTTGGAACCAATGAAGAAGACGCAGCGAAGCTCAAGGAGAATCAGGAGAAACCTCGATCGGTAAATTCTGTAGGCCAAACGTCAGCTCTTTCACAAGCAAACACCTTTTCACGGGGATTAACCCCTGAGTTAAGGAAGCAGCTTTTCGAAGAGATGAAGGAAGCTGCCAAAAGGGCTTAAGAAGCTAACAATACGAGGTAGAATCAAATGTCAATTACAACTACTAGCGTACTGCCAGCACCGGTTCAGCAAAGCTTTAGCTATAAGCTACTTAGCGTGCCGACGCCATATTTTATCCATAAAATTCCGGCTATGCTCAAGCAGATGCCGAGAAACGGCGGTACTACATTAAGAATGCGGCGTTATAACCCGCTCCCAGTGGCGAAAGTGCCTCTAGGAAACTCTGGGGTTAACCCTCCACCAGTTCAGCTCACCGCGGTAAACATCGATGCTCAGATGGACTTCTACGGGCAATACATCTTATTGAACGAACAAGTCACTCTTCAAAACCAAGACCCAGTTCTTAACGAGGCTGCACAACGTCTTGGGGTTAGTTTACGTCAAACGGAAGATGAACTGACGAGAGACCTCCTTGCGGCAACAGCTGCGTTTATTAATTGCACGGGAGGTACTAATGGTGATAATCCAACTGAAATTACCCGTGCCGATATAGATGAAGTAATTCGCACTTTAGTTAACAATAATGCATATACAATTGCAGATAATATTGAAGGCGAAGACAAATTTGGCACGGCGCCGGTACGTGACTCATATTTTGGAATGGGAAGCTCTCAATTGATTGGAGACTTAGAAAACGTACAAGGATTTATCGCGAAAGCTCAGTATCCGAGCCCAATGCACGCCCTTCGTCCAGAATGGGGATCTATTTCCAACCTCCGGTTCTTACTTTCAAGTATTGGAAGTATTACACAGAACGCTTCTCTTAATGGAGCCGATGTTTTCAACGTCTTCTGTACTGGACTTGAGGCCTATGCTTGCGTCGAACAGGATGGATATTCAGCGCAATTTATTTATCGCCCACCGATTTATGACTCACCTTTAGCTCTCAATGCTTCCGTGGGTTACAAATTCGCGGAAGTTCCAAGAATAACCAATGACGCTTGGGTGATCAACCTAAGATGTACTCTCAGCGTATAAGGAGGAAAAGATGAGTTTATCTACTAATCAGTCAATTATACGCAATAGGTTTACCTCTAACGGCGTATCTCAAACTTTGGTGCTCCCTTGGTTTCCTACCAAACTTGAGCTTTTAAATATTACTCAGTTTGGATCTGCAGCTGCGGCTACTCCTGTGATCACTGCGGAATGGCGTGAAGGCATGCCTAATAATTCCGTACTTACAGGGACTAAGACAAATGGCGCGGCTACTATTGACATTCCTACAATGAACCTAACTCAAGGGGTGCGGCTAATTAATACTGCCGATCAAACTCCAGGACCTGAGTTGACAGGAACTTCGGTGACAAATGCGAACCCCGCAGTTGTGACCATTCCTAACCACGGTTTAAGTGTGGGAGACTCTGTGCGTCTCTATAACACTACCGGAATGTTACAGATTGCTGGTCTGGACTTCAGTGTAACTGCGGTTCCAACTGTCAATACCTTTGAAATTAGCACTTTGGATGCGAGCGGCTTTGCAGCTCCTGCAACTGCTGTTAATGCGCGTGTGACACCATTTACCCTTTACTATCCACGGTTTATGTATATCACAGGCATTACACAAGCAACCCAAGCGGTTATTCAAACGAGCTTTGTAGATGTCACCACCGATCTTTTCTCTATTGGTCAAGAAGTGCGTCTCATCATTCCACCTGAGTTTGGAATGGTAGAAGCCAACAACCAAAGAGCAACGATTGTAGCCTTTAGCAATGCCAACGGAACCTTGACTGTAGATCTAGATACCACTGGATTCACAGCCTTTAGCTTCCCAACATCTGCTATTGCCGCTGCGGGGGTTACATTCCCACAAGTAATTCCTTTTGGAAATACAGCGTTAAATCCAAGTACCGCTACTGCTCAGTTTAACCAAG
>JANQJL010000022.1 GCA_028281675.1 Simkaniaceae bacterium
ACTTTGGGGAGTTAATTTCTGTATAGGTGCTCACATCGGCTCGTATGGTGGTTCCTATAGGGTTTTGGTTGATGGCGATCAGTTTATTAAAGGCGGAAAGTCCTTTAATGGTGGTGCCATCGATGGTTATTTCGTCGGAATCGGAGCGAGAAGCGAGATGTCCTTGGACCCCTCTCTTCAAAAGGTCATTGATTAGAGTTGACTTTCCTGATCCTGAAACCCCTGTGACACAAGTGAGTGTTTTTGTAGGGATTTTAACGGTGATATTTTTGAGGTTATGTTTCTTCGCTTTTTCAATGGTGAGGAAGGTTTTGGAGGTTCGCCGTTTTGCAGGGATGGGGAGTTTTTTTCTTCCGCTAAGATAGGCTCCCGTTAGAGAGCTTTTATGCTTCTCGATTTGGGGGAGAGTTCCCTCTGCGGTTAGCTCACCACCAAGCCTTCCCGCTTTGGGTCCAAAGTCAAAGATGTAGTCAGCAATTTGGAGGGTAAGGGGGTCATGTTCCACCATAAGGAGGGTATTTCCTAAGTTGCAGAGGTGTTTAAGGGCCTCATTGAGTCTTTCGTTATTGTGGGGGTGGAGGCCAATGGTTGGCTCATCAAGAACATAGAGACATCCCGTCAGTCCACTTCCTAGTTGTCTTGCGAGGTGAATCCTTTGGGTTTCGCCGCCACTGAGTGTGGGCGCACTACGAGAAAGGGAGAGATATTCCAGGCCAATATTATTTAAGAAAGTGAGACGGCTGATCAGCTGATCGGTGATATCTTTGAGGTGTTTTTTTTGTGAAAGTTTTTTCATAAAGGTAAGGACTTCGGAGAGGGGGAGATTGCAAAGGGTGCCGAGCGTTTTACCTCCAAGTTTTACGCCCCGCGCTAGTGGGTTGAGCCTCTCTCCTTGGCAACTGAGGCAGGAGGAGGTTTCCAAAAGAGATTGGATCGTTTCCCTTTGTGCACGTTTTCCCGTTTTTGCAATTTTTGAAAAGGCTTGGTTGATTCCAATCCACTTCAACTCCATTCCATCATATTGAAAAGGGATCGGGGCTCCATTCAAAATGAGTTGGAGCTGTTTGACGGGGATCTCATATAAAGGGGTGTCGGGATCGATTCCTTCTGTTTCTAAAAATGTAAGGAAAATATCTTCAGCTTCGCTTGTCGTCTCTTCTTTCCAAAGCTTCGTGATTAAACTGTAAGGGGAAAGGGCCATAATTTTCTGGTGATTCAAAACGTTTGCTCCCCATTGAAAACCGAGTCCTAAACAATCGGGACACATCCCCTCTTCTGCATTGAAGGAGAAAGTATGGGGCGTTAGAGGAGGATAGGTTTTTCCTGTACTTGGAACGGCAAAGGCGAGGTTAAAAAGGAGATCTTTTTCGGGAGTGGCAACGGTGAACGGCTTTTTTGTAAGCATTGTCGCTTGCTCAATTGCTTCAAAGAGGCGCTTTTCAATGCCGGGACGGATCGCTAGACGATCGACAACGAGAAAGAGGGCATTTTTTCGGTTGGGATGATAGGAAATGTCATCATCGAGCTCAAAATACTCCCCATTGAGACGGATCCGAACGAACCCTTGGTTAGAAAGGGTTTCTTTTACCTCCTCGATCGATTCCCCACGGGTGACTTTGATGGGGGTTAAAATATGGAGGCGGGTTTTTTCTGGCAGTTCCATTAGGTGGTCTACAACATATTCTTTACTAATCGATTCGATTTTTTCTCCCGTTTCAGGGCAATAGGCAATCCCGCTATGAGCGTAGAGGAGGCGCAAGAAATCATAGATTTCAGTCATGGTTCCGATGGTGGATCGGGGATTACCGGCATGATGTTTTTGCTCGATTGCAATGGCAGGAGAGAGGCCATCGATCTCTTCGACTTTAGGTTTCGACATCTGTTTCACAAATTGCCGCGCGTAAGAGGAGAGGGATTCAATATAGCGACGCTGCCCTTCGGCATAGATTGTTTCAAAAGCGAAGGAACTTTTTCCCGAGCCTGAAGGGCCGGTACATACCGAGATTTTTCCACGAGGAATTCTCAAGTCGATCCCTTTTAAGTTATTTTGAGCGCACCCTTTTGCATGGATTGTGGTGAGGGGGTTTGCAGAAGGTGCATGAGGACGACTTTTTGGTTTTTTTCGGGGGCGGAGGGCAAAACCGGTCGCGGAGTCTTTTTTCTCCATTTGTTCGGGAGTCCCTGCTCCTAAGATTTGTCCTCCTCCCTTCCCTCCTTCTGGACCGAGGTCAATCATCCAATCGGTTGTTTTAATAAAGTCGATATTATGCTCAATGACAAGGACGGTGTTTCCGCTATCTACAAGGTGTTGGAGGATGTCGGTGAGTTTTCGGATATCATGAAAATGGAGCCCTGTTGTTGGTTCATCAAGGATATAGAGGGTTTTTCCTGTTGCAGGGCGGATGATTTCCCGTGCGAGCTTGATCCGTTGGGCCTCCCCTCCTGATAGAGTTGTTGAGGATTGCCCAAGGGTAATATAGTCCATTCCCACCTGTTTTAAGAGGGAAAGCTTATGGTGGATTTGTGGAATCACTTCGAAAAATTCGAGGGCCTTTTCAACGGTCATCTCTAAGACATCGTGAATATTTTTTCCCTTATAGGTGATCGCTAAAGTGGTCTCGTCAAATCTTTTTCCTTCACAAAGAGAGCAAGTGGTCCATACATCATCCATAAAATCCATGTCGAGGCGAACCTGTCCCATCCCTCCGCACTCTGTGCATGACCCTTCCTTTACATTAAAACTAAATCGCCCCGGTTTAAATCCTGCAGCTTGGGCCTCTGGGAGTTTGGTGAAGAGATCGCGGATATCATCAAAGACTTTAATATAGGTACTAGGATTGGAGCGGGGAGTTCTCCCAATAGGGGTTTGGTCGATAGCGATCACCTTATCGAGGTGTTCCATCCCTTGAATCGCTTTGTGTTTTCCTACTTTGTGTTCGGCGCGGTGCAGTTTGTTCGCGAGGGCAGGATAGAGAATATCAGTAATCAAAGAGGATTTTCCCGAGCCTGAAACTCCTGTGACAGCAATAAAAAGGCCAAGAGGGATATTTACATCAACGTTTTTTAAGTTGTGGTGCTCAGCTCCTTGAATCGTCAGGATTTTATCGGTTTTTTTTCGCCGCTTTTTGGGGATGGGAATTTTCTCTTTTCCACTTAGATAAGAGCCCGTAATGGAACGAGGTTCTTTTTCTAAATCGTCGATCGTTCCAGTGGCAATGATCTCTCCACCACGCATGCCAGCCTCAGGTCCCACATCGACAATAAAATCAGCCGCTTCCATCGTCTCTTCATCATGTTCGACAACAATGATCGTATTACCCCGATCACGTAAATGCTCTAAAGTCCTAATGAGTTTGGTGTTGTCACGGGGATGGAGCCCAATAGATGGCTCATCTAAAATATAGGTTGTTCCCACAAGGCCACACCCGATTTGGGAGGCAAGGCGGACCCGCTGGGACTCTCCACCCGAAAGGGTGGGAGCGGTCCTTTCAAGAGAGAGATAATAAAGACCCACATTCAGGAGAAACTCGAGCCGTGTTTTAATCTCTAGAATTAAATCATGCCCAATCATCTCCTCAAAGGGGGAAAGTTTGAGCTTTTGGAAAAACTCTAGAACCTCTTCGATCGTCATCGAGGTGATTTCCTGGATCGTTTTATTTCCAAGTTTTGTGGCAGCTGGATAGGATTTAATCCGCGCCCCATTGCAATCTGGACAGACTGTCTCATGCATGAGCGTTTTCATCTTGTTTCGATAGAGATCAGACTTTGCATCATTGAATCGTTTTTTTGCTTCGCTTAAAACGCCTCGCCATTTGATATATTCAACCCAGCTTCCTTTTTTATGAGGATGCACAAAGGTCATTTTTGTCCACTTCTTCCGGTTTCCATAGAGGAACTGTTTTTGCGCACTTTCAGAAAGATCTTTCCAGGGAGTCTCTACGTCAAAGCCATAGAGATTGGCGATGTTGTTATAGACATTTCCCCACTTGACAGTACCATAGGAGCTAGCAACAGAGCAGCAATCCTCTTTGATACTTTTTTCCGGATCGATAATTTTATCCAGATCAAAATCTTGGGTGATGCCAAGCCCTTCGCAGGTTGGACACATCCCTTTGGGATGGTTAAAGGAAAAATCATGAGGTTCTAAGGGAGAATAAGAGAGTTTTGACTTTTTAGCGTAGGCGTGCTGAGAGAAGAGAGTTTCTTCCTTTGTTGTTTTATTGAGGACAATCATCACCCCTTCGCCGAGCTCGAGTGCTTGAGTCACGGCCTCTGTTATCCGATTTTTCTCCTCATCTTTTAAGACAATGCGATCGATCACTAAGTCAATGTCATGGGCAGTCGACTTATCCACCTCGATTTCTTCCTCTAAATCAACAATTTCTCCATCGAGGCGGATCCGCATAAATCCTTTCCGGATCAGTTCCTCGAATAGCTCTTTAAACTCACCCTTTTTTCCCTGAATATGAGGAGCAAGGAAAATGAGCTGCGAATTTCCCTTAAAATTTTGGATGGTGGAAAGGATCCGCTCCATGCTTTGAGGCTCTACTCTTTCACCACTCACAGGACAGTGGGGGACTCCTATTCGGGCGAAAAGGACGCGCAAGTAATCATAGACACCTGTAATGGTTCCAACGCTAGAGCGGGGGTTACGACCAGCCGTTTTTTGTTCAATCGCAATCGTTGGAGAAATTCCTTCAATGAGATCAGCATCTGGTTTTCCAAGATTTCCAATGTAGCGCCGCGCATAATTCGACAGCGATTCAATGTAGCGTCTTTGTCCTTCCACATAGATCGTATCGAAGGCAAGGGAGGACTTTCCAGAGCCAGAGACGCCGGTAAAGACAATAAATGTTCCAGGATCAAGTGTTAGATTGACCCCTTTTAGGTTATGGACACGAACATTTTTTAAATAGATGGACCGATTTTCCATAGGAGTGAGTTTATCCTTTTATTACCCCAAAGTGCAACTCATAAGATCGCAGTCCGGGGTAGTACCCGTGAATGCGACCTATTTCGCGGCAGCCATCCTTCTGAATCAGCGAATCTACTTCGCTTCTCACCTTCGCCAAGGTGGCCTCACCTTGGCTC
>JANQJL010000048.1 GCA_028281675.1 Simkaniaceae bacterium
AACCTGGCCCTTTAGGGCCGGGTAGTTTAACGCCATTTTGGGAGGGGTACGAAGCCCCTCCCCAAAACGATTCCCCGTCCTTTAGGGCGGGGTTCACAACGTGTGAAGCATTAACCTATCGACTTATAGAAGGGTCAAGTTTTGATGTGAGAAGGCATACCTATAGAGAGGTGCAGGTTATTGATATCAACCGATTTTCTCATACAAATCTTGAGAGTTTGACGAATCTATTCAGCGCGCACTTTGACCCTATTTGGAAGTATGGTAAAGCGCTTGAAGAAAATAGTGGATTATTTGCTCGCAAGGATAGCAATGCCTGCAAGAGCGGCAGTTTCAGCACGAAGAGTATAGGGACCAAGACTTGCGCCCTGGCCTTTTGCTTTATACTTTTGAATCTCATCTTCAGTAAAACCCTTCTCTGGGCCAATAATGAGAGTAGCGGGGGCTTTTCCTATCTTGGAAAGACTTTCAGCCTCATCACTCAAATCTCCAAAATAGACGTTGTCAGATAACTTTTCAGGAAATCCCCACTTCACTTCGGGGAGATCAAGGCGGCCACACTGTTTCATTGCTCCGATGAGGATGTGAGTCAGACGCTTCTTTTGATTGTCAGAAAGTTCTTTTTTTTCGCTACGCGTTGCAGGATAGATATAAAAAGTAGAGACCCCAAGTTCTGTCCCTTTTTGGATGATGAGCTCCAGGCTTGTAGGTTTCAGCAGCGCTTGAACAAGGGTTAAGGGAGGGAGTAGAGGTTTTCTCTCTTCGGTTTTGAGGATGGATAATTCTGCAGAGGACTTATGGATGGCATCGATTGTGGCGAGGGCGAGCTGGTGGCGCCCATTGACAAGTTCTATTGCATCACTCGCTCGTTTGCGCATCACTCGGGAAAGGTGGTAAAACTCATCACCTTCAAGGGATAGGGAGCCTTCTAGAGAGGCGTCGATGTAGAAACGGTCATGGGGCATCTTTTTTCCATAGGGTGTTGGGGCGGGTAAGTGCTTTTTTTAGGAGGGTAGTAAAATCGTCGCCTGGGAGAAGATGTTCTTTAGCCACTCCATTTTTGAGATCATGAAGGTCAAGAACTTTAAAGGCACTTTGTTTAAGGAAGTGACGACGGAGCTTTTTATTTCCTGAGAAGTTGAAAACGAGTTTAAAGCGGTAGTCAGTGATAAAGAGCTCTTCTTCTTTTTCGTAATAGAGAACTTCGAAATCGGGGAGGGAAATGTGCATTCCAAGGGGAGCAAAGATCGTCATAAAGGCTTTGGGGTAGATTTCCCTAAAGGTGTGGAGGGCACTTAAGTCAAAATCCTTAGGAAGAATAATAAGGATAGTGTCCCATCTGTAGCGGTAATAGACATTATCTGGGGTTTCTTGTTTCCACCGGTTATGTTGCCAGAGCCATTGCCCCGGTCTTTTTCGGATGTCATCTTCAAGGATCGAAAGAGACTCTTTCATCATCCGATGGATTTCCTCTTCCATCGTGCTATCGGGATTAGGCCAAATAGGATCGGAATAGTGGATGTAGTACTTTCCCCGTTTCCGTTTGATGGTAGCAACCATAATGGGGCACCCAGTCCGATAGGAAAGGATAGCAGGTGCAGGGGTTGTCCAGGCCCTTCTTCCAAAAAAATCAAAAGCATAAGAGCTTTCTGGCATCGCTTGATCCCCAACGATGCCGAGAAACTTTCCTGTCCGAAGGGCGCGAAGACCCTCTTTGACCGTTTGTTTAGGGGTAATAATTTTCCCCCCAAACTTTTCCCTTATTGAGACGACCCAATTATAGAGAGCCTCATTTTTTATTGGGCGACCAATAGCAACTCCTGGCATCCGCTCTGTTCCCTCTAGAAAGAGGAGTTCCCAGTTGGCTTGATGTCCACAAAAGAAGATGATACCTGTCCCTTTATCAATCAGTTTTTTTGCTCGATCGGGATTTTCGCAGATGATCACATTTTTTGTCGTTTT
The DNA here is from genome assembly GCA_028281675.1 of Simkaniaceae bacterium. GTDB lineage: Bacteria > Chlamydiota > Chlamydiia > Chlamydiales > Simkaniaceae > Neptunichlamydia. Next base: position 1,963 of record JANQJL010000048.1, read on the forward strand.
TATCCGGGCAAATTTAGGGTATTCAAAGATGGTAACTGCTAAGTTTTGGAAGGAGGCTTTTGCTGTTTTTTTTAGGTTATCAATTTTGAGGTTTTCTGCAAGGGAGAGATTCGATAGGGTTCGTTTCCGGTATTTTGTCATCGTATAAAAGCCAAGGGTTCCAAGTCCCCTTCCGATGAGATGAATCATCTTAAAGGGGAGGAAACTAAAGGGATAGGTGAGAGTCCGGATGGCTAGGTATGAAATGTTCATCGTCTTTCTAATGATATATCGATATAGGTGGAAAGTTGATTTGAAAAATCGAGATGTTTCACACTATCTCGGATGATTTGAGAGCGGATCCATGTTTTGGGGTGCATCATTGCGATCGATAATGACTCTCGAAGGGAGTCTACACTTTTAAGGTTTTCGATGATTGTTCCCGTTTCCTCTTTTAGGATTTCATGACCCCCATTGGTTTTTGAAGAGACAACGAAAAGACCCATTGCTAAGGCCTCCACAGTAACATTTGCAAAAGGGTCATAGTGTGAGGGGATAACAAGAGAATCAGCGACTTGGAAATAGGGGCGGACATCGGAAGAGGGTCCAAAGAAGCTGACATGGTTTTCTAGCCCCAAACTTCTACTTAATTTCATAAAGGCTTCGATATTGCGATCTTTTCCTACTACAGAAAGATGAAAATCCTTACTCGGAAGGGTCTTTAACGCGTGGAGAAGAGAAGTCAGCCCTTTTCTTTCATAGCCACTCCCAACAAAGAGAAAGTGGTAGCGAGCAGGATCAAGTCCAAAATCAGCGCAGATCTTTTGCTTTTTTTCTAACCAGGCATTGAAATCTTTATCCATTTCCTTCCACTCAACCCCGTTATGGATGACTTCGATCTTTTCCGGGGAAACATTGTAGTAATAGAGGATCTCATCTTTTACCATATAAGAGTTTGTGAAGAGGACTTTGAGCTCTGGGTTTTCAAAGGCCTCTTTTTCAATCTTTAAAATCGTTTGATTGATTGGGTTGAAAAAGCTTTTATAACGAGGGTAGTTTTCAAAGGTCCGTCTCCTCTCCATATAGGCGGCATGGACCCCATTTCCTGCTCGGAGATGGGTTTGATGACGGGTTCGATCCATTCCAAAAATAATGTCTCCTTTATTTTTATGATTCCACTTTTTCGTAAGGCGATCAAATTGCTTCATCTTTTGGAAACTCGTCCATTTGGTTAAAGGGAGGGTATGGAAATGGATCAGGGGGTGAAAGGGAATTTTTGTAATGTTATCAGAGGTGATAATATTGACATGGGCTCCTTTTCGGGTAAATCCTTCTGCAATGCGATAGACCCATTTCTCTAAACCTCCACGGGCCTTAAAATGGCGAGAGAGGATATCTATTTTAAGGGAGGGAATAGGGCAGGCGTTATGATTCATTTTGATCTGCTTCCATGATCATGATGGAATTTCCTTGCAGCTTGGGAGCTAGGTCCAAAATTTCATTTTCAGATTTATAGAATCTAAAACGATTCATATAGTTTCGGAATCGATTTCTCAAATAATCATCCCGAAGATGGGGTTGAAGATCGCGGAATTCTTCATCAGTGGCATCAGACTTGATGTAGTGGAGGTACCGCTCTTCCAAAGCCGTAGCATTGATGAATTGTGTACTCCATTCAAGCTTTCCATCATCATTAGGATTCACAATAATAGCGATCTCGAGCATATCTTTGATCACATCTAAAAAGAGGTCACTCACCCCTTTTGCATAGAGAGTATCGGTAATCATTTTAATCCCACCTCTATTTTCCACGAGACCATTAGGGACTAGGTTGATCTTAGAAGGGCTAATGGCTTTGGCTGTATTTGGAGGAAAGTAGAGAGCGATAGGGATAGGGGAGTTTAGTTTTAACATTTCGTAGCGGAGGAAGTCGATTCGGAGGAATTTTGCATCGGGATCATTAATCTCAATAGGTGTTGGTGAAAGAAGGGGAAGGGGGATTTGTTTCCAGGCATTGGGGACAAAGAAACTGACAACATCAGAGTGGTCTTGTGTGGAATTTGCTCTTAATTCATCCAATTTATTTTTAGTGATATCATTGAGATTGAAGGTGAGTCTTAAGCCACGACTTTTTAAGTTTTTCACGAGATCCTCAGGACCGCTCACTGTGATGTGAAATTGATAGGGCCAAATGTCGACAAATTGGTATCCGGGTGGTGCTTCCCCAATCGGTTGTGTAATAGTAATCAAGATTTTCTCAGAAACAAGTTTTGTGAGTTTGATGATGAAATTTTGCTGGGACACACGGCTAATTCCTTGAGAAATATTGATATCAGAATTATTAGCACGGAGATTTTTTCGCATGATTGTTGCAATCCACTCACCTTCTTGACCACTTGCATCAAAGGCAACTTGCAAGTCGTTGGCACTTAGATCATCTAGGAGTCTTTTATTTCCCGAAAGAGTGAGATTGACCCTTCTATTAAGAAGGCCATTCGATTGGATCCCTTCGACTGTTTTTCCTGGAGGGATATTTTCAATCCTTACAGGGACATTGCTAATGGTTTTGGTCGTTGTGATGGATTTATTAACAACGAACCAGATAATAATCGCTAAAATGATCGAAAGACACTTTCGTGGCCAGTTATTAATGAATAAATTTTTAAGGAGCGTTCTCACTGTCTTAGCCACTCCCTTAGCTTAAATCGGCTTTGTAGGGCCTTTTTCAGGGGAGGGTTAAAGACACTACGGATAATTCCTTTAAAGCGGTCGAGTTTAATCCCCCTGGTCATGATTCCATCTCTAGCAATAGAGACCTTTCCTGATTCTTCAGAGACGACGATCAAGAGGGCATCGGTAAGCTGGCTCACTCCGAGCGCTGCGCGGTGTCGAGTTCCCATAGATTTTGCGATTTGAAAACTATCTTCTGCAAGCGGGAGAATAACAGAGGCTGCGACCATCGTAAGATCGCGAATAATCACTGCTCCATCGTGGAGGGGAGTTTTTTTTGCAAAAACCGATTCCAAAAGTTCAGAGGAAAAGTTGGCGTTTAACATCACTGCTTTTAAGGCAAACTCATCAAGGGAATCTTCATTCTCAAGAGCAATCAAAGCTCCAATTCTTTTGTCGGATAGACGGTATACGGAAGAAGCTAATTGGTCTAAGAATTTATCAAATTCGGTGATTTCCTTATATCGCTTCCCCTTCAAACTGAGTTTTGACAAAGCAACGCGGAGCTCTGGTTGAAAAATAATGAATATGGCAATAACGGCAACACTTGACATTCCGAGCATCAATTTATGGAGGACAGGGAGGTTAAAGACTGAAGAAGCAGCAAAAATGAGTAAGAACGCAAGGAGCCCTAAAATCAGATCCATGGAGCGGGTGTTCCAAAAGAACGATAGGATGTAATTGATCATGACTGCAATGATCACAATTTCTATGAAGGGACTGATCGAATAATAGAATGCCATAATCTCATCATTGTAAGGTTTCTTTGAGTTGCTTGCAAGCTTCATGAAGAGGTATTGACAAATAAAATTTATAAGGAATAGGTTATTGGTAGAGTCAGTTGCAAAGCTTCCGATTAATCGATTTTTTAGGACCGAATCGGTTTAAAGAGCCAAAAAGCGACCAACAGGAGCTTTGCAATTGGCTCAATAAATTTTGTATTTAGAAGGTGTTATGGATGTAACGACTCTATCCCGGATTCAATTCGGGTTAACTGCAGGCTTTCACTACCTATTTCCCCCCTTAAGCATTGGGCTGAGCCTCATGATTGTGATTATGGAAGGGATTTACATAAAGACGAAGAATCCCCGTCATCGGAAGATAACGATCTTTTGGACAAAAGTTTTTGCTTTGAGTTTTGCTCTTGGTGTTGCAACAGGACTGGTTCAACTCTTTGCTTTCGGAAATAACTGGTCTTTCTACTCTCGTTTTGTTGGAAATGTTTTTGGAAGCGCTCTTGCTGCTGAAGGGATTTTTGCCTTTTTTTTAGAGGCTGGGTTTATTGGTTTAATGCTTTTTGGGTGGAATCGGGTAAAGCCTGCCCTTCACTATTTTGCTACAATTTGTGTTGCTTTTGGAGCACACTTTAGCGCGACATGGATTGTTGCAGCAAATTCCTGGATGCAAACACCTGCTGGGTATGAAGTTGTCGGAACTGGTGTTGAGGCACGTGCAGTCCTCACCGATTTTTGGGCGATGATTTTTAATCCTTCTTTCCTCGATCGGCTAACTCACGTCTTGATTGGATGTTGGCTTACTGGAGCCTTTATGGTTATTAGTATTTCTGCCTATTACTTCCTAAAGAAACGGCACCTCGATTTTGCTCGGTTGAGTATGAAGCTGGGGCTTATTGTGGCAATGGTCATGGCGATCCTTCAACTGGTATCTGCCGATAGCACTGCTCGTGGAGTGGCAGAGTATCAGCCGGCAAAACTTGCAGCAATGGAAGGAGTTTTTGATACAAAACCCGAGACAGCGATGAACTTAATTGGCTGGGTTGATACTGCAAATCAATCAGTGCATGCAATTCAAGTTCCTGGCCTTTTGAGTTTTTTGGTTTATAGAAATACAGAAACGGCTGTCATGGGACTTGATCATTTCTCTAAAAGTAATTGGCCGATGGTCAATTCGGTTTTTCAATTTTACCACCTAATGATCTACATGTGGGTCGGGATGTTTGTGGGAGCTATTCTTGGATTTATTTTATGGGTGCGGAAAAAGCTAGATAAGGGGAAATGGATTTATAGATATCTTGTTTTTACGGTGGCTTTTCCCTTCATTGCTAATGAAGCAGGGTGGTTTACTGCTGAAATGGGTAGACAGCCTTGGGTTGTCTACAATGTGATGCGAACATCAGAAGGGGTCTCTCGCTCCATTGATCGTGGGCAGGTGATTGGCTCTTTGATTATGTTTAGTGTGATCTATATCTTTCTCTTTGCCTTATTCATTTTTCTTCTCGATCGGAAAATTAAGGCTGGCCCTGTTGATGAAAAGGCTAAAGACGATGCGATTTATACCGACCCTTACCAATTAGGAGCAAACTAAGATGTTAGAAGTATTTCATATTATTTGGTATTTAATTATCGGCGTTAGCGTTGTCTTATACACAGTTCTTGATGGATTTGATTTGGGGGTAGGATGTCTCCATCTTTTTACAAGAGATGATAATGAGCGGCGTCTCATGCTCAATGCTATAGGTCCAGTTTGGGATGGGAATGAGGTGTGGCTCGTTATCATTTTTGGTGGGATCTTTGTTGGCTTTCCCCCTGTTTATGCAACCATTTGTTCTGGTTTATACAACCTTATCATGATTCTCATTGCAGGTCTCATGATTCGAGCAGTATCAATTGAATTCCGCTCTAAGCAAGAATCTCCAAAATGGCGAACGTTTTGGGATTATATGTTCAGTATTGGTTCTTATGTGATAGCCTTTACGATTGGACTGGTGATGGGAAATCTCATCACTGGTATCCCCCTTGGTAGTCATGGAGTATTTATAGGAACCTTCGGAGACTTTTTTACTCCCTATACCATTTTGGTGGGAATCACTGGGATTGCAGTCTTCATGATGCATGGAGCGATCTACATGCTCATGAAAACGGAAGGGAAGATGCATGAGAGGGTTCGTCGTTGGGTCAATCCAACAATCACTATCTTTATTGTTTCTTACCTCGCTATAACACTTGTGACGCTCATCTATAAATCACACATGATTGGGCTGATGCGAGAGATTCCCTATCTCTTTACTGTAGGATTACTCACACTTCTTGCGATTGTTTGTGTTCCATACTTTGTCCATCGAAAAATGGATGGGACGGCCTTTATCTTCTCCTCTTTAAGCATTACCTTTTTGATAGCTCTTTTTGGGCTCGGGACCTATCCTTACATGGTCCGGTCATCTGTTGATCCCCATATAAATAGCTTGACGCTCTTTAATAGTGCAGCAACCCTTCCAACAATGAAGGTTGTCCTCATTGTGGCAGCTATTGGTGTTCCCCTAGTTCTTGCTTACGGTTATTGGATTTATCGGATCTTTCGCGGCAAGGTCACTCTTGATGATACAAGCTATTAGGCAGTGTTTGGAAATCCATTCCTAAACTGATGAAGGATCTTTTCCCTAATAAGGTCAGTTTTCGACCTTCACAACCTTTACAAGTTTGCTTCGGTCTCCAAAAACATGCCTTCTAGGAAAAAATCTCTCTTTTCAATTTCGAAAGCAATTTCCAAACACTGCCTAGTGACTAGTGGTCAGCTCCTAAAATCCTTTTACCCGTGACTGAATTAGTCACTAAATATGATTAAAGTATGTCAAATATCTAATAATGAAAGGGATAAGAAAAGCCAAAAAGGAACTTTCTCAACAGCCACAAAAAAAGCCCAGACCTTTCAACCTGGGCTTATGAGGAGTCCGTGATGCTCGTCTAGAAATCAAGGCGAGCTTCTGTGGTAATTCCGTAGAACATCAAGTCTTCAGAGATCGAGCTAACCTGAGCACGACCAGGGGTGGTTGCAGAGGGATTTGGGATAGAAAAGGTTAAACTCTGATCCAGTTTAGCCATTTGGTTAACCCTCCAATAATATTGCGCTTCATATCCCGCTTTAAAAGAGAGATGTTGTTTGTCGTTATTAATAAAGGTTTCCCATCCAAGCCCCATGAATGTCTGAACAAAGGGGACAAAACGGTGCATTTTATCTTTGATGCTAAGGACTGTCCCTCCGCCAGATTGAACAAGAGGCCAAGTATCTTTATGACGCGTTTTAAAGTAACCATAAAGGATCGATCCAGCAATATCTCCATGGATGCTGAATCCATAACCGATAAATAACTTTCCATCGATTCCTACCCTGGGTCCAATACCCCAAAGTTTGGAGCTCTCTTTCACTTTGAAGTCTAGCCCTGTGACCTCAGTTTGGATAAGAGTTGAAAAGTTGTAAGTAGCATCTTGCTTAAGGTTTAGCCAAACGGTTTTTACATCTAAATGGGGACGGAGGGAGAGGTTGCTACTAATAAAATAAGCTCTAGCAAGCTCAAGCTCTACATTTTTGTAATCAATATCTATGCTCGATTTTGCCCGCTCTACAATGAGAGATGCTAAGCTTTTTAATGCGATAAGAAAGCTGGGAGGGTTTTTGGTACTTCTTGCGATTTTATTTGATCTAAGCCAGGTATAGCGTCCAAAGACATCCCAACTATCATGGGGCGTTTTATATCCAAGACCGACTTTTAATCCAAGGTCCCATCCCAAGCCATTTTCTTTCACAGACCCATCAGAGGGGTTGAGCACCTTTATGCTAATATTTCCATTCGCATTTGTAGTAATAATGTCTGAAGAGCCACTTGTAAAAGCATATTCTGTCCCCCCCATTTTTGAATGCCAATAGATGACATCAAATGTGGCAAACCAATTGTTTCCAACCGTGTTTGGTCGGGATGTAACGAATGCTGCTCCTAGGGTCTCTTGCGGGTTTCGAGCAGAGATTTCCTTCATGCTTTTTTCTAATTTATCTAGACGCTCATCGATGTCTACATAGGCAAAAGATGAGGCTGAAAATAGGACAAAAGTAGCACCAAGGGCTAGCTTTGCTAATTCTTTTTTCATTGTTTAAGACTCCATATAAGGTTAAAACAAGGTCTTTTTTATCCATATATAAGATTAAGGGGCTTTATGCAATAAAAATTAATTAAATCTAAATTATCTTATACCGATCAGGTTTCAAAAGTTGGAAATTTGCCAAAGTCAGCGCTCAAGATCGATATAATTTTCCAGACCAACCAAGCTTATGTCGGAGGGTTGAAAAATAATCAATTCTTTTCAGGTTGACTAGTTTGAAAGTTTTGGAACTTTTTTTAAGAATGACGTGATCGCCGGGGGACATTTCAAAATGTTGCAATCCATCAGAAACAAACTCTATCGGTTGTTTTTGGCTCACATATTCAATACGGATTTCCCGCTTTGGATTAATGACAATTGGGCGATAGGAAATAGTATGAGGGCAAATAGGCGTTAAAACAAAAGCATCGATTTCGGGACTAAGAATAGGACCTCCTGCTGCAAGGGAATAGGCTGTTGACCCAGTAGAAGTCGCAAGAATCACCCCGTCGGCTTCAAAGTTATTGAGAAGAAGATCATCGACGTAGATTGCAATTCCAACAAGGCTTGGGTTTCGAGCCCTATGGAGAACGCAATCATTGATCGCAAAAAATTGTTGTCCACTATTTGACTCACCCTCGATGATGAGCCGCTCTTGAATAGTATAAGCACCATCGACTAGATCTTGAAGACCTGGAATAATTTCAGACATTTGAACGTCAGCCATAAAGCCAAGATGCCCCAAATTAATCCCAAGTATTGCGGCACTTAAGTCAGAATATTGATGGGCAACTCGCAAGATCGAACCATCTCCTCCCATAGTAATGAGAATATCAATTGATTTTGAATCTATGGAAGAAAGGGGAGGTGCACCTAGAGCCTCAGCCTTATCGTCTTCTACAACAACAGTGGCGTTATTTTTTGTGAGAAATTCGATGACCTGAAGGGCGAGCTTCTTCGAGTCATCTTTTTGGACTTTTGGAAAAAGAGCGAGAATCATGATAGAGCTACTGGGGTTTCAATGGATTCGCTTATGTTTTTGGCAATATTTTCTGGAGTGATTCCATATCTTTCAAGAAGGACTTTGTAGCTCCCATGTTCGATTAAACAGTCGGGAATCCCAAAATTTTTCACTTGGAGATGGTTGAATCCCTCAGATGCGATAAAGTTATTTATGATAAAGCCCATTCCACCAAGGAGTGCATGTTCTTCAATTGTCACAACCATCTGAGCTTCTTTAAAGTGTTTTCTTAAGAGATCTTCATCGAGAGGTTTAAGAAAAATAGGGTCGATGACAGTCGCTTCAATCCCTTTTTCTTGAAGAAGAGTTCTCGTTTTTAGGGCAATTTGATCCATGTGGCCAAGCGAGAGGATAACAACCTCGCTTCCCATCGCTAAGACCTCACCCTTTCCAAGCTCTTTTTTCTCGATAGGCTTTTCACTCTCTTCTGTTGAGAGGTTGGGATACCGAATCGCAGTTGGTTTTTGCCAATCAAAGACACTTTCTAAGAGCTCTTTTAACAGGTGGCCATTTCGAGGTTGAGCGATCACCATTCCAGGCATCGCATTTAGATAAGGAATGTCGTAAAGTCCTTGCGCCGTCACTCCATCGCCTGTTGCCAGGCCTGCGCGGTCGATGGCAATCACAACAGGGGAGTTTTGAACGCAGATATCGTGATAAATATTATCAAAAGCACGTTGCAAGAAAGAAGAATAGACCGAGGCAATAACTTTGAGTTTTCCTCCATGCCCCATCCCTCCTGCATAGGTTAAACAGTGTCCTTCAGCAATTCCCACATCAATACAGCGACCTGGATGTCTTTTCATAAAGGAAGCTAGGCAAGATCCCACTGGCATTGCAGGGGTAATCGCTACTAAGCTAGGATCTTTTTCAGCCATTTTTAAAAGGTGTTTTCCAAATACCTTAGGAAAGGAAGTAGAGCTAGCCTTAGGAGGATAGAATTCTCCTGTTACTCGATTAAAAGGTTTTGCTCCATGATAAGGTGTCGGGTTATTGATTGCATTTTTCATCCCTTGCCCTTTGACAGTCAGAACATGGACAAGGGTAGGATATTCAACGTTTTTGAGAGCTTCAAACGTATCCACGAGCTTTTTAATATCGTGACCATCGATAGGGCCCACATAGGAAAGTCCAAACTGTTCGAAAAAAGGAGCCGTGCTAATCAAGTTCTTCATCGATTCCTTCATCTTATTCCCTTGCTTGGCGAGCATTTCTCCATATCCAGGGATTTTTGAAACGATTTCCGTAAGTTCTTCATAGATGTTATTTGCTGTGGGGCTATTGAAAAAGCGACTTAAGATATTAGTGATTGCCCCTACATTTTTCGAAATTGACATCGCATTATCATTTAAAACCACGAGAAATTTATTTAGCTTCCTGGGGATATTATTCATTGCCTCTAAAGTGAGCCCACAGGTGAGTGCAGCATCACCAAGAATAGGAATTACAAGGTTATCTTGCCTTCGGACATCCCGATTTTTTGCAACACCTAGGGCAAGGGAAAGGGCATTTCCAGCATGACCTGTATAAAAATGGTCGTGAGGGGATTCGGAAGGGTGGACAAATCCAGAAAGGCCATCTGTTTGTCTCAGAGTTGGGAAACGGGGATTTCTCCCTGTCAAAAGCTTATGGACATAGGATTGGTGTCCGACATCGAAGATGAACTTATCCTTTGGAGAATTAAAAATCTTGTGGAGGGCGAGAGTTAGCTCTACAATCCCTAGATTTGAGGAGAGGTGTCCACCAGTTTCTGAAAGAACGTCCATAATCCGGATGCGGATTTCATGAGCTAGAGCCTTAAGTTCCTCATTGGAAAGGTTTTTTAGCTCTTGAGGATGGGTAATTGTATCAAGAAAAGCTGTCATGTGTTTGATCAAGGACCTTCTCGGATTCGGGGGTGTAGGGAGTTGATTGCAAATTTCCTTCTCTATTTTTAATGAGCATTTCGATTTTTTGTTCGGCTTGATTTAGTTTTGAAGAGCAAAGGGAGATGAGCTTATTTGCTTCTTCATAAAGTTCTAGAGATTTTTCAAGAGGTGTTTCCCCGATATTTAGTTCAGCGAGGATTTTCTCAAGTTTTGCATAAGATGCTTCAAAGGAGAAGCTTGGCTTTTCATCGTTCATTATTTGGTTCAACCTCCATAGCTTGTGTTTTGACCTTCCCATCGTGAAAGTGGAGGGTTATTCCCATCCCAGCTGTAGCTTCGTTAGATGACATCATAACAGAGAAAGTGTTTTCCTTAAAGGGGATGCAGTAACCTTTTTTTAAGATGGTTTTTGGGTTAACAGCATCGAGCATGTCTATCAGTTGAGTGAGCCTTTCTTTTTTCCGTTTGAAGAGGCCCTTCTCAGCTGTTTCAATTCCCACGCTTAAATCAGCAAGCTTTTCCTGGAGGTGGCTCATTTGAGCCATCCGGTGTTTGATTGCAACATCTAGGTGGGAAGAAAAATCATCGACCCTCTGGTAATGTTCTGACAAAATAGCGTAAGGAGAAGCTAGAAGGGGATGGCGCTTTGCTCCTACAATAAGAGATTTTAAATGCTTCACCTGATGTTTTAAAAACTGATCGATCTGTTTTCCCACCTGCGATAAGAAATCGACTTGGGAGGAGACCTCTTTCACGGAAATTTCAGCAGCAGCAGATGGGGTCGGGGCGCGGACATCGGCCACACAATCGGCAAGGGTCACATCGGTTTCGTGGCCAACAGCCGAAATCACTGGAATCTTGGAGTGAAAAATCGCTTCAGCAACACACTCTTCATTAAAAGGCCAAAGGTCTTCTAAACTTCCACCTCCACGACCCACAATCATCACATCGACGAGACTTTCTCTATTAAATTCTTGAATTGCCCTTGCAATTTCAGCGGCAGCCTCCTTTCCCTGAACCCGAACCGGATTTAAAATAAGGTGAAAGTGGGGGAACCGTCTTTTCAGTACATGGATAATATCTTGAATCACCGATCCCGTTGGACTTGTAACGACGCCAATTTTCTTCGGGTATTTTGGAAGGTTTTTTTTGTGCTCAGGGGAGAGCCACCCTCTCGTTTTTAACTCTTCTTTGAGTTGATGGAGTTTAATCAGGAGGGCTCCTACCCCTGCATGTTCAAGCTCTCGCACGATGATTTGATAACTTCCACGTGGGGCATATAGGCTAAGTTCTCCTTTAATGATCACCTGATCACCAGCTTTTGGGAGGCGGGCGACACTGCGAGCATTTCCTTTAAAAAGGACAGCAGATATTTGAGATCCTTGATCTTTCAAAGTAAAATATAAGTGGCCCGATGCTTGAGCGCGGAGATTGGTCACCTCTCCCTCTACCTGAAGGTGACTAAAACGGGGCTCTAGTTCTCTTTTTATTGCGTGAGTGAGTTCGGAAACAGTCAAGATTTTCATAGAATAAATCTTAAAGTATTCATGGAGAAAATTCAAGCTTTGAAAATTTCTAATAATTATGTTATCCTGTATCAAAATATGAACGGATGAGAAATGCGGCAACGATTTATTATAGGCAACTGGAAAATGCACATGGGAGTCAGAGAGACGGCAACTTTTGTGCAGGATTTCCTCCCCTTGCTCGGTGAAGCAACGACTTTTGTTGGAATTGCTCCTCCTTTCACCTCTATTGAGACTGCTGTTAATGGAGCCAAAAAAAGTTATTTAAATATCGGCGCACAGAATATGAGTGAATTCCCCAAAGGAGCCTATACTGGAGAGATTTCTTCAGCAATGCTTAAAGAGGGAGGGGTTTCCTTTGTTATTTTGGGGCACTCTGAAAGGCGCGCGCACTTTCATGAAGGTGATAGTATGATCCACAGAAAGGTGAAGTGGGCTCTTCAAGAAGAGCTCCTCCCCATTCTTTGTATTGGAGAGAGCCAAGAGGAGCGAGATAAAGAGATGACTGAAAAGGTTTTAACCCGTCAGCTTGGAGAAGCTCTAAAAGATTTTTCGACAAAAGAGCTTGAAAAACTAGTGATTGCTTATGAGCCTGTTTGGGCCATTGGGACAGGAAAGACCGCAACCCCTGATATCGCGCAGGAAACCCACCACTTAATTCGCACCTTTGTTAAGGACAATTGGGGTGGTGAAGTAGCTGAGAGGATCCCTCTTCTTTACGGAGGATCGGTGAAGCCTGAAAATACTAAAGCTCTCATGGCTGAGCCCGATATCGATGGAGCCTTAGTAGGGGGCGCTTCCCTTGAAGTGGAATCATTTGCTAAAATTATTAAATATGCTGAGGAGTAATGAACCTACCCTCCATGAAGAATGTTTTTTTATTCCACACTTTTAGGCATATTTTTCCTTTCCATTTTGACCCCTTGTTTGATGAACAATGTGATCAAAATGGAAAGAAAAAATCTGCTCAAAAATTGAAGCAATCAAATAAACCCTTTAATGTAAGATAGGCTCAGACATCATGACTGCATTTTTTTACGTCGTTTTATTTTTATTCATTGCACTAAGTGCCCTTCTCTGTTTTGTCATCTTGATTCAGGAGAGCAAAAGCTTAGGACTCGGTGCTTCTTTTGGAGGGGATAGTGGAGATTCTCTGTTTGGAACCTCAACAGCCTCAGTTTTGAAAAAATTTACCGCTTATTTAGCAGGGATTTTCCTCATCACTTGCTTAATTCTCTCTCTTTGGACTTCAGCTATTGGGCGTATTAAGACTTCTCTGAATGTCAATATCGAAGAGGTCTCTGGAGGCTAAATGATTAAGGACCTCCTTTACTATGGGCATCCAGGACTTCGGAAAAAATGTGTGGAGGTCACTGAGATTACCGATGAGATCAAACAAATGGCCCAAGATCTCATAGAAACCGTCCTTGAAAAAGATGGAGCAGGCCTCGCAGGTCCGCAAATCGGTTACTACGTCCGGATGTTTGTCTCCCGCTATGACAATGGGGCTGACTCGGAAGGATGGCCCATCCTTTGTCCTCCTAAAATCTATATCAATCCTAAACTTTCAAACCCCTCTGGAGAGGTGAATACCCACGGCGAAGGGTGCCTCTCCATTCCTGGCGTGTATGAAGAGGTGACTCGCCCCATTGAAATTCATGTTGAAGCAATGAATCTTGATGGCAAACTTTTCAATGAAGTTGCAACAGGGTGGCGAGCTCGCAATATCATGCATGAAAATGATCATATCAATGGTGTTCTTTTTATCGATCGGATAGATCCCAAGCGGCGCAAAAAGATCGAACCCTCTCTTCGTGAACTCAAGAAAAAATACCATTCCTAAAAAAACCTTTATTTGCTAGACTCTCTTTTTTCATAAAACCAAAGGAGAACACTATGACTAATATGGAAATACTTGGACAAGGAGCTAAGGCTCTAATTGGAACATCCCTTTTTACAGCGTTTAGTGCATTGGCAATGCATCAAACTGGTCTCGACAAAAAAGTGATGGGAAAGGCTGCGCCTACATTTGTGAACGCTGCTAAGTATGGAGCTATTCGAGGGCTCTTAACTTCTGGGGTCACTGCGCTCAGTTTTGCTGTGGAGAAACAGGTCAAAGATAAATGGGCAAAAGTTGCTATTACTATTGGTGCACTTCTTGGGCTTTATATGACTGTTAACTACACCGCTCATTTAGCTAAAAAGCACTTCGGTGCAAAAGGAGTACCTCAGCAATTTACCTACCTTGCGTTCATTGCTGAGGCTGGCTGTTTCTTAGCAATTACTAGGGCTAGGGCATAATACCCCTGAAGAGCTATGGCTGGTACAACCCTTCTTCCATCGCTCATTGTGGGAGGATTTTTAGGGAGGCAGTGGAATCATAAAATTGATTCCACTGCTATCAATGGTGAAGGATTTGTCTTTGGAGCTCTTTGGATGGCATCAGCAACGATTATTTCCCGCTGCTCTTGCCAACTTCAAGAATCCATTGCTAAACCGACTATTTGGAAATTCAGAGCTTTAGCGATTAGTAGCCTTATTTTAGCACTTCTATCAGGTCTTATTTGTCGTATAGTATTGAATAAAAAATTAGGTTTTTCCATTCCAGTTAAAACCTGCGAGGGGATCACAGTTTCAATGATTTTTTTGGGAAAATATTCTATCCAATTTTTTTCCTTTCAAAAGTTATGGTAATGACTCATGGCCGTTATTCTCCATTCAACATGGGGAGGGATCTATTCGGGAATACTCGCCCAAACCTGCCGCATAAATGGAATAGATACCGCTCTTCTAAAAAGTCCAACGCCGCTGGTTTTGGATGCCTTTGTTTATGGTACTACAGTGAATCTTACCCATCGATTCATTGAGCAACAGGGAAAAGAGCATTTTAAAACGTTTGGTGTGCTGTGCAGGATTGGAATCATCGCCCTGAAAATTTTAGTTCCTTATCTTTTAACACCTCTCCTTAAAAAGGGGCTAGATATTAAAATTCCTACCGTTTTTATTCATTTAGAAAATGGGATCTATCTCTTAGCTCTTATGGATAGGAACAACATAAGCTTTAGAGTTAATATGATTCGTTATCTTGAGA
Organism: Simkaniaceae bacterium; assembly: GCA_028281675.1. Lineage (GTDB taxonomy): Bacteria > Chlamydiota > Chlamydiia > Chlamydiales > Simkaniaceae > Neptunichlamydia. Next base: position 17,049 of record JANQJL010000048.1, read on the forward strand.
AAAAATACTGCTCACTTTTTGACTAGGGAGAGACCAAAGGAAAACCGGTCATTTTTCTTCTTGGGGGCAGGAGAATGGATGAAGACCATCCGGAGACGCCAACTCGTACTGATCGTCGTAAGGAGTTCGATCTTTGCTTCATTGTAATTCGGCTCTCCTCCCCGTCCCCAACCAATGTGGGATTCTAATCGGACGATCCATTGAGGGGCAATCTTTATTTGCAACCGTGTCAAAAGGGTATTTCGTCCGTCGGAAAGAGGGGAGTGGAGAAGTTCTGAGATATCACGGGTCACCTCCATGATAAAATTCTCGGGATCTCCTTTTCTCCAATCGAAACGGCTCCGGTGACGAAACTCTGATTTGAAGGCAAAGTTTTCATTGATTGTCCATGCAAGGGCAATATTGGCATAATCGAGAACCTCTTTTTCGATATTCCATCCCAAGCGACTACTCAGGCGCCAGGAAGGGAAATTCCAGATAAAATTTCCCTGAACCTTAGGAACTGTTTTCTTAAAAGTATTATCTCCAAAGAAACTGTAGGTATAGAGATCGGCGATGAAATTGGGTTCAAAGAGGGGAGTCTCTTTAAAGTAAAAGAGATTGCGTACCCCCGATTTAATCAGGTTAAGGCGGTTAAACCCATCTTGGATGCTAAAAATATAAGGGGTATTGGGGGAGATGGTGGGATGGGTCATCCCTTGATAATGGATATAAGGTTTTAAGACATGGCGAAACGTCTGATAATTCCTCTTGAGGGTGAGGTCGGTGAGGAGTTGATACGTTAAAACTCCTAAGGCTGCCGGGCGATTCCTCTGACTATCTCCATAAAAGACCCCATCGATTCCTATAATTGGTGTCATCGAAAAACCGTATGCATGAAAAGGGCGATAGAGAGAATTATGGGTAGAGAGGCGCGCTGCATTAAAATCAGGAACAGCGGGCTCAATATCTTTTGCGGAAACATAATCGAGATAAGCGATTTGTGCTCGATTTTCTGAGATGATTCCACTCGATCCCAAAACAAAAGGTTTGGGGGTCCAAAAGGATTCAGGAAGCTCTTGTTTCATCCCTTGGAACCCATTGATTCGAAACTTTCCATCAATGCCAAAGATCATCCAATCTTGATAATTGCGGATGACCATCTTTGTTTGTTTAGCGGTATTAAGTTCAAAATCTTCACTTCCGAAATCGGTCTGCATATTTTTATCGCTGAGCCAATCGTAGATCGCTAAAAACTGTGCCTTTTCATTTTCACTTTTTGCTTCATATTTCCCTTGAAGACGGTAATGAGTCCGCGCTTTATTAGGGTCAGAATCTCGGTAAAAAGCATCGTGGTCTAAATAACTCCGCGTTCGAAATTTTGTCCGTTTATCAATGGATTTATAGTCAGATTCGAGAGCTCCACCTACTCCTTTAGAAGGACGAACATTGAGACGGAAATAAAGGTCAAGATTTTCCCACGAGTAGACTCGATAACGCATGCTCACCTTAGGCTTCAGCCCCGTATCCCAATCGATCCGATATCGAACGGGGGATTCAGTCACAGATTTTAAATTACTTTTGAGCGAAGGAAGCCAAAGGATTGGCGTCTCAAAAAATCGGAAGGTGACATTCTTTGCCGAGAGGAGATTTTTCTTCGTCACCTCCAGCTCTTTAGTATGGATTTTCCAATCAGCTTTTTTGTTCTCACTTGTTGTGACAAAGGCATTATAGAGATAAAAGCTTCGATCAGCATTTAAACGGATTTTTTCACCTCCTAAAAACCAAAGATCAATTGCCGTTACTCCATCGTAGACAATCCCTGTCTTGGTAATAAAATCATACTCCAAGCGACGCCCTACGTAGGTGTGTCCCCCGCTATCGAGCATGAGGTCCCCTTCAGCGATCACTCGATGGACCTTCTCTCCTTTTTCCACCTTATTAATATAGACAATATGGCGGGCTTGGACCCGGAGTTCTGGAGAGGAGATGATCCCGCCCTGGTGGGTAGAAATCACCCCTCCTTGATATTCAGGATTTTTTAAATTAACAGTGAATTCCTGAGGGGTAGCACCCAGAATTGAGAAGAAAGATAAGAAAAAAACCAAAAGAAGTGGGCGCATCGCTGACAATCAATTATTTCACTGCCAAGAGTATAGACTATTGGATTGCCTTGAGCAAGAGTCCAGCGAGAACATAGCGATTTTTTTTATGTCCAGCACCAATAGCTTTAATCAGAAGATCAATCCCGCGCATCTCATGACTCTCTGCAAGGGTTTCGTATCCTTCGATAAGGAGTCGAGAAGTCTCTTTAGGAGTTAAAAGGTAATGGGTATTTTCCTCTTTTCGCTCGGTCCAAGAAAGCATTTCTCGAAACTGAAAAAGCTCATGGTCCTGCTCTTTTTCCATCCATTGGTAAAGAGCCTCTGTATGAGGCCCTTTTACCTTGAGACGATGAAGAGCGAGATGACAATAGGTTCGGATAAAGGGGGCTCCAGCACGCTTGGACTCTTCTTGCAAAAGGGCAATCGCAGCTGGAGTGTTTAGATTCTCCAATAAATGGACCAAAATAGGAATGAGCTCATTTTCCTTCTTCGAAAAAATTTCCCTTGCAATCGTTAAAAAATCTTCCTCAGGAAGTTCCAAGGCATCCAAAAGGATTTGTTCTCTAAGAGCTAAGGTAATCGCTCGGATATCTTGCTCCGTTTTCTTCGCATGTTGTGTTGCAGAGGAGATCACCTTCCATGCCATCATAGCATGGCCGAGGGAATAGACAGGCTGAAACCCTAAATCTCGCTCATCTTTAATGAGCATCTCAAGCAAAGTAGGGACACATTTAGGATTGCGCTTTTTTAATAAGACAAGCGCCGCATTTGCCCGAATATTAAAGTTAAAATCATTTAAAAGAGAGGTCAAAAGAGGCTCTGTATTCGGCACCTCCACAAGCATTGGAATTGCAAGAGGGTTTTTTTGAAAAGCACTTTCAATAATTGGTTCCCTAAAAGTCAGATCTCCCAGTTTTGAAAGGGAATGACAGGCGGCAAGTTTCACATTCAAATGACCCGACTGTGTGAGGCTTTTCAGAACAGGAATCGAATGAGAATCCTTTAAATAGCCGAGAGCAGCAGCACACGTTTCTTGCTCTGCCTGATCAGAGTGGGTTGCCCCTGCTCGAATATCTGATAAAAAATCATCCCTCCCATACTTTGCAGCAGCAAGAATAGAGGCTAGACGGACTGCTAAATGGGGATGTTGCACCATCCGTTTTAAGACTCCCATTGCATCGGGAGTTCCAATCATCGCAAAAAGTTCAGGAAAATAGACATGGACGAAAGGGGGAAGCCTCTGCATTAGAGAATCGATCATCCCCGTCACCTTTTCCGAGCGGTGTATTGCGAGTGCATGAGCCGCTTCCATCCGGATGGGAAGATAGGGAGAAGAGAAAGCCTTAAAAAGGAGCTCCTCAACCCGATCATCCTGAAGACGAGCTAAGAATTGAATCGTTGCCATCTGAGTCATGGGGCTCCGACTCTCCATCCCCATCTCATAGAGATCCATCCCCTCAAGAGACCCAGCCATACCCAAACCATACATACTTAAAAGAAGGCTCTCCTCATCGTCGCTATGTGCCCCTAAGCTGAGTAGGAGATTCCCCATTTCCTCTAGTATGAAAAAATCATGTCTTCCCACCTCTTTGACATACTCTTCATAAAGATGAATCCCTCGCTCTACCTCTTTTGCATGAATCAAATAGAGGACCTGATACTTGGAGATTTTTGGTCCCTCTTCCTCAGAGAAAAGAGCCGAAAAAGAGATTAAAAATAAAAGAAGAGTCCGTTTCATCAATTTATCCTCGCCACCCCATTCATTATTATGTTATCTTATAAGGATGTTTACACTATTTCGAAAAAAAGAAAAGTTTTCCCTCCCCGAGCTCTCAGAAAAGATCGGTGAGGTGCGGGCCACTTTTGGAAACCTTTCTCCCAAACAAACCATTAAAATTCTCATCGATGTTGCAAAAGTTTGGACCTACGATTACAAGGAGCGGGCCCCTTTTATTCAAGAACTTTTCGATCTTCTTCCTAAAAAAAGCCAAGACATCCTCCTAGACTTCATCAAAAAATCCCTTCCAAACAGTGATAGTGATAACGATCTTCCCCATGCAATATGCAAACTAGAAAAAGAAAAACTCGAAGAAATTCTCCTTTTGGTTGCTTAATATTTCCTTAATACCCGTGAATGCGACCTATTTTTGCCTTTATCATCTACATAAATAAGCAATCTTTTTTGGTTCAAAAGCTTGAACAGCTCTTAGGAGCTGCCCTGCGCTTTGACTCAAAAAATCTCACTCATTTATGGGTAATAAATAAAATACTTTCTTTACAAAGTTCAGCAGCAAAAACACTATAAAAAAAATTTTAATCCCATGTCTCCTACGGGGAGCATGAGGTAGTTTCTTATGGCCATCTATTCTTTTTTTCATTATAATCTCCCTCAAAATCAAGGGTTAGATGAATGGAAATATATAGATTTTTTCAGTGGGATAGATTTTTTCCATGGGAGGCATATTGGACTCCAATATCAGACGACTCATCTCGAGCTAAAAGTGAGGAGAGGAGTTGGGGCGCGCTAGCCTCTGATGTGTATGGCATTGCAAAATGGATCTTTGAAGCTTTTCAAAGTAACCTTATCGTTTGCCATCTCTCTAGTAATATTAGCGAGGCAGACAGGGCCATTGAAACGACGATTTCAACAATCCATACGCAGTGGTTTAATGCCGAAACAATCCCCTTTTCAAGTAGAATGAATAGGGAGGCTTTAATTGTAGGACTCAAGACGCAAGGAGAGGCCAATAGAATAAAGATCATTGCTGAATTTCTTGGTGGGAGTTCATCTTCAGAGCTCTCTATTGAGGATTTTGTTAATCGCCATGTGATGACCCTTCCTGAAGGGGAGACAAGGAAGATAGATAATCCAACAAAGTATGCATTTTGGCTCTGCAGGGAAGATTTAAAGCAATCAATCTTAACAATTGAAGAGGGTGTGAGACAGGGCTTAATGGTTAAGCTAGGTAGAGGGAATGATACTATTGATGGGTTCGTTGCCTATTGCGGCGTTAATATGCATCTGCTTAGAGCTCAATTAGAAGCATTATCATCCTCATGATCCTTTTTGCATAGGGAACACTTTTTCTTTTCAGGACTTCCACACCGTTTACACCCCAAAGGATTTTTCGACTTTAGGAGTCGCCCGACGCCAAGGAAGAGGGCTGAAAGGAGAATCAGAGCAAGGGCAAGGAGGAAGATTAGTATCATTTCTTTTTCTTTTCGGGGACAGGGGGAGCGCCAAAATCAACCCAAATGGGAGAGGTCCAAGCAATATGCCCATCTTCTTGGAGGAGGCGCATATAGTAATAGACAAAGGGAGGACGTTCTCCTTTTGATTTTAGAGCGACCTTTTCTAGCGGTTCATCATCGTCAAATGCAAATTCATAGGTGTCATCTTTGGGATTAAAGGTATGGAAGGGTTTTCCATTCCGGATGATGAGAACTTCTTTGATAGGGGCGGTTCCAACAGCGTAGCCAGTGATGTGCCGATTATAGGCAAGGCCTGGTTTTGATTTGGTATTAAGCTCAGAACCCATTGGCGCGCCAGCAATTGCAAGTCCTGCAATGATGCGAGGCCCTGTCGTTGCATAGCACGATTTTTTACCAAGCGCTTGAATCATACTATCGCGGGATTGATTGGTTGAAAGAATGGCGGTTAACCCTGGGGAGTATTGGACTTGATCGGTGTCAAAGAGATCTTGGAAGACTCCTCTATCGTCAAGTCCTCCTGCAACAAAGCCGAACCGGAGATTTTTGTTGAGAGCTTTTCGGATCGATCCATCCCCTTTTTCCTTCATCCCTTTTTTTGATTTAGAGGAGATGGGACGGAGATTTCCTTCCGCTTTTGTACATTCAGAGGAGCCCCATGCATTATAAATCTCGACGACTTTTTCATATTCAGGAGTGAAATTTTCAAAGTTGTAAAGAGTCGCAGAGCCCATAGTAAAGATGGGGATCGAGATGAAATCTTTAGGGGTATGGCTATTATAGATCTTTTTGAGATGGTTCGCTTTACTCTCTTTTTTACGGAGAATTGGTTTGGAGTCTTTTGTGTAGATGATCTGTCGGAGCCCTTCATCTCCAGGTGTTCCAGCCCACTGCATCCCTAAAAAGGTTGTAAAGCGATCATCCTCATTAAATTCGGCAACATGGGCGCCGATTCCTTTCCATACATCGGCTGGAGTTTCTCCTTCACTTTCAAAAGAGGAAGTCCCATAGAATTGGAGAGCATCTTCATCCCGAATATAGCGGAGGCACGATTCAATACTTTTTCCCGCATCGTAAAGGATAGATTCTCCATGAAAATTTCCCCAGTAAAGTTGCCGATCAGTTTCCGAAAAGCATTTGATAGGAGAGGAAGTGAATACTTTATTCATCGTAAGGTTTTTGAGTTGGATTTTGTAGATTCCGGGTTCATTGAAATAGAGGTTTGGAAGGTTGATAAATCCTGTTTCAGGGACGAAAAGTTTCCAGTTGATATTTTCTCGAAGACGCTCATAGGAAAACTCGATAAGCGTTCCTTCAGGAGCGTTGCCCGTAAGATTTCCATACTGATCTTCGAAGCGAACAATCACGTCGAACCGTTGGTTTTTATTAACAATAGAGGGGACAATAATTCGGATCGAGTGGAGCTCATTTCCCTTAACATCGATATGGAAGGTTTCATTTTCTTTATATTCTCCCTTTCCTTTTGGGTCGATATAGAGGTTAAAGGGGCGGCGGCGGAGGGTGTGTGATTGAGCGCGGCTCCCTTTCTTTTGGGCACCTGTACTATCAGGTGTTCCAAGGTGTATGGTAATCTCTTCTCCGGCTTTAACTTCACCGGGAAGGGTAAATTCAAATTGAGGAAGAGTGGTATCTGGGGTAGAGACTTCTGTGGCTCCGATTGCTTTTTTGCTGGGAATTTCCATCCAGATGAGGTTTTTTTTGCTTTTTAGGTTGGTCTGGGGAAGTTCCCAATCAAAAGCTCTCCCTTTGGAAGCAAGATCAAATTTTAAACGGGCTCCTTTTGGAAGGTCTCCAGCAGGTGTATAAACGAATTTCCAAGTTTTAGTTTCGCCTGCAAGGGCAACTTTAGGTTCGGAGTAACTGATTGAACGGCGCATAGGTTCCACAAGGTTATTTCTTTACGGGCCCTAACCGTAACACAAATTTAATTGTTTTTCAAGATCACCTTTCTTAAACTATTTTTCTACACATTTTTACCTATCTTTTCAACGCTCTTTGCCCTCCAAAAATTTCACCTTGTCTTATGCACAATGTTCTCAATTATTGGAGGACTAATTGCACCAAAAATCTGAGCATAACGATGTATAGAAAAATAATTACAAGATGGACTAACAGGGGATAATGAGAACTTTATCGATGACTCGCTCACTGGAGTCGATCACTTCGAGGTCAAAATTATCATTATGAATCTTCCATCCTTTAGTGGGAATGGTTCCAGCGCGGTGGAAGATATAGCCTCCGATGGTGTCGTACTCTGGGCTGATTGGTATGACAATTCCTGTTGCTTTTTCGATATCAAGGATGGTCATCTTTCCATCAATCGTCCATCCCCCATTAGGATGGGGAGCATAGAGTTGCTCTTCTTCTATGCTATCAAATTCATCTGCAATTTCTCCAACAAGCTCTTCTAAAATGTCTTCAATGGTGACAATTCCTTCTGTCCCTCCATATTCATCGACAACGATGGCTAGGTGAATTTGCTTGCTTCGAAACTCTTGCAAAAGGACGGAGATTTTTTTTGTCTCAGGGGTATAAAGGACAGGTTTTATCAATTTTTCTAAAGGGGTTTCCAGAAGAGAGCTATCTTTTTTGTCGATACTATTTAGGTAGTACTCCATCACATCTTTATAGAGGAGAACTCCGACAATTGTATCGATATTTTCTTTGTAAACGGGGATTCGGCTATATCCTTCTGAAACAAACTTCTGTGCTGCTTCGTGAACAGTTTGATTGATCGATAGGGTAAAGATATCGATCCTTGGAACCATGATCTCCCTTGCTATTCGATCTCGGATTGAAGCAACAGCGCTAATGATCCTCTGATCAAAGGGTTCTAAGTAATGGGTGAGCTCTGACTCGTGGACCACTTCCAAAATCTTATCTTTGATTCGTGCTCGAGAATAGTCATGGGGTTTCACTTTCTTTCCATGGAGAAGGGCTTTTTGTCCCTTTAAGAGGAGAAAAGTAATTGGGGAGAAAAGGAAGAGGAAAAAAGTTGTTGTGGGGGTAATAATTCGGAGAAGAAGGCGAGAGTTAAAGTTAACGACAAAGCGGAAAAAGAAATCAAAAAGAAGGCCAATAGCTGCCACAATGGCAATGCAAAGGAGAATGTGTGAAAAACTTGCTGATAGAGAAGAGGAAAAATAAGAGAGCAAATAGAGGAAAAATGTCGTTGAATAGAGGAGACGAAGGAGATGCTTAGTAAAACTTAAAAGATAAAAAAGGTTATCCCAGGGATCATTTGGAAAGAGCTTTCTAATGAATGTATAGGCAAAAAAATAGTGGGGTTTTTTCTTAAACTCTTTTTTACTTTGAATCCTCCCTAGAATTTGTAGCCCCTTCGTGAGCGCAGTGATCGAGCTTGCTCCAATGATGAAAATGAAGGGGAGGATGAGGTTTTTCAAAATCATGAGATTCTCCTCATTCATTTCCCTCGTAGGCTAGCTTAGGGTTTTTCAGGAGCGATTGAATGATTTTTACCGATGTGAGATCTGCTGGTCTCTTTTTTGCTTTGCACCTTGCCTTTGGATTGGCTCCCGCAATCAGCAAAAGCTTTACTGTGTTAAATGCATTGGTAGCATCTGGATTCATCACAGCAAAATGGAGGGGGGTAAATCCTTCATAATCTCCCTTATCTAGGACGAGATCGATTCTAACTTTATTAGTCTTTAGGAGGTATTCTATAATTTCTGTTTGTGCTTGCATTGCAGCAAAATGGAGGGGTGTTGCCCCAGAATAAATATGGTCATGCTGGGGAGCATTGAGATTGGTACGGCGATCATCGATCAAGAGTTTTGCCTCTTCTGTGAGGCCCATCATTGCGGCAAAATGGAGGGGTGTTGCCCCATCTACTGTTCCAAAATTAGGGTTCAGATCTTTGTGGCTGAGTAGGAGTTTTATTAGGGGAGTATATTGGTTGATCACTGCAAGATGAAGAGGGGTAAAATTTTGATTTAGAGCCAGATTGACTTTGATCCCTTTGGCGTTTAAGAGGAGCTCTGTAGCTTCATAATTCCCATTGGTTATCGCAATGATAAGGGGAGTGGACCCATGTTGATTGGTGGCATTAACATCGACACCATTCGAGATCAAAAAATCGACAAGCTCTTTTTTATTTCCACCCTTCTTTGAGCAACAGGCGAGGTGAAGGGGGGTATTCCCATCCTTATCTTTTGCAAAGGTTAATCGAAGCCCTTCTTTACTATAGAGTTCAATGACCTTTTCGATCTCCCCATTTAAGCATGCTCGAAAAAAATCATTTTCAGATCCCGCAAACAGGAGGATAGGCATTAGTAAAATAAGAATAGCAATTTTTTTATGCATGGATGAGTTCCTTATTCTTTTCTAGATATAACATAGCAGATTTTTCTTGCGCACGCATTATCAAGCGGGCCTTTTCTTCTTGGTCATCAAATCCTAAGAGATGGAGAAGACCATGGATGAGATAGAGAGAGATTTCGCGGTAGGGGTTCCCATCATTTTTTTGGGCATATTCTATTCCTACTTCAGGGCAAACGAAAATTTCCCCCAATATGGTATAGCCACTCTTTGTTTCATCAGGAGTGTCTATGGGAAAGGAAATACAATCTGTTGGGGTGGGATCTTGAAAGTGCCTATCATGGAGGAGGGAAATTTCTTTTTTGTCGACGAAGTGGATAATCACTTCGTTGCACTCTACCCTTTTCCACTTCAAAAACGACTGGACTAAACGCTCTACACTACCTAAATGAATAGGGAGAGCGCTTTGGTTATTTATCGCGTGAACGTTCACTGCATAGTAGGTGTCTTTGGAAGGCCAGTGACCTTTTTATTTTCCCCTTCCTTCCATCTTCCAAGCTTCTTGAGGACATCAATTCGCTCGAAACGTTTCAGAACGTTCCGCTTTTTTCCCCCTTTATTAGATTTTCCATAACTCGGGTGCCTAGACATTGTGTGCTCCTATGTAATCTTGGGAATAAATATCAATTGTTTGCTTCCCTCAGGGAAAGCATTAGTGTGTTCCTTAAACCCCTTAGGGAGGTTGTCCTTGAGGGGACCTGTTTTGACCGACCCGTAGCTTGGCTTGCGGGGACATCTTTTTAATCGATCTTTCTTACTAACTCTAGTCATAATTTTACTCCATGTAAGTAGACAGTGTATCTAGAGAAAGAGATATTTTCAAGGGTTTAAATTGTGATGATGGCGCAGCCAGCACTTTTATAGGCCTTGTATCGCTCTCTGGCCGAATGATTTTTATGAGTTGAAGCAAGATCATCGAGCTCATAAATTTTTATAAAGGAAAGATTTTGGTTGTCAACAGGGGCTTGGCAGAGGTTCAAAATACTCCGCGCACCATTGGGGTTTTTCTCCGATGTTGTGAGGACAATAAAGTCTTTGCAGGGCTCATCTTTGATCAGGTGAGGGAGAAAACTATCACTTGGGGATCTCCAAAGCAAAAGATCGACATATTCAAGGGCTTTTTGATGGGGGAGATGGATGAGGAGAGGTTCTTTTTTTTCAAAATATTCCTCCACTAAGCGGATGATCCGTTCCCGTTTTTCCCCATCACTTTTGACTTGGAAAAAGGTGACCCGGACATCCCTACTCATTTTTTTCCTCTCTAGGGTGATAAATCCCGCAGGAAAGGAGAAATTTAAAGAGGTCTTCCGTTTGAATATCAGTCCTCTGAACCTCAGCATCGTCATACATCATAAGAAATCCTGAGATGGGGTGGGGAGCTGTAGGGACAAAGACAGCTTGAAGATTTTTTTTCTTTTCTGCAATTTGATCAGGAGGGGGTCCCGATAGGAGTCCTAAAGCGCGCGTTTTCTCACTGGGAAAGGGGACGCTTACCGTTCCTTTAAAGAGAGCTTTTTTATCGCTCGCAAAAATGTTATTGCTAAGTTCACGAGTCATTCGATAAATCGTCTTAATGATAGGGATTTTATAGAAAATCCGCTGGGTTAAGTTTATAAACCAGGAGAAGGCAATTTTCCGCCCTAACACCCCCAAAAGCATGACAAGAATAAGCAAAAATATTAGGACGATGATCCGGCTGACAAAGAGAAGGAGATATTTGTGCTGCTCAGCAAGCTCTACCGTTTCATGTTTAGTGATGATATCTTCCACGATCCCAACAAAGGGGGCCGTAAGAATGTCAACAATAAAAAAAATAATGACGATGGTGACGGCTATAGGAAGGAGAATGGCGAGTCCTGCAAGAAAGGTTCTTTTCATGTTTCTTGGTTTGCTATTTTGTGCTCATGTTCTGGGGTAATGACACCGCAAGAGACAATATATTTAATCGCTTGTTCAGGTTTCAGGTCAAGGAAGATCATATCTTCCTTTTTATACATGAGGAGAAATCCAGTTGTTGGGTTCGGTGTTGTAGGGATCAGGACGGAGAAAAGCTCACCGCCAGCTTCTTTTGAGCAAATCTCAGGAGACTCTCTAGAAACAAGTCCCATCACAAAAGATCCGCCCTTGGGGAATGGGACCATAACAACTTGTTTAAAGGAGCTTTTGTCTGTCACGAAGAGTGTTTTGATAATTTCCTGTGTTGTTTTATAGACTTTATTGACTAAGGGAATCCGGTGGAGAACTTTATCACTTAGAGTAAGGAGAGCTTTAAAGAAAAACCACCTCGCAATCATTCCAAGAAGGAGGGTAAAGAGGAAAAGGCAGAGCAATATGAGAATTTTGCTCGCATATAAGACCACTTGTTCATGAGAGAGAAAGAAGAATCCTCTGTTGAATATTCCAAAATCTTGCAAAAAGCTTGAGACAATTCCAAAGAAGGGCTTTGTCAAGAAATTGACAATGAAAACAACAATGGCAATTGTCACCGCCAAAGGAAGAAGGATCACGAGACCCGTAATGAAGTATTTTTTCATGTGTTAACCTCTTTCAAAGTTTAAGCATTATAGAGATATTTAGCAATAAGGATATGGGCTATAGTTTAATAGGGGGTTTTATCTGTGCTTGTTGAAAATATTTTTCCTTAAGTCCACTGAATGCTTCCTCAAACTTTCCTTTGCAGGCGGTCTAAGTAGGTCCCCCCAGCAACTTCCATACATACCCTTTATTAATTAAAAAAATTTAGTATAGCATCGAGCAAGTGAAAATTTACAGTCAAGGTTTTTTGTTAAACGATAATTTGATTACATAAAACTATTTTTTTGTTATTATACTTGGATATAAAACGAGAAGGTAGTTAATGAATAGAGCAGTTTTATCAGTGGCAATTGGAGGAGTAGTTGGTGGCATTGCTGGAATCGGGGGAGCTATCGGTGTTTGCGTTGTTAGCATGGATATTATTGGCGCTAGGTTAGAGCTCCCGCTTGTAATCACTCCATCATCTCTTCCTCTCTCTCTGACCTTAGCGTCTAAAAAAACGTCAGAGGATGAAAAACGTATCTTTCGCTTTTGGTTCTTTTCATATCCACTGGGTATACATCATATTACAAAAATCATGAATGTTGCGACTTATGTCCTTCCTAAAGCAGGAGTGGTAATTGGCGCAGGAGCGGGGTATATGGTCTATAAGATTTATGACAGATATTATCCTAGAAGTACCCCCTGATGAGTAAAACTCGACTTTTTAGGCTGCTCCTCCCCAGTGGTTCGAGCGAATCAGAATGATTTTTAATTTTCAGAAATGGCCATTTAACCATTTTATTCAAATTAAACCCCGGAGATCTGCTAGCTAAAAAATGTGCAAAGTCGAGTAAAAGTATTTACCTTGTTATCAAGAACCGATAAGGAAGCGTCCGATCTTCTTCGGCATAATCTATGCCGATCCGTGGAGTTGCTTTGATGAGGTGAGAAACACTTTCCCCACGGTCTTCAAGCCAGATGAGGTTGCTGTTTAAAGGTGTTCCGGAGTGGCTCGTATGGATGCCAAGGGCTTGGGTAAGTGTTGCAGGGCCATCGGTGAGGTTTTTCCTCTTTCGCCTTTCGAGCATGGTTTCAATCCCATGTGTTGGTTTAAGTGCTCGAATGAGGATAGCATGAGGGATCCCTTCTTTGTGTGTCACAATATTAAAGAGGTGGTGTATCCCATAGCAGAGATAGACGTAGGCAACCCCTCCGGGAGAAAACATGATCTCGGTCCGTTTGGTTCGCCGATTATTATAGGCGTGGGATGCTTTATCTTCGGCACCCTTATAGGCTTCGGTTTCAATGATCATTCCTCCGGTAAGGTTGCCATTAAAGGAGGTAAAGAGAAACTTTCCTAGGAGCGCTTGCGCGATCTGGAGGGTTTCCTTTTTTTGGAAGAACGAAAGGGGAATTTTTTTAGTTGCTTGTAGACATTTGAGGGCTTTATGCCCGGTTACACAGTTGACCATTAGATAATTAGCTCGGGAAGATTTATACCAAAAATTAACCCATCAACAGCATTAAAATGCTTATCATGTGAACAAAGAACACAGCCATTCTCAAGAGCTTGGGCCGCAATCCATAAATCATTGGATGGAATGGGCTTCCCTTTCTTTCTCAAAGTAAAATAAATCTGGCTATAGAAATTTGCAGTGTCCGATGTTAAAGGAAAAATTTTTATTCTTGCTGATGCTAAAAATTTATGGAGTTCATCACGGTTCTTTTTCGTTTTGTTGCCCCACTCAAAACCACTCAGCAATTCCCCAATCACGATGGGACTCATCGCTATGATTTCAGCACATTGAATAATTTCAAGAATAGAAGAGTCTCCACGCTTGAAAGAGGCATATGCATTTGTATCGATTAAGACAGGTCTCATGACCAAAGTTCCTCATCTATCTTTTCAAAAGCCTCCGTATTCTTCTTAAAAGCTTTCTCTTCTTCAGAAGACCATGAACCTGAAAGATCATCCAAGTCGTGACGAATCACTCTTTCTGTATTAACGCCAAGTCCTTTTTCAATCATCTTTAAAGCAAATGCATTGACACTCATATGCAACCGTTTTGCTTCTTTTTTTAATAGCGACATGACTTCGGTTGGGATCCCACGTAAATTAAAATTAGATGCAGACACAGTAGACACCTCACTCTTTGATACCATCATAATACCATTAAATGGTTTTTTTACAAAATATATTCTTATGTTTCTGATTTTTAGTTACTTAATAAATGTTTTCTATTAACCATCTTTTTAAATATTGGCTTATGGACGCCGAAGAGTGGGAAAAAAACTATGTATTCAGAAGAGATGGTTGATCAAGATAAAGAAAACCTGGCCCTTTAGGGCCGGGTAGTTTAACGCCATTTTGGGAGGGGTACGAAGCCCCTCCCCAAAACGATTCCCCGTCCTT
>JANQJL010000008.1 GCA_028281675.1 Simkaniaceae bacterium
TGGCGAAGGTGAGAAGCGAAGTAGATTCGCTGATTCAGAAGGATGGCTGCCGCAAAATAGGTCGCATTCACGGGTTTTATCATAACGCGCCAAAAAACTCGGCCCTTCAGAGCCGAGATGAAAGGCGCGAAGAGATCACTTTTCAGGTGTTTTTTGACCTTCAATATAGTATTCAATGGCTGAAATAGAAGATCCACCACAACTTCCTGCAAAATAGCTGGGTGACCAAAAATGCTTTCCCCATAGAGCTTTTTGAATTGATGGATATCCTTACAACTTCAAAACTTGGAGTTTTGCCAAAGTCAGCGCCACAGATTTGATCCTCTCGAAGCAGCCTCCTATCCAGGAGATAGGAGCGATGCAGAGGGGGAGGAAGATGGGGATGCTGACACAGGAAAAACCAAGTTTTGAAGTTGTTTGGGTATAACTCCGAGTTTTCCAGGATAATTTCGGAATGGACTCCGAAATTATCCGTTTCTCTATGGGAAAACGAATTTTAGTTGTGAGAGATTTCTTGTTTTGGTACATTTTAATTTTGCAATTGGCTCGTAGAGACGATCATGTTAAAAGTACTCCTCAGAATGATTTGTTCATTAGCGGTTACCGCATCAGTGTTTGGTGACGTTATACGAGGCGCTTATCACAATCATTTTGCTTTAGAAGGAGATTACGTTCTCTTAAGAAGGGCAAACTCTCACAACAAACACCTTGTTGCTGCAGCTGGCGGCCCTATCAATTTTCCAGCTTTACTTGAGCCTCCAGAATGTGCAAAAGAGGCGGGGAAAGGGCTGATTGAAACGAAAGATTTAATTCATGACATGCACTTCGATAGCGGTTTTTCTTTAGCAGTAAAGGTCTTCCCCACTATTTGGTCAACATGGGAAGCCCGTTATCTAGGGGGGCTTGCCTGGCAAGGGAAAAAAATACGCAATTGTCTAGAAAACCTTAATCTCGATGGAAATGTTGCTGATGGTACACAGGATTTTCAATTTGCCAGTCATGCAAAAGCCATTTACAACTCTAATATGTACACCTACCAGCTCAACTACTGGCACCACCTAACCCCACGTTATACCGATCACTTTTCTGTCTCCTGGCTTGCCGGATTCCGGATGTTTAGCATCGATGAAAAGATCAAAATCTACTTCCAAAAAGAGCAGAGGACGAGTCGGTACCGGGTAAAAACTGAAAACGATGCTTTTGGTCTTCAGCTCGGGGGAGATTTAGAATACAACCCCTATCGTTTCCTCACTTGGGGTCTTGTTGTTAAAGTCGGCGGAATGTTTAACCGCGACAAGCAAAAAACAAAAATGTTTGATGACAATAACACAGTAGAAATCCGTGATATCGACCGGAGTGGCTCAAATTTTGCCTACATGGCAGAGGTTTATCCCTTTATAGAACTCCGCCCGACCAAACACTTTTTCATCAATATCAACTATCGAGTCCTCTATGTCGGGAACGTTGCCACTGCCGACCAAAATATTGTCCTTCACGGTTCAGGCTCTATCCTCAACCACGATGGCCACATCATCTACCATGGCCTAACAGGCGGCCTCCAATTCAATTTTTAGCATTTGCTGCGAGGTGTTTCTCATATCTCTTTAATGCCAATCGGAGGGCACTTTCCGCGTCTACTCCCTCTTGCTGCGCTTGGATCACAAGATCGACCAACTGATCTCCAATCGTAGCTTCGGCAGAATCTTTCACCATTTTTTTGGGGAAGGACATTTTTTTTCGGATCATTTTTGAGACCACTTTTTGGGCACGAGCGAGCGCCCCCAACGTTTTAGGAATTCCCTCTAAAGGGCTCTTTCTCTCTTTTTTTTCTTCCCCCTTCACCCGCTCCCAATGATCGATCACCTCATCGGCATTCTCGACTTTGACCTCTCCAAAAACATGGGGGTGTCGTCTAACAAGTTTTTCACTTACTACTAAAATGATATCCTTCAAATTATAGCGACCAGTTTTTTCCCCAAGCTTCCCAAAAAAAAGAATTTGAAAAAGGAGATCGCCGAGCTCTTCGACCATCCCTACACTATCATCACCATCAATTGCCTCTAAAAGCTCATGGACCTCTTCCAAAACATGGGGTCTAAGCGATTGAAAGGTCTGCTCCTTATCCCATGGGCACCCATTAGGGCCATGAAGGACCTCTCCAATTTCAATTAATTTATTAAATTCTTCCATAACAGCCTCACCAAATTATTTGAAAAAAATTTTAACAGTTATCTCTTTTTATTTCAATGACTTCTGATTCTATTTTTTTATTTGTAATTTTCAACAAAGTTCTCTATAATCTTGGCTAAAATAATGAAGAGAAGGTAAAAAATGGAAAATGTATTACACCAAGCAGGTGCTAGGTTTAGTAGGGCATCTCATGTTCCAGAAAACCCCCTAAGACATTTAGTTTTTAAATGGACAAACCCCGTAACACAGGGAGTGTATTCATTTGATCTCCTTCAGAAGCTTCCAGCCTCTGTTGTTCAAATGCTTGATGCTGGAAAAAAAATCCCAGCTTTCATTGAAAACCTAGGAGTTCGGCCACACGAATTTCTCCGGCAAGCAAATGAACATATCGCTACACTAAAGGCTAGAGTGAAAGGAGCCTACGATGAATCGGCTGTTGATGGACTCATCGAAGCTCTTTCTGCAATCTCTGTCCACCCAAATCAAGCTCAGATTTTCTTTCCTCAAGTTTTTGCAGAGTTAAAACTCGCTAGGGAAAATGCTATTGGAGCTCCCAAAGAGGTACAACAAGAACATAAAAGAATCAGTGAGACCCAACTAGAACGAGTAAAAGAAGAGACAGAAAGGCTCGTTAGAAACACGAAAACCTTACTCGGTCTCCTTCTTCACTACAAAAGCCCACACGACGAGAGCCCTATTGAAGAAGCGATTGATGAAGCTATTTACGCTATTGATGCACCTTTTCAACTCGCTGCTACAAACCAATCAGGTATTGGCCAAAGAGTTCTAGATCTTGTGATAGCAAATGTGAGTGAAGCTACGAGAAAAGTACTCCACCCTCCCACTGAAAAAAATGGCATTGATCGGAAAAAGCACCCTCTTTATCAACTTATTTCCCTTATTGATAAGTTTAAAAAAACAGCAGCGTATCCCGGAGATATTCAATATCAAATCACCCATACTCTCAACCTCTTGGAAACCTACAGCCCTCTCTTTAAGGGAATTATTGATTCAGCCGGCAGAGATCCTCATAAAGGTCTTGATGCCCTTCGAACAGCCGTCATTGGCCATATTCAGGTCGCTCTACGTGGAGCTAAATCTCAGAATGATTATGAAAAGCAAGTAACAGCGCTATTTCAAAAGATTGAAAAGATCGTTCCTGGCTATAACGGAAGTAGTAAAGCAGATGAGCTTGTATGGATCGAACAGCTATTTAGAAATGGACTCCCTGACGATCAAGAGTCCTTACTCAAGGTCTATGACCATATGAAAGGGAAAGGGAAAGGTGAACCTGCTGAAGACGCTACAGAGGAAGCTAAGCGCACCTGGGCTTTTACTCAAGTCAGTGGATGTAGAAAAGCTCTTGAAGAAGCATACGAGGAGTACTATAAGCGAGAACTCGCTGAATGGATGGGAGAAACAGCAAAGCAAAGAAATATTTGTGAAGCGAGCCTCTCAAATTTAAAAGAAGACCTTATTGAATGGACACAACGTACAATTCTCAGTAATAGAGTCGCTCTTGCCATGGATGATCAACGCCCGCTAGCTACCACCCTTTTAGATTCAGTGATTGCATTTGAGCAGTTTGAAGAAGGGAAAAGGTTGCAACATCAATTGCTAAGCGGGAATGGACAAGGTGTGAGCACCCTTGCTCAAACTTTAGATGCTGCTATTCAATTTTATGAACAAAACGTTAAAGATATTAAAGGAGGTCCTGAGCTCCTTATGAGTGTCACTGAGCAAGTTCTGGATTGGATGGGTATGGCAAGAGACTTGATGCTTAGCCAAGCTTCAGTACAGGAAAGGGAAGAGATCATAGGGAACTACGAAAAAGCTCTTGTTATGCATAGGAAAGGGGAGCATCTAGAAGCCCTTAAGTTTGTAAAAGAGCTTTTAAAAACCAGTAAACTTGCCCCAAAAATGTATCCTCCAGAAAGGGTCGCAAGTCCTCTTAAAAGACTCAGTGGGGAATTTAAAACATTTCTCGATGCTCAAACGCCCCCCGTTCCTCCATCTGTCAGCGAACAGGCCCTAAGAGAAACGGGACATCAAGGTGAAGATTGGAATCCCGCATATCTCGCAACTGCTATCGAACAAGAAGCTGAAAAGGTCTGCCAAAATGCTCTGATGTTTTGTGGATTTCAATTTGTTGCTAAATTGATCAAGCCACCAAATCCCGATCAGCTCTACCAACGTTTTGTCGCTGCACTAAAGACCATTGCTGGACCAGATGGTGATCATCAAATGATAAATGATGAAGCACTTACAGATGGTAAAACTCGCTTACAGAAACAAGTTGAGGAAATGATTGGAAGAGCACTCGATCTGAGTAATGAAAAAGACCAACGGATTTTAGCTGAAATTAAAAATTCAATGAGGCCACTTTTAGCAAATCGTGCTGGAAAACAGGAGCTAAGCAAAGCTCTCTACTTTTCCCTCCTTTCTACCGTTATCGAAACTCAAAAAGCGAGTTGGGCCCATCAAAATATTGCTAGAGGCTTTACCCCCCTCGTTTACCTCCTCCTCGATCTTTTCATTCGCCCTTTCACAAAAACGTTGATTCAAAGATTTCAAGAGGATGTCGTTAACGCTTCAGAAGGGCGCTTAACGGCCCAACATCTCGGCCCTGTTAAGGCTGGTACAAATGCCTTAGGATCCTATGTACAAGCGATGAAGGCATGGCCTGAGCGCTTACAATCGCAAAGAACTGGAGACAAAGTAATAACTCCAGGGCTGACAGGTGGAAATAAGGAAAATGACTTAAGAAGGCTGCTACAGGACCCTCAGTTTTATGGAAACAAAACCCCAAAACAAGTTGCCCAAGAACTGGGTTATTATGCCATCGATCAATACGTTAGAGTTGCAAATATCTGCACTAGAATGGATGGCGTTCTTGCAAGGATTGGGAAAATAGTGAGCGAAGATGTTGTTAAAGATAATCAAGTGGTCAATACCCTTCTGAAAATTTCCAAAGGACTTCTCAGCATCATCCCCTATCTTTATGGTTATACGGCCTATGCTATTCTAAAGCTTGTTGAGGTCCTTATTAATGTCATTGCTCGGCAATCTTTAAAGTTTATGGTTTGGCAAGGAAGTTTGATTTCTCAGTTTGTTGATGGGGTCGTCGAGTCCCTTTTTGCAGAAAAAGCCTCTAGTTCCCTTCTTGATAACATGCTTGCTGAAGAATTAGAAAAAATAAGGAGCGCTCTTGAAGCGGAAAACTTACAAGGAGAAGAGCCAAGAGATCTCACAGGTGGAGAGTCTCAAAATAAAGAGACAATCAAAGGATTTTTCCTCCAACTTTTAACAGCGATTGATTTTGATAATTATGTCTCCCCTACTGAGGTAGAAGATCGACTGACTTCTGGCCACATTTTTGATCTTAAGAAAAAAATGAAAGGTGAGCTTGCAGAGCTCTTAGCAAAAGTTGTTCTAACAACTTCTAAGTCCTCTTTAAACACCGAACAATTAAGTGAAATGCTCTATCGGATTCTTAAGGTTGTTAATGAAGGGCTTCAAGGAGGAGAGGTCATTCTCCTTGAACAAAAACAAAAAGAGGCTCTGGCAGCAAAGCATGGGAAAAGGGTTGAGGCACTCACTGCTCAAGAAATCGAAGAGGAGGCTGCCCGTCTTAAAGAAGAGGCTTCTAATCAAATCCCTGCCCTTCTTCAAGAGATTGTTGATTTAAGGGTCAATCCTGCTGTCGAAAAAGAAATCGACAAGGCCTTTGAATCTTCATCTCAAGTCCTTCTAGATTACATTCACTGGTTAAAAGAAAATCTTTTTTCTTATACAGGTGTTGGAGCGCAGGGGCAAACGAATCTCTTGGACCATCTTGAGGCAGAGCTTAATCGCTATGATAACGCTTCCGATAAAAATCAGCTGGTTCGAAACATCCACAGTTACTATGGAACCTTTATCCATCAATTATCCGCAAAGCAAGAGCAGCTGGATAAAAACCCCTCACCAAATGCTCCAGAACTTAATATTTTGTTCAACAGGCATATGACTGCACCTATCCAAGCTTTAACAAAAGAAATGACACAATTTGTAACGCAAAGAAATAATAAAAAGGCATGCAAAGAAGCGATTGCAAGGCTCAAAGAAAGCCTTGGAAGGGCGAGACAAAAACTTGGCCAAATCGAAAGCAACGAAGCACATCACCTTCAAAGGCTCCATAAGGGACCAACAGGGATTGCTCTCACTTCAATTGAAAAATTTATGAGAGTAGTTAGAGAAGCGGTGAAGTCTCCTGCTCAAGCACTCGTAAAAGATCGCGTTCGGGTTATGAGCGCAGGGGCAAGAAAACTTTATCAAAATCCTCTCATGATAAAGCATTTGATCCTCTGGCAAATGCGCAACTTCCTGGATCCAATAGCATAAAATCCTCATTGGGTGTAGAATCCATATCTTATGGAAAGACATTTTACAACAACTGTATACCTGCTATGGGAGAGTAAAGTTCTCCTCCTTTTTCACCCAAAATTGAAAAAGTGGCTCCCCCCAGGAGGCCATATCGAAGCAAATGAGTCTCCACCATCGGCAGCTAGACGGGAAGTGATGGAGGAAACAGGACTTGAGTTCACCTTTATTCAAGATGAAAATATCTATATTGATCGATGGAATGCCAAAAGTTTTGAGCGTCCCTACATGTGTCTTATGGAAGAGATTCCTGAACATAAGGGGCACCCCGCTCACCAACATATGGACTTTATCTACTTAGGGAGACCTCTTGGAAAGACAACACCCATTTCCGATGATCCGATTCGGTGGTTTACCCTTGAAGAGGTTGAAGGATTGAAAAGTGATGAAGAGATCTTTGTTGAGACGCAAGAGGTGATACGGACCCTCCTTCCTGTGGAGGTCCTTTCATGAGAAAGGAGGCATTTTTTGTTGCAGCAACAGGACAACATGTTGGAAAAACAACGACCTGTCTAGGGCTTGTATCAGGACTAATGAAAAGGCATAAAAAAGTTGGCTTTATCAAGCCGATTGGGCAAGAACATGTGGAGATCGATACAGGAATCCATGTCGACAAGGATGTCATCCTTTTTAAAGATCACTTTCAGCTCGAAGAGAAAGAGGAGACAATGAGCCCTGTCCTCTTCCCCCGCGGCTTTACCCGCGATTTTATTGATGGGAAAGTGAGTGAAAAGGAACTTGCTGAGAGGATTCAAGCTTCTTATCAAACGATAGA
The DNA here is from genome assembly GCA_028281675.1 of Simkaniaceae bacterium. Lineage (GTDB taxonomy): Bacteria > Chlamydiota > Chlamydiia > Chlamydiales > Simkaniaceae > Neptunichlamydia. Next base: position 7,388 of record JANQJL010000008.1, read on the forward strand.
GGAGAAAAATGGTGCTATTGTTGTTGAGGGAACAGGTCATGTTGGTGTTGGATCGATTGTTAATCTTAGCAATGCTAAGGTGGCGGCGATGCTCGGTCTTGACATGATTCTTATTGCTTCCGGCGGTCTCGGCTCCTCTTTTGATGCCCTTGCTGTCAATAAAGCTCTATGCGACGCTCACAATGTAAAGATTGCAGGTGTGATCTTAAACCGGGTCCATAACGATAAACGGGAGATGGTCCTCTCCTATATGGAAAGGGCCCTTAATCAATTGAATATCCCTATCCTTGGTTGCATCCCTTTTGATCCTTTCCTAAGCAATCCCACCATGCAAGACTTTGAGCTCCTCTTTAAAGCAACCCTTCTCTCGGGAGAGGATCACCATATGCGTCACTTCCGCCATATGCGCCTGGTTGCCACCTCTCTTAAAAACTACCGCGAGTTAATTCTTCCCAACCAACTCATCATTACCCCCTCTAATCGGGAAGATATTATTCTCTCCACTCTCACTAAACACTGGGATGTAAAAATTGCGAATCCCAATGAAGATCTCTCTGTCGGGATGATCCTCACCGGCGATTCTACTCCTCGTCAGACTATCGTCGAAGCTCTTAAAAAAGCCAATATCCCCATGCTCTATGCTCCCGTTAGCAGTTATAAGGCGATGGAGATGATCAACTCCTATACCGTCAAAATCCGGAAAGAAGACAAAGAAAAAATCATCGAAGCGGTTGAACTCGTCGAAGGACACATCGACTTCGATGAGCTCACAAAAGCTATTCACAAATAATTTTCCATATAGGAAATTAATGGGTGAATATCACCTTTATCTCCAGCTTGAAGAGCCTCAATATACTTTGTTCTTCCTGGAGCATCATTTGACAAATCTATAGGCCACTTTGGAATTAGATGACCGTTAGAATGTAGATATAAGTCACTGATAAAACGAGCATGTCTACCATTCCCATTTTCAAATGGATGGATAGAAGCAAGTCGATGATGAATTTGAGCCCCCACTTCCAGAAAATTCCAGTTTTCTTCTTCCCAATATTTTATATCATCACACAGTTTTATAAGTTCCACAGAAATAAGATAAGGCTTGATTCCAATGTTTGTCTGAGACTTTCGATAGCGCCCTGCCCAACTCCAAATACTACCAAACATATCCTTATGAACTTTTTTCAAAAATCTTTCAGAAACTTTTATTCTTTTTTTGGGGCCTTCTGAAAAATATTTTCCCTTTGCTACTAAAATATTTTCGGCTTCTTGATTGCATAGTGCTGCATATGTCGTGATCCCTGTCAATTTAAGATCACTGATATCTTCAATCGGAGTAGCATGGGGAGGCGTCACGAAAGGATCTTTCATAGCAGATCCCATATCTTTGTGGTTCCAGAATAAATAAGACGCTTGGTTTCTTCTTCAAGAAGAGCATCTGTAAATCCCTTATCAGGCAGTTGCTTCTCAAGCGACATAGTCCCCTTCACATATTCTAAGTTCTTTTTTGCATACTTTAAGGCTTGTTTTTCCAAAGCTGCATCAAAAGATTCTCGTGCAACAGGAATGATCACTAAATCACATGATAAAACTTTAAATAGCTTTCGGAGTGTTTTTAACGTAGGCTCTTGTATTCCTGATTCAAGTTTGGAAATAAAGGATTGTGGAACCCCGCTGCGTGTTGCAAGTTGCTTTTGAGTCATATGAAGTCTTTTTCTTAAAAGACGAATAATTGATGCATAATTAAGCCCCTCCAACTTCTCATTGAGAAGTAGAGTTGCTAAATGGTCAATGACCCGTCTTTGAGTAAGTGTTAGTTTTTTTTCATTCATAACATATCCAAATAGGTATATTCTCCTACTTTTAAGATACCCATTTAAGCATATTTTTGGCAAACATATATACCTAAATAGATATATAATTCAACACAACTCTTTAATCGTTAATTGTTTGATGCAAGCGCCAGTTTTGCAAGTGCGCAAGGCAGGGCACCGTTTTGTAAATACACTCCCGTAAGGGCAGGGTCCTTGTAGGGCTCGATGATGATCACCCACTGGCTTATAAATAGAAGCGCTTGAGGGACCAAAGAAGCTGTAGGTAGGAGTATTTGTCGTTGCTGCTAAGTGAAGAGCACTCGAATCAACTGTAAGAATTAGATTCATATGACTCATCAGCCGCTGCCAGAGAGGAAGGGACATCTTAGGAAGGAGGGTGCTCTTTTCAGGAAACTGAGATTGAAGGGCTATTGCTTCTTGCTTTTCTTTTTCATTGCCCCAGACAAAGTAAAAGTGGATTTTTTTCTCCAAGGAAAATTTTTTAAGAACTTCAATCCAGGTAGGAAGCGAAAGTTTTTTATTTTCCCAATGAGAACCAGGGCAAATCATGATTTTTTTAGAAGGGGTTAATTGAGAGGAAATCCATGATTCTTCTTTAGGAGTGATTGTTAGGGAAAGATGGAGCTTGACCGAGTGAGGTTTAATTGCAAAATGCTTTTGCACAAGGGAGAGGTATTGGAGAGAGATGGGTTCTTTTTTATTTATGGGGTAGCGATGAGATAAAAAAAAGGCATTGGGCCACTCGGGAGCAGAAGAAAAGTTTGTCCCGATCTTTTCTTTGGCTCGTGAAAGCTTTGTGAGGATTCCTGATTTGATATTTCCTTGAAGATCAATAAGGAGGTCATAGGAATGAGTACGCAGTGATTTAAGGGCTCTTTTCATAGCAAAGCGGTTTTTTAAAAAGTTTTTCCTCCATTTCCGGAGCTCGATGGGAATGACTCGATTAATATCTGGATGAGCTTCTAAAAGCTCTTTGAATGGCTTTTCCAAAGCCCAATCAATTGAGGCATCAGGAAATCGGCTACGAAGAAACGTAATCACAGGAAAAGATTGAATGATGTCGCCAAGAGAGGTTGTTTTTATGATCAGGATACGCATTTTTTTGGGAAAATCAAATAATTTAGTACCAAAAATATAGACATATTGTACAAAATGTTTAATAAAAAGTCATATCCAAAATCCCAAATTGAGGGTTAATGAAGCAGCAAGACAAAATATTTTCTCATAAGCACCCTAAGGAGATGTATCTCCTAGCACTCATTGAAATGTTCCAACGATTTGCCTTTTGGGGAATCAGTAATCTCCTTGTCCTTTTTTTGGTAAAACACTTTTTATATGATACACCAAGGGCAACCCATATCTTCGGAGCCTATACAGGAGCTGCATTTATTCTCCCTATTCTTGGAGGGTATATTGCCGATAAATGGAACTATCGAAGTCCTATTTTAATTGGGATTTTATCCACGACTATTGGATGTTTCCTCATGGCAACTCTTACTGAAGTAATGATCCTCCCGTCATTAGGACTGATCGCTTTTGGTGGAGGGCTCTTTACCCCTGCGATTTATTCTCTCCTTGGAAGCATTTATGTAAAAAAACCTCACATTCGAGAGGGGGGGTTTTCGATTTATTACTCAACAGTCAATATTGGGATTTTCATCGGGATGCTTGTTCTAGGTTATCTACAGACCGTTGATTGGCGTTTGGTTTTTATTGTTGCTGGATGTGTCCAACTCCTCGGAATTATCCCCTACTTTACCGTTATTGTTCCCCTTAAGAATTTAGATGTCCCCTCCCACTACTTTATTTCTAAAAAGGATGACCCCCACCATTTTCCCTTGAAAAAACATGAATGGGACAGAATCGTTGTCATTTTGATCATGACCTTAATATCGATTGTCTTTTGGATGGCCTATAATCAGATGGGCTCTTCGATGACCCTTTTTACCTTAAAGTATGTCGATCGCCATGTGGCAGGGTTTTTGGTTCCGACTCCATGGTTTACCTCCTTTCAAACTTTTTTCTTAATCCTCTTTGCTTTCCCCTTAGCCCATCTCTATCTCTTTTTAAAGCGAATTAAATCAAGTGCTAGCCCTCCAATGAAAACAGCCCTCAGCCTTTTTTTTATGGGGCTCTGCTTTTTAGTGATGCAAAGAGCTGCAGCTCACATTCCTCACGGAGCACAAACTGCACTTGAACCCCCCTATTATCTCATCTTTGCTTTTGCCCTGATGGCACTCGCCGAGCTTTTCCTAGCACCCATTGGCCTCTCCCTTGTCACAAACTTAAGCCCTCATCGTTATCGCGGCCTCCTTACGGGAGTTTGGTTTGCATGTATCGGTATTGGTTTCTATATGGGAGGATACTTAGCGGGATTCATAGCAAAACTTAACCTTTCGACCTTCTTCGATATTTTTGTCATCACTTCGTTTATCCCTGCTTTTTTCCTTGTTCTCTTCTCTAAAAAGCTCGATAACATGCGCCACATCAATTACTTATAAAAGGAGCGACTTTCTCTATGAAATGGTCTATAAAGAGAGAGGAAAACTAAAAGAAGAAAGTACAACTGGACCGGTATTACCCGTGAATGCGACCTATTTCGCGGCAGCGGCCTTTTGAATTAGCGGAGATACAAGCCTGAGTGCCGAGCCAAGGTGAGGCCACCTTGGCGAAGGTGAGAAGCGAAGTAGATTCGCTGATTCAGAAGGATGGCTGCCGCGAAATAGGTCGCATTCACGGGTATAATTTCATTAATACCCCTGGTCGATTCTTGCGTAAGCCTCCTCAATATGGTATCTTGAAAATATGAAAAAACTCCTCATTTTATTCCTCCCCTTTGCTTTTGTCTTTGCTGAGATGTCAGAGGCCCATCTCACAACCCTCTATAGAAGTTTAGATCCATTGTCTATTTCAGAGCTTTTTGCTTTCTACCAACTTTATCCTAAAACAGAGCAAGGAAAAAAAGCCCTTTCAGATGGGTGGGAACTGATGCACAAACATCGAAGCGAACGGAGGCTTTTAAAGGGTGAGCTTGTGCTACCCGCTATGGAAATCGATTCGGTCATCTCCCTTGTTAACAAACAACCATTTGAAACAGATATAGAAATGAGTGAAGAGCAGATAGAGATGATCGAAATGATTTCTGATCATCTATCTAATCGCAGGCTTAAGGGATATAGGGTTTGGAAAAAAGAGGAACTCTTTAACCTTCCACCCGAAGAGATCGACCTTTCTCATGCGCTTCTCCTTTATCAGTTTGAAGATGACCCTCTAAAAGCGCGGCAATATGAAGCAGCCCTTGACCTGATTGCCCTTCAGATCCTCGCCCGCCTCCCTTTAGAAGCTAGCGACCACGAGAAAATCCGGGCCATTAGCCACTTTATCTTTCATGAGAAACGGTTCCGTTTTCCCCCACACTCTCTTTGGGCAAAAGATATCGATACCTACACCTTTCTCCCTTCCGTCCTCGATAGTCATTTAGGGGTCTGCTTAGGGGTATCGATTCTCTATCTTTCCATTGCGGAAAGACTTGATCTTCCTCTCGAAATCATCACTCCCCCTGGTCATATCTATATCCGTTACCGAAGTGGGGAAGAAACCTTAAACATTGAAACCACAGCGCGAGGAATTCATGTCCCCGACCGGATGTACTTAGGGATCAACACCCGTAAACTTCAAGAGCGCAATAAAAAAGAGGTGGTCGGCCTCGCTTTTATTAACCAAGCCTCTGCAGCCTGGCAAAAAGATGACCATGAAAAAACTGTAGAGCTCTATGAAAAATCCCTCCCTTATCTTCCCAATGATCCCCTTCTAAAGATGTTTTTAGGATACAATTATCTCTTCATTGGAAAAGAAAAAGAGGGAAGAAAACTTCTTGAAGAGATTAAAGACCTTACTTTTGACTTTGCTGTCTCTCGCGATACTACTATCGAGGATTATTTAATGGGAAAGATCGATGCTGAAGGGATTAAAACCATTTTCCTTCATGTTGATGAAACGCGAGCCTCGGTCCTTGAAAAGCAAGAAAATCTCCATAAAGTTCTCAAAAAATACCCTAAATTTCGTGATGGAATCCTTCACCTCGCTATTACTTATCTACAACTTGGGCGAGGGGGAGAAGCCTTAGAAACTCTTTCTCGTTACCACGCCCTCGACTCTACGAACCCCGTTGTTGAGTATTATCTTTCGGTCGTTATGATGAACCGCTTTCTCTACCGAGAGGCTTGGAATCATCTAGAAATTGCTGAAGAGCTCACTAAAAAAAGAGACCATGAGCCTCAATGCCTCAAAGGGTTGCGCCATGCTCTTCGTAGCCTTCATCCCGATCCTAAAGATGAAATATAGCTGAAGTAGTTTAAAATAGTGATAATTGGACAGAAGATTTTCATTGAAAATGAAGCGCGGAGAACGAAGCTGGCTTCGTGCAAGCCAGGGAG
>JANQJL010000019.1 GCA_028281675.1 Simkaniaceae bacterium
TAATAAAGGCCGCCGGAATGTCGGTCTTAAAAGCTTGTGGAGCTACTTAACTGTAGTATTGAAGCAAGAATCCTTCGCCTTTAGGCGAGGGAGGTTCAACCTATCCCAAAGCAAGGCCAAGTCTTTCTATTCACAAAAAAGGAAAATTTTAGGAGAATAGATTCTAATAATTTTTTAAAACCCAAGGGGGAACTCTATGACGGTTTGCATCGAAGTGGCTCTCCAAACAGAAGCCTTTCCTCTGATTGAAGCTTTTAAACTTAAACCTCTTTCTGGAACCCATCTTTTCCCCATTTATGAAAATGGAGAAACTAAACTGATTGTCTCTGGTGTTGGAAAGGCCGAGGCGGGAGCGGCATGCGCTTATTTGGCGGGGATCCATCGCGACGAAGATATTTATGGGTGGCTCAATGTAGGCGTTGGCGGTCATCGCTCACTAGCGATTGGAACTCCCCTTTTAGTGAACAAGATTGTTGATGAAGCAAGAAAGGCGCAATATTTCCCTACTTTTGCTTTTGATCCCCCTTGTAGAATGGAGGAGTGTATCACCATTGAAAACCCTGATCATGGCTACATGAAAAGTCATGTTTATGATATCGAGGCGGCCGGGTTTTATGCGATTGCTTCAAAGGTCTCGCCGATTGAAATGATCCATGTCTTTAAAGTGATCGCAGAGAATGCAAAGCACCCGGCAAAAGAGGTGACCAAAAAAGAGGTTCACTCTCTGATCTTGAATCAGGTCGATTTGATTCAAACAATCATCAATGAGATGCGTACGTTGATTGATAGGATTGCTCCAGAGGAAATCCCTTTTCTCGATGAATTTATCAAGCGGTGGCACTTTACTACTGCTGAAACATTGCAGCTAAGAAAACTTTTGCAACGGTGGCAACTCCTTTGCGCCGACCAGGTCCTCCTCTCTCAAGATCTCCTTGAGAAAAAATCAGCAAGCGGAGTCCTTATGTTCTTGAAAGAGCATCTCGAAGCAATTTGGGGTGTTAACGTACAGCACGAGAGATCCAGCCATTTTGCTGGGCAATCTCCTCGATAGCTCCAACCTGGATTCCTTGCCGCTCTTGGATGATTTGGACATAGTTGGAAGCCTGGTGAAGAGCTTCAAAAGTCCCCGTATCAAGCCATGCAAAACCTGAGTCAAAGAGGTGGACCCTTAAGTCTCCCCTACTAAGATAGGCGCGGTTGACATCGGTGATTTCGAGCTCACCACGCGCAGAAGGCTCGAGTGATTTAGCAATAGAGATAACATCATTATCATAGAAATAAAGGCCGGTCACTGCATAAGGAGAGGGTGGGTTTTTAGGTTTTTCGATAATATTAGTCACTTCCCTCTTCTCATTAAAAGCAACCACACCATATCTTTCGGGATCTTTGACTTGGTATCCAAAGATCACTCCACCAGATTCGAGATTGCCACAATTTTTAAGGAGGGGACTTAGGTGCTCCCCGTAAAAGATGTTATCCCCGAGGACAAGGGCAACATTTTGATCACCAATAAAGTCTTCTGCAATGATAAATGCATCGGCAATGCCCTGGGGCTTTTTTTGGACGTCATAAGAGATGCTAAGGCCTAGGTGAGAACCATCTTTAAAGAGGGTTTCAAAGCGGGGAAGGTCATGGGGGGTTGCAATGATGAGGATATCTCGTATCGCTGCTTGCATAAGCACAGAAAGAGGATAATAAATCATCGGTTTATCGTAGATCGGAAGGAGTTGCTTGCTCGTAACAAGGGTTAGAGGATGAAGACGTGTGCCAAGTCCCCCTGCTAAGATGATACCTTTCATAATTCAATCGCGTAAATGTCGGGAAGGCCCCGGTAATATTCCTTATAGTCTAAACCATACCCGACAACGAAACGATCTTCAATATCAAAAAGAGCGATATCAGGGCGGTAATCGGTATTATGGGGGACATCTTTAGAGAGGAGAACTAGAGACTTTAAGGAAGCTGGCTTTTTCTTCTCAATTTGAGACACGACCTCTGCGAGAGTTTCTCCTGTATCAAAGATATCGTCAATAACAAGGATGTGTTTCCCTTTTACCTCTAAGCCATCAACCCCATCGACTGTAAGTTCACCCTTGCTCCTATGCCCATAGCTTGAGCAGTGAATCGGATCAAGGCGCACTGGTAAGTGGAGGTGTCGCATGAGATCGGCAATCAAGATAAAGGCCCCTTTCATGACCATGACTATGGTGATTTCTTCCCCGTCATATTTCTCTTCAAGCTCTCTAGCAACTCTTTCGAGGCGCTCTTCAATTTGATTAGAGTTAATGAGGAGTTGTAACTGGAGTTCGTTGCCCGGGGGCTGTTTCTTCTGCAAAAGTTTTTGATTCATCATTTATAAAATTGCATCCTTCTTCGATTAGGCGATCGACAAAGTCTAAATTGTAATCTTTTCCTGATAAAAAGGTGGGGTTATGAAGCATATATTGGTGAAAAGGAATGGTGGAATCGACGCCACCTATATGAAATTCGCGCAAAGCCCGCTTAGCTATTTCTATCGCATCTTTTCGGTCTTTCCCTTTAACGATGAGTTTTGCAATCATCGAATCATAGAAAGGGGGAATCCGGTAACCAGAATAACAAGCGCTGTCCACTCGGACATTGGGGCCTCCTGGAGCGATGTAATATTCGAGAAGTCCTGGAGAGGGCATAAAATTGCTTGCGGGATTTTCAGCATTGATCCGGAATTCGAAAATATGCCCTTCAAAGCGGATATTTTTTTGTTTGAGGGTAAGTTTTTTACCCATCGCCATCTTGATTTGCTCTTTAACAAGATCAATCCCAGTGAGCTCTTCGGTAATCGTGTGCTCCACCTGGATCCGCGTGTTCACTTCCATAAAAAAGAAGTTTTTCTTCTCATCTAGTAAGAATTCAACGGTCCCAACAGTATGATATTTTGCCGCTTTTGCGAGGTGAACTGCAGCCTCACCCATTTTCTTACGGAGATGGGGAGTAAGGACTGGGCTTGGAGTTTCTTCAATGAGCTTTTGACGTCTTCTCTGCACGGTGCAATCTCTTTCCCCAAGGTGGACATAGTTACCATGACTATCCCCAAGGATTTGAACTTCGATGTGGCGGGGATTCATGATCATTTTTTCGAGATAAATATCGGGGTTTCCAAAAGAGGCTTCTGCCTCAGCGCGCGCTGCAGCAAATTGCTTTAGAAACTCGTCGGGGTTGTTTGCAATGCGGATTCCTTTACCACCACCGCCAGCGGTTGCTTTAATGAAAACAGGGAAACCGATCTTCTTTGCTTCTTTAAGGGCAACATCAACAGTTTCCACGATTCCATTCGACCCTGGAATTATAGGGCAGCGAACACTTTTAGCAATGCTTTTTGCTTGTGCCTTATCTCCAAGCAGTCCAATCGTCTTTGCTGAGGGTCCTATAAAGGTAATGCCACAACTTTCACAAATCGAAGCAAAATTCGCATTTTCACTTAAGAATCCATATCCTGGATGAACCGCATCAGCGCCGGTAATTTCGCAAGCAGAGAGGATATTTGGAACTTTGAGGTATGACTCCTTGGAAGGAGCCTCTCCAATACAAATCGCTTCATCGGCATGAAGGACGTGAAGAGCTTCTTTATCTGCTTTTGAGTAAACCGCAACAGTCTGGAGCCCTAGATCATGACAAGCTCTAATGATTCGAACGGCAATTTCGCCACGGTTAGCAACTAAAACTTTTTTCATCTTTCTGTAAGCTTTATGAGTTTTGTTCCAAATTCTACAGGATGGGAATTATCAACGTAAATCTCAGTTACAATCCCATTTTTTCCAGCCTTAATCTCATTCATCACCTTCATTGCTTCGACAATACCAACAACAGTCTCTTCTGTAACAGTATCTCCCACTTTCACAAAAGGATCATCCTCTGGAGAAGGAGAAGCATAATAGGTCCCAACCATCGGGGATGTGATTTCATACCCATCTGTCGACTCAACTTGTGCAGCCGCTTCCTCTTTGAGAGGGAGCTTCTCTTGAGGGAGGGGTGGCTCTACCTGCGCAACTGGCGCCGCTATAGGGGGTTGATAGGGAGTTACCGCAAAATCATTCCCTCTTTCAAGCTCTATCTTAAAACCACTCTCTTCCTCAAGAACAACCTTCGTCATCCCATTGTCTTCCATCGCGGCCATGAGCTGTTTAATTTTCTTTAAATCCACAATCTATTAAATCCTTTGTACATATTCACCAATATGAGTATCGACCTTAATGATGTCACCCACCTCAATGAATAATGGTACTTCTACTTTTGCTCCTGTCTCAAGAATCGCAATTTTACTTGCTGAAGAGACAGACACCTTTGATTTTATATCTTCAAGCTTAACAATCATGAGCTCCAAAAATTGAGGAAGCTCAATTGAAAAGATTGTATCGCCATAAAACATTGCTTTAATTTGAATCCCTTCTTTTAGATAGTTGACCTTATCCCCTACGACATCGGTTGCTACAAGAACTTCATCGAGTTCATCGATATCAAGGAAAAGATAATCTTTACCTTCTAAATAAAGAAACTCCAAACGTCTTTCACTTAGATTGACCTCTTCAATAGCTTGATCAACCTTAAAGTTTTTCTCAATGACCTCATCAGATATGAGATTCTTGAGCTTGGTCTTAATAAACGGGACCCCCTTGGCAACAGTGACTTTAACACTTGTCTCCACACGATAGATTTTTCCATCGAGTGATAGGGTGGTTCCTGGTGAAATTTGGTTGCTTGTAGCTGCCATACGTTGTTAACCAACTATTTTAAAAGTTTCCAAAAGAGATTTCAGCTCCATAAGATCTAAAATGGTATAATCAACGTCCTTTTTAGATCCAGTATTACCTAGCCCCCTTCCCCATTTAAATTGAATGGTTTTGTACCCAAGTTGCTTAGCAGGAGATAGATCAAATGAAATCCGGTCTCCACAAACTAAAGCATTTAATGGAGATATCCCCATCTCTTTGCTGACTTTTTGGTAAATCTTTCTTTTATTTCCATCAGCACAAAAATATAGTCTAGTAAAAAATTGAGTTGAAATGCCCGCCTGCCTCATTTTCTCTAGTTGAATACTCTCTTTCCCCTTAGTCACTAAAACAAGAGGATGGCTACTCGATAGTTCCTGAAGAACTTCAACAGCATCTTCAACGGGTTGAATCGGTTCACTAAAAACAGGCTCTTCGTAGACTGCTTTGAGGGCCACATCTAAACAATGAGAGGGTGCTCCATTGATCTCTAAGAACTCTTTGATCGCCTCACCTGAGCTAACATGGTAGGTATTCAATCTTAAAAGTTCATTATAAGAGCGATTGAAATTTGCCATGGAAAGGCCTACTCCTTCCATCTCTTTGAGAGCATTTTTTAAAACACCAGGCAAAATCGATCCACTCGTGTCAATGAGGGTATCGTCTAAATCAAAGATGATCAACAATTTTCATTAACTCTTTTGTTACTTGTTTAGAATTATGGCGGATTAAGCTTCTCTTAATGAGGGTATCCCCTTTTCGATTTTCGGTAAGTTCTCCAAGAAGTGGGGCAGAAATCACGCGGGGCCCTTCAACATCATTTTTAACGAGTTCTCCTTCCTCAGAATACTTATCGATCAGTTCTTGATCAGGCATCTGATTATTGACAAGGATATAATCAAAAATATCCTCTCCTAAATACTCAACAATTTCTTTTAGATAGCTGCTAACCTTATACCCTGTTGTCTGCCCTTTCCGGTTCATTAAATTGGCAATAAACACCTTTTTTGCATGGGACTCCTTAAGCGCTTTGCTCACCCCTTCCACCAAAAGGTTGGGGATAATCGAGGTATGAATTCCACCTGGCCCTAAAATAATTAAATCTGCATTCCTAATTTCTGTGATTGCATGGGGGTTTGATTCAGGAAAAGGTTCGAGATAAATTTTGCTATAGCCCTTATCGATTTCATGAGAAAGGTAAATTTCTTTTTCTCCTTCTAAAACCTTTCGATCTTTCAGGATCATCTTGAGCCTAACTTGGTGAGTTGTAACAGGGATGACCTTTCCCTTGATATAAAGAATACGTCCCATCTCTTCAACCGCACGTTCAAAACTTCCCGTTACCTTTTCAAGAGCGGAAATAAAGAGATTTCCTAAACTGTGGCCACCAAGCCCTCCATTTTCGAAACGATAATTCATGACACTCCGCATCAAGCGGGAAGAATCAGATAGAGCCACTAAACATTGGCGGACATCGCCTGGTGGCAAAACGCCCAGTTCATCGCGAAGGATTCCGGTACTTCCTCCGTCATCTGCCATCGAAACAATTGCGCTGAGCTCAACATTGTGTTTTTTCAGTCCCCTAAGAACTGTAAAATTTCCAGTTCCCCCGCCCATAACAACGATCTTTTTCATCCACGCAGCCCCTTGATCTTTTCTTTCATCCCTTCCCCTTTGAAAAGGTAAGTTCCTGCCACAAGGTGATTCGCCCCTGCTTTAATGACTTGTAGAGCTGTTTGATCATCAATGCCCCCATCGACTTGAATATCGAAGGGTGGGAGATTTTCTCCCTCTTTCGGAACCTTTCCCCCTTTGCGGATATTCAATTTATTGCAAAGACCGCGGGTAAACTCTATTTTCTCCAAGACTTCAGGGATAAAAGCCTGCCCACCAAAACCTGGGTGAACCGTCATAAGGAGCATTTTATCGCATTTATCGAGATACTTAGGAATCAATGATTCACTTGTTTCAGGGCAAAAGGCGAGCCCTGCATGGACGTTGCATTTTCGGATATAATTGAGGGTATCTTCGACATCTTCCGTTGCTTCAACATGAAAAGTGATGCAATCAGCACCATTTTCAACAAGACGCTCGATGTACTCATAAGGGTTATAAACCATGATATGGACATCGAGATAGAGATCGGTGACTCGGTTAATCGCTGCAAGTCCTTTTGGACTTAAAGATAAATTGGGGACAAAATGGCCATCCATAATGTCGTAATGAATGGCATCAGCGCCCCCCTCTTCAATCCGTTTCGCCTCATCGGCTAGGTGGCCAAAGTCGGCTGCAAAAATCGAGGGTTCAATATAAATCTGGTCATCGTTTGCCATATGCTTTCGATTATAGAACGAACCCTCGAATATTTTCAAATAGCCGGTTTAAAGCTTGATTCCAGAAGGCTTCTCCTGCTTCAGCAAAAAAAATCTCACTCATTTATGCAGCGCTAAAGGGAAAAATAAGTGGCACTCCGGGGTATTGATTAGATAGGTAGAATAAAACCTTTGTAGGTTCTCTCATCAAGCTCAAGGTTTAAGGAAATGAGAGGGTTTGAAATATCTTTAAGACTCTCCAAATAGTCACCCTCAGCAACAATATAGAATTGTTGTCCCTTCTTTATGCTGACAAATTCCTCTTCGGTTTGTATTTTCTCCAGAAGAAGGAGGAAAAGATTTTTCAATAGTGTTGGGTCGAGAAAACTCCTCTTCTCAAGGGGGAAAAGAGAGTGAAAGAAATTTTCAAGAAAATGGTGGTGTTTCTCAGCAATGGGGCCAAGAGCTTTTTCTAAAGCTTTAAAGACCTCGTTTTGCTTCGAGATCATCCCCCCGTTATAGTCTCTAATATCCCCAAAGATCGCATGGAGTTTTTGGAGAATGCTCTGACGAGCCTTATAGAGATCGATCGAGTGATCTTCTCGAAGGAAGGGACTTAACGGGAGCGCTACTTTAAAGACCGCCGCCTCTTTAGGGTATTTTTTTCGGAGCATTCCGAGCTGTTTGATCCGGTCAACTTTAGGGCGCAAGGAAGAGGCAAGAAGGATATCCTCTAAAGGGGGCGTTTTGGGAAGTAAAAGGCGCGCTAAAATCACCGTGAAAATAAGTTTCGTTTCAGTTTGCTTTTCAAAAGAGAGGATAACTTGTGGCAAATCTCTCGCAAAACGGAGTTCTCTCCCCAAAGTCACAATATATTTCAAAATCTCTTCTTCGTTGCGGGGCATAAAGAGAGAACGTTGAAGGTGCTCGACCTTCCCCTTAAGAGCCCGAGGTAACCACCGTTTTAGATCGGCAATTTCCTCCGTTTCAAACCCTCCCTCTTTTTCTATTTCTAGGGTAATCAAATGGAGGGGATCCTCCCCTTCTTTATCGAGATAGTCACTTCCTACAACAAGCTCTGTTTCGGGAAGGATATTTTGGATTGCTTTAAGGAGATGACTCTTTTTAAAGAGCTCGTTTTCTCTGAGAATATTCATTCCAATCGTCACCTCAAGGGCTTCCTTATGTCCAAGGGGAAAATTAAGGTGGCGTCTCATCACCTTCACCTCAACGTGACGCAGCTTAGAAGTCTTTTCACCTGCCCTAAGGATTCTTTTTCGAATCCTATGCATGGCAGACAACGTTTGAGAAATTTCTTTCACACTTCTAACGCGAAAATATTGATCAGAAAAAGTGAGAAAAAGTTGTTGCATTTCAGAAAAAAGATCATAATCAAAGAGCTTAGGAAAGCGGCGGATTCTCCCTAAGATTCGATCTTGAATTAGTCCTCTCTTTTCATCCATCGAAAGGACTTTCATCTCTAAAATCCGCGCCGCATGATAGGGTGAGCGAACTCCGAGCTCCACCTCGCACAGAATTCTCTCAAAGTAAGCATTTAATTCGGGCGTTGTTTCATCAAAAGAAACTGTTGCTAAAAGAAGAGCGTTTTTTACACGATCAAGTGAAAAGTGGGTGGGAAAAGCATTTTTTAAGGGGATATTCGTCACCATATTAAGGATAAACTTTCGAATGAAGGGGCGATCTTCTGACAAAAGGTAAAGTGCCAAACCATGAGAGGTTTCGAGTTCTGCGCTCGGGATTCCCTTCTCTAGAAGATGCTCTACAATATCAGAAATGATCCTCATAGATCGGCCCCTTTACGTCAGTGACTCCCCGAATCCACGTCCCTGGATAGCGGTCCCACTGATCCCTCTTAAAAGACTTTACGTGTAAAGGTAAACCGTTTTTTGATGCAAGTAAAATGGCCCTTTTATGAAGGACAAATTCAGGAAATGTTAAGGCTTTTTCGAAAGAAAGCTCTAGAGAAAGGGTCGCATCAGGATTTTTTTTGGGGTTTTTTGAGTAAATTCCCACCACATCTTTGTAAAACTCCACTTTTTCTGCATGAAGCGCTGCAGCAAGGGCAACAGCAGAGGTATCACTTCCTCCTCGGCCAAGCGTTGTGATTTCCTTTTCATCACTTACCCCTTGAAAACCAGCAACGATAACCACCCTTCCCTCATCAAGGTGTTTTTGAATCCGGATTGGACGGACATCTTGAATAAAAGCTTCGTTGTGACGATTGCAGGTAATAATTCCTGACTGACTCCCTGTTAAACTAATCGCTGAAACTCCCCTTGCTTCAAGGGCCATGGCAAGCAGAGACATGCTAATCCGCTCTCCGACAGATAAGAGCATATCCATTTCGCGCCGGGCAGGTTTTTTTGCAACTTCGTGGGCCAAACCAACGAGCTCATCAGTCACATTTCCCATGGCGCTTACAACGACAACAACCCTCCCCTTCTTCTCGCATATGATCTCTGCAACATTTGCAAAGTGCTTAGGAGTCCTGAGAGCAGCGCCTCCAAATTTCATCACAAGGGCTTTCATAGAGATTATATTAAACAGAGTTGGGAGTGCGTGTCAATGGGGCTACTTAACTCGCCTTATATCCCCAAGCTAGAGAATATTACCAGTTCTCATAAATTCTTGAATATGAGGCTTTACAGCCTTCTGAAAATCCTCAGAAAATGGGTCATGTATATGATCATTAGTGGTGTGCTCAACAGTAATAATATAAGGAGCTTTCCCAATATGCTCAGCGCCAGTTCCCCAAGGATTGACCACAAAGTCTTCTTTTTTGATAAAATTCAAGGCCTGGATTCCAGGATAGATCGCAGGATCAATAAAGAACGCTGGCCCACAAGTGATGACTCGTAACCTAGGCAGCAAATCTGGATATGCTTCCTTGATCAATCGAAGGGCAGCATGCGCATGGGCTGCGCCCTCAGAGTGAGCAATCTGCAAATAGTTCCGATTAGGATGAGCATTCAAAAAATCAATCCATTGTTGAGCAATCAAATAAGACGTTTGAGTATAACGTCCCCCATCGACAGCTTTCATTCTCGCGGCGTCAAAAAAGAATCCCCAAACATCTCCTATAGGAACCTTTTGATGGGTTGAGTGATAGACAACGTGAAGGTTATTCCCATCACAGAAAAGATTAGAAAACCGTTTAGCATCATATCCAACACCCTCCAAATTAGGCATTCCCATCCCATTCACATAGCCAATATGACCGGTCTCAGGATCCCTTCCCAAACATTCACCAAGTGAAAGATATTGAGAACCTATCCCACCTTCACCAAAAGCATGAGAAAGGATCGTGATAGAATGTAAATCTGTTTGCTGATTCGTAAAGAACCCTAAGCGTCTTAATGCTTTTGCAAGTCTTGGGATGTCGTCAAAAGCATGATTTTCGCCCCATTTATCTCCCGAAATAGTTGGATCCTCCATTTTAGCCAGCTCCCAAATTTTTCCATATACAAGGTCCTTTCTATCAGGAGAAAGTGCGTCAAATATTGGTCGAATAACTTCTTCTGTTTTCAAAGACGAGTCTAACTCATGCAGTTCCAGGCAGACTTTGCGAGATCCGGGTAAGACCCCCGAGAGCGAACATGCCACAGTAGCTGCTGCGGCTTTTAAAGGTGGTAGTACAGTTTCCATGGCATGCAGTTTAGGCGCACCTTTAATTTAGATCAATTTAAAAGATTTTTTTGTAGCGCCAAGATCAAAATAATTGAAAAAAATTTTATTTGCATAATATGATGCCTGGCAATTCTTTTTAAGAACCTTATAGAGGATAAAAGATGTCTGCACAATGTTCTGCTATGAAGCCTATAGACCCTGCTTCTAATCTGGGAATTGGGAAACTCCCAGGTGACCATTATGAATATCTTTTCTCTCAAATGGGTGCTCGAAGCTTACAATCCGTGGCTGCGGTCAATTCCTTTTTTCGTGACGCAATTGTCTTTTATGTCAGACGTGAACAGGTAAATTTGTTAAGGAGAACTTCAGATGAGCACAATCGATTCTCTGCTTATTATATAAAAAAGCTAGAGCTTTGCCAATCACTTACGGACATCAATAACCTTATGAAAATGTTATGTTTCTTAAGCGCCACTGAAAAAAAAGTCACGTCCCTTAACAACATTATGAAGAAGCTATGTATCCCTGCTGTTCTTGAGACTCTTCCAACCCTCCCCATGCACACATCTTATGACCACTACCCCATGCACACAACATACGTCTCTGCTGGTCCCCCTCCAAAACCCTCAGGCTTTTTTCTTTGCAAAGAAGATTTATTATTACGAAAAACAGTAGTCAGTGGTGGTGGTGGCCTCCCTCCCCCCCTAAAGCCTCCCTTAATTTTAAAAATAAAGCGCCCTCCTCCAATAAAACTTAATGCCGAACCATCTATTCTTCTCTTAAAAACAAAGCTTTTTAAGGAAGAACTAATTAAGGAAGAACTAAAAAAGCCAGAGCTAAAGTTTGCTGAAAAAAAAAATGATAGGGGTTGGGTAAAGCCAACAATTACCATGAGCGCTTTATTGATTTCTTTATTCGTGATTAAAAGGCTCCTTGTTGTTTCTAATAACGATTTAAATAAGCCTCCCATTAAAGCCTCCCATTAATTAAATTTTACCACCTCCCTATGGCTGCACCCCCCCCTTTTTTGATGAGAGAACAACATCTTTTACCGAGGATATGCAAGAGAGATTGCTGAAAAAAAGAGGGGAGTCTCTTTTCGTTCCTATTCTCGATCTGCGAAGTGACATGAGCTCCGAACGAAGTTTGGAAAGCGAATGGCCGGAGCAGCCGATGGCTTTAAGTCGCCACTGCAAAATCACTTTGAAAGGGGGATCCAGCAGTGTAGGCACACGGGGTTCCCCTTGAAAAGTGATTTGGCTTGGCGAATTGAAGCTCAAAGGGGCGGCGGGGGAGATAGTCCCCGACGAGTCAAATAGGTTAGCTAACCTACACTAATAATAAAATTTTTCCTTCCTATCTCAACCTCTTTCCCCCCACTCCTAAAATTTTAACTGCTACCCCCTTTATATTATAGAGGTTGCTTTTATTAGGAATTATTTGCTAATCTGTTCCCTTAGCCAGGTCCCTCCTGCCATGAAATATTCTGGCAAGAGGTGAAAAACATTATTAACCCACGGAGAAACCCTACAAATGTCTAAAGATCTTGAATACAACTGGAACGAAAGTAAAATTATCGACGATGTCGAATTCCAGGACGAAGACGCAAAGCTATTCCAGAGACTACTAAATAATAAAGAAAACACTGAGGAAGAGGGCACGATCTCTTCCATGGAAGTAGGACAAATCCTAAAGGGAAGTATTGTTGAGCTTACCCCTGACTTTGTTGTAGTCGACGTGGGCCTCAAATCTGAAGGGCTTATCCCCGTCAGTGAATTCAACGACTTAAACGAACTTCAGCTTGGCAATGAAATCGAAGTCTACCTAGATCGGACTGAGGGTGAAGATGGACAAATTGTCCTTTCAAGAGAGAAAGCACGCCGTCAAAGGCAATGGGAGTATATCATTGATCATTGTGAGGAAGGATCGATCGTCGAAGGAAAAGTCATCCGAAAAGTTAAGGGTGGCTTAATGGTAGATATCGGGATGGAAGCTTTCCTCCCCGGTTCTCAAATCGACAATAAACGAATTAAAAACCTCGACGACTATGTTGACAAGACCTATGACTTCAAGATTCTTAAAATCAACATCGAAAGAAAAAACATTGTCGTTTCTCGCCGTGAACTCCTTGAAGAAGAAAGAAGTTCAAAAAAAGCTGAACTCCTAGAAAAAATCCAAGAAGGCGAAGTTCTGAAAGGGACCGTTAAAAATATCACCGACTTCGGTGTCTTCCTCGATCTCGATGGAATCGATGGTCTCCTTCATATTACCGATATGACATGGAAACGGATCAAGCACCCATCTGAAATGGTTCAGCTTAACGATGAACTCGAAGTGATGATCCTTCATATCGATAAAGAAAAAGGAAGAGTCGCTCTAGGACTGAAGCAAAAAGAGACTAATCCATGGGAAGAGATTGAAAGCCGCTATCCTCCAGGAACCAAAGTTAAAGGAAAAATCGTTAACCTTGTTCCTTATGGGGCATTCATTGAGATTGAAGCTGGAATTGAAGGACTTATCCATGTCTCTGAAATGTCATGGGTAAAGAATGTGACTGATCCCAGCGAAGTTGTGAATAAAGGAGATGAGCTTGAAGCAATTGTTCTCTCTGTTCAGATGGATGAAGGGAAAATCTCACTTGGGATCAAACAAACAGAAAAAAATCCATGGGAAGATGTCGATGAAAAATATCCTGTGGGAAGTACAGTCAAAGCCGAGATCCGAAACCTCACCAACTACGGTGCATTTGTTGAACTTGAGCCTGGGATCGATGGCCTCATCCACATCTCTGACTTAAGTTGGATTAAGAAGGTCTCGCACCCTTCAGAAATCCTTAAGAAAGGTGATATTGTTGAAGCGATTATCCTCTCTGTCGACAAAGAAAGTAAAAAAATTACGCTAGGTGTCAAGCAACTTGGAAACAACCCTTGGGAATCCATTGAAAAAACTCTCCCAGTTGGAACAGTTGTCAAAGGAGTGGTAACAAAAATTACTGCCTTTGGAGCCTTTATTGAGCTTGAAAATGGCATTGAAGGTCTCGTTCATGTAACAGAGCTTTCTGATCAAGCCTTTGGAAAGGTCGAAGAAATTGTTTCTGTTGGTGATGAAGTAACCGCTAAAGTGATTAAGCTTGACCCTGAACATAAGAAGATTTCTCTCTCTATTAAGGATTATTTAGTAGAGAAAAACCAAGCGAATCGAGATGACATCGTCGTTTCCAAGAAAGAAGATGACGAGGAAGAAGAAGAAGAAAAAGACGACGACGACGACGACGAAAAAGAAGAAGAAGAACAAGAATAAGGAAGTAGTCACCCTTCCTTTAACCTAAACAATGTGAAAGGCAATGAATAAAGATTTAATCGCAATATTTGAATACCTTGAAAGAGAAAAAGGTATCAAACGGGAAACGATCATTAGTGCTATCGAAGAGTCCCTCCAGGTTGCTGCGCGCAAAAGTTTAAAAGGGGTAGGGCTTGTCTCTGTATCAGTTGACCCAAAAGTTGGGACAATTGAAGTCACTGCTGAAAAAGAAATCGTCGAAAATATCGAGTACCCGGAAGAGGAAATCTTACTAGAAGAAGCGAGAGAGCTCGATCCTAATTGCGAAATGGGAGATTTCGTACAAGTTCCTATTCCCCCAATCGATTTAGGAAGAATTGCTGCACAAACTGCCCGCCAAGTCATTTCACAAAAACTGCGAAGTGCTGAACGAGATGTTATCTATGAAGAATATAGACACCGCCTTCATGAAATCATTTCAGGGACAGTTAAACGGATTGTTAGAGGTGCAACGCTGATTGTTGATCTTGGAAAAGTTGAAGCGATACTCCCAGACAGATTTTACCCTAAAACGGAAAAGTATCACGTAGGTGATCGAATCCAAGCTCTTCTATGGGAAGTCCGAGATACCGAAAATGGTGGGGCTGAAGTTGTTCTAAGCCGAAGCCACCCTGAAATGGTTGTGGAGCTCTTTACCCAAGAGGTTCCTGAGCTCAGTGATGGTACAGTCGGGGTTAAAAAAATCGTTCGCGAAGCAGGCTACCGAACAAAGATTGCTGTTTATTCGAATGACCCAAAGGTTGATCCTTTAGGAGCATGTGTCGGCGTACGAGGGACGCGGGTGAAAAATATTATTCGTGAGCTAAATAATGAAAAAATTGACATTGTCATTTACACTGAAGACACCGTCCAACTCCTATATAGCCTTCTTCATCCTATAGAACCAAAAAAGCTCGCCTATGATCAAGAAAATGGAGTTGTCCACCTCATTGTAGAAGATGAAGATTACCCAATCGTTATTGGAAAAAGGGGGATGAATGCTCGCTTAAATGCAGAACTGATCGGTGCTGAAATTAGTGTGAAAAAGCAGAGCGAGTATCAGGCAGAACTCAATTTTGAGAGACAGAACATTCAGCTTGAGGAGAGCCCTGACCTCGATGTTGAAATCGACGCGATTGAAGGGATAAATCAATTCGTTATCGAATCCCTAAAAGAAGCAGGATTCAATACCCCACGCAAGATTCTTAATAAGTCTTCGAAAGAGCTCTCTAAGGAAACTGGAATTAGCGTTGACATGGCAGATGATCTCATGGAAAAGCTCCGAAAAATAAGGACTTAAACGTTGGCTAAAAACTTAAAACTTAAAGTTAAAAATGTCCAACTTGCTGAGGCAATAAAGCTAAATAAAGCAAAAAAAGAAGAGAAGGAAGCTTCTAAGCCTAAGAAGAAACCTCCTGCGAAGGCTAAAGCTACCCCTTCTAAAAAACCTGTTGCTGCAAAAGAAACGGTCGAAGAAAAAAAGCTTCCTGCGAAGGCTAAAAAAGAGGTAAAAGAAGAAAAACCTTCCCCACAAAAAGTCCCTACAAAAAAAGAAGCGATTACTCCAGTCCCAAAATCAAAAACCATTGAACCAAAGAAAGAGAAAAAAGAGGAGCCTGAACAAAAATCAATAGGGGATCTTAAAAAACGTGAAAAGGATCGTTTCGACGAAGAAAAACCAGAAAAAAAGGGATTTAGAGCTGATTTTGGAAGAAGTGCGCGAGATATCCAGAAAAAGCAAAATTCTCGTTTTGATGCACGCGATAGACAAGGACTTCGCGTAGGAGAAGAACGGTCATGGCGTCGTAGACCCCGCCGCTACAGACCTAAGAGAGATGAATCAGAGATTATCCGCCCAAAGGAACTTGCAGTACGTATTCCCATCTCTGTGAAAGACCTTGCACAAGGGATGAAATTAAAAGCCTCCGAACTTATCTCTAAGCTCTTCATGCAGGGGATTGCTATTACCATTAATGATTATCTCGATGATGAAACAACAATCCAGCTTCTTGGACAAGAATTTGGTTGTGAAATCACCATCGATACCACTGAAGAATCACGGCTTCGCATCACCGATCAAACGATACAAGAAGAGATTCAGAAAACCGATCCAAAAAAACTAATTGGGCGACCTCCGGTTGTTGCTTTCATGGGACATGTAGACCACGGAAAAACAAGCCTCATCGACGCTATCCGTAAGAGTAATATTGTAAGTGGAGAGGCTGGTGCCATTACCCAACATATTGGGGCTTTTAAATGTCACCGCGAACATGGAGACATTACAATCCTTGATACTCCAGGTCATGAAGCGTTTACTCTAATGCGACAAAGAGGAACAGCTGTTACTGACGTTATCGTTCTTGTCATTGCGGGTGATGAAGGGATCATGCCTCAAACAGAGGAAGCAATCAACTTAGCAAAAGACTCAAATGTTCCCCTTGTTGTGGCTATTAATAAATGTGATAAACAGGGCTTTAACGCCGACACCGTTTATAGACAGCTTGCTGATAAAGAACTACTTCCCGAAGCCTGGGGAGGAACTGTCATAACTGTAAATTGTTCTGCAGAATCAGGTGAAGGGGTTCCAACACTTCTTGAAATGCTCGCTCTCCAGTCAGAAATTCTGGAACTTAAAGCAAATCCTGATAGTCGTGCAAGAGGAACTGTCATCGAGTCACAAATGCACAAAGGCTTAGGTGCAATAGCCACCGTCCTTGTGCAAAACGGAACTCTAAAACTAGGCGACTCCCTTGTTTTTGAAGATCTCTACGCCCGAGTAAAGACAATGCATAATGAATATGGAAAAGCGATCTCCGTTGCAGGTCCAGCTACTCCTGTAAAGATTACTGGACTTTCAGGTGTTCCTGTTGCTGGATCTGAATTCATTGTTGTTGAAAATGAAAAAGAGGCGCGAAAACTTGCTGAAGAGCGTGCGTCTGGAACAAAACATGCAAAACTACAGAGAGGACGAGGCGAACTAGAAAGCTATATGGCTCGCCATCAAGAACTCGAAGAAAAGAAGGTTGTCCCTCTTATTCTCCGCGCCGATGTTCAAGGATCCATTGAAGCCATTAAAAATTCACTCCTCGCGATTAAATCAAAAAAAGTAGAGCTTAACTTTATCAATGAAGGAGTGGGAGAGATCTCTGAGTCTGACGTAGAACTCGCTGCTGCATCCGGCGCCGTTATCCTTGGTTTCCATACACAAGTAGAGAGTCATGCCGAAGACCTGATCAAACGAAGTAAAGTGATCATAAAAAAACGGGATATTATTTATCAAATCATCGACGATGTGAAAGAACTTATGTTCCAATCCCTTGATAAGATAAGACATGAGACGGAAAAGGGGACGGCTGAGGTAAAACAAGTCTTTAAATCATCCCAACTTGGTTCCATTGCTGGCTGCACCATGACTGATGGTACGATTAAACGTGATTACTACGCTAAACTCATCCGCAATGGCGAAGTTTTCCATGAGGGGGAAATTTCTTCTCTTAAGAGAGTCAAAGAAGATGTCAAAGAAGTCAGCAAAGGGGTTGAGTGCGGAATCCTCCTAAACAAGTTTTCAGACTATCAGGAAGGAGACCTAATCAAAGGTTTCGAAATCACCTACATTGCTCAGGAGCTATAAGCTAGTACATTGTATAAAAAGTTCTTGCAGCAATTTGCACCTAGATTTTTGGTTCTGAAAGCCTCGAAAAATCGAGAACATTGTCTATGGACAAGGCGAGATTTTGAGAGGTCTCCAGAACCAAAAAGATGGGTTAAATTGGACCAATAACTTTTTATACAATGTACTAAGGCAGATGACAAAACGAACCGAGCGTCTTAATTCACTTTTAAAAGAAGTTATTAGCGAAGTCATTCGAAGCGATGTGCGCAATCCTCAAGTTGGAAAGTTCACCACCGTAACTGAGGTAGACATCTCAAAAGATCTTCACCATGCAAAAGTTTATATCAGCGTTATTGGAACGGAATTAGAGCGAAAAGAAACCGTTGACGCCTTAGAGAGTGCTGCAGGGTTTATCAGCGTTCTCGCTTCAAAAAAGGTCGTTATGCGCCACTTCCCGTCACTCACCTTCCGCCTTGATACCTCCGTTGATAAACAAATGAAAGTCGATTCCTTACTCAAAAAAATTCATGAGGAGGAGGAGTCCCGAGGGCATCATGAGTGACCCAAAAGCCGAGGGAATCCTCCTCGTCGATAAAGAGAAAGGACGCACCGCTTTTTTCCTCGTGAAAGTCCTCCGCAAAAAATCAGGAATTCAAAAAATAGGCCACGCGGGCATCCTTGATCCCTTTGCAACAGGTGTTATGGTGATGCTCATCGGACGTCCTTATACAAAAATCTCCGATCGATTCCTTAATGATGGAAAAGAATATATCGCAACGGTAAGGCTCGGAGAGGGAACCGACACCTTCGATTGTGAAGGGCAAATCACTCAAAGAAATGGCCGAATCCCCACTCTTTTAGAAATTGAATCGGTTATCTCTGAGTTTCAAGGGGAAATCGAGCAAATCCCTCCGATGTTTTCCGCAAAAAAAATAGGTGGGCAAAAACTCTACCTTTTGGCACGGAAAGGGATCGAAATTGAAAGAAAACCTGTAAAAATAAAACTTGAAACGAAAATTCTTGATTATTCCTATCCCAACCTCAAAATTAAAGTTGCCTGTTCAAAAGGGACCTATATCCGCTCGATAGCCAATGACATCGGCATCAAGCTTGGCACTTTTGGTCACTTAATCGCCCTTGAAAGGACTCAAAGTGGTCCCTTCCAGCTGAAAGATTGCATTGACGCAAAATCCCTTGCTGACCCATCCTTTTCCTATATACCCTACCTAAGGAAGTCGGTATGAAGGTTGCACATTCTTTTGATGAAATCCCCCCCCTGCAGGGACCAGTTATTCTAACAATTGGAGTCTATGATGGCCTCCATTTAGGGCATCAAGCCATTTTGAAGCAGCTCCACAAAGAGACCCGAAAAGGGGGATCATGCGTTGTTTTAACCTTTTCCAATCACCCTTCAACCCACCTTAGACCAAACTCCCCCGCCCCTCTCATAACAACTCTAAAACACCGACTTGAGCTTTTAAAAAAATTTGATATCGACCTTGTTATTGTCCTCCCCTTTGATACTCAGTTTGCAAATCAATCCTACAATGATTTTTTTAAAACCCTTCGCAGTTACCTCCCATTCGACCATTTAATCATTGGAGATGATGCTCGATTTGGAAAAGACCGCGCTGGAGGTCCAAATGAAGTGAAAGCACTTGGCTTTGATGTAACCTACCTTTCAAAGGAGACTTATCACAAAGAGGCAATATCAAGTGGCCTAATCCGCTCCTACTTAGAAAAAGGGGATCTCAAAAAAGTAAAAAAGATGCTTGGGCGCCCCTACTCACTCCGCCTTCCCTTCGATGTCTGCAATGTGATTCGAGAAGATGAAGTGCAATATAAATGGATCACTGGAATCGATAAAATTTGCCTCCTCCCCTCTGCTGTTTATGCAGTCGACCTTCAAACGGAAGGGAAAAAAATTCCGGCCATCGCCTTTTATCGTGGATCGCAAAACATCAATAAAGAAACAGAACTTTCGCTCACCCTGATCTTTGAAAAGGAGCCCCCAACCGCTGAAGAGATTGAAATCACTTTTATCTCATATCTTCATAACGAACTCGATAGCGAATCTGCTACCCCATCAAGAGCAAATTTATTAGAAACCTTAAAACCTGAATTTTTCCTCTCATGAGTAACCTTTCCTGTGGCATTGTTGGCCTTCCTAATGTTGGTAAATCAACACTTTTCAACGCCCTCTTAAAAAAGGTCCAAGCAGGAGCTGCTAACTTCCCCTTCTGCACAATAGAGCCTAATGTCGGTATTGTCGATGTTCCAGATCCTCGCCTTCAAACCCTTTCCGATATTTCTAAAAGTAAAAAGCTCCTTCCTGCTACAATGACCTTTGTTGATATTGCTGGCCTTGTTAAAGGGGCTTCAGCAGGAGAAGGGCTCGGCAATCAATTCCTTGCTAACATCCGGGAAACCGATGCCATTGTCCATGTGGTCCGTTGCTTTGAAGATGATGAAGTGATCCATGTGGAAGGAAAAGTCGATCCGATCAGTGATATCGAAGTGATCAACCTTGAACTTATCCTCGCTGATCTTCAAATGACCGACAACAGCCTCCAAAAACTTGAAAGGCAAGCCAAAGGAAATAAAGATCTCATTCCTACCCTTGAAGCGTTGAAAAAGGTTCAAGCGCATCTCAATGAAAACCAGCCTGTCCGTTCTCTTGATCTCACAAAAGAAGAGCAAGAGCTCTTAAAACCTTACCACTTCATCACTGCAAAGAAAGTGATCTATGCTGCAAATCTTTCTGAAGATGACGTTGTCTCTCTAGATAGCCCTCACTATAAAACAGTTCTCGACTATGCAGCAAAGGAAAATAGCCAAGTGGTCCCCTTCTGCGCGAAGCTTGAAGAAGAGCTTGCACAGCTCTCCGATGAAGAGTCTAAAGAATACCTTGAGACTCTCGGATTAAACGAGCCAGGGCTTAATCGCCTCATTAAAGTGGGTTTCGAAACCCTTGGACTTATCACTTTCCTTACCACAGGGGAACAAGAAACCCGCGCGTGGACCATCCCTTCTGGCGCTACTGCCCAAGAAGCGGCTGGCAAAATTCACACTGACATCCAAAAGGGGTTTATCCGCGCTGAGGTTGTCACCTTTGATGATATGGTCACGCATTCAGGGCGTACCAAAGCCAAAGAAGCAGGCGTCGCCCGCTCCGAAGGAAAAGAGTATCTCATCCAAGATGGCGACGTCGTCCTCTTCTTCCACAACTGATGAAAGTCTTTCCTTTTACCCGTGAGTGCCACCTATTTTTGCCTTTAGCACTTCATAAATGAGTGAGATTTTTTGAGTCAAAACGCAGGGCAGCTCCTAAGAGCTGTTCAAGCTTTTGAACCAAAAAAGATTGCTTATTTATGTAGATGATAAAGGTAGGGATTTTTTCTGAAAGTTTTTTTATTTGTGTTAGGTTATACAGTAAAGCTCTTATTGAGAGCCGACTAACACGGCAGCCATCCTTCTGAATCAGCGAATCTACTTCGCTTCTCACCTTCGCCAAGGTGGCCACCTTGGCTCGGCGCTCAGCTTGTATCTCCGCTAATTCAAAAGGCCGCTGCCGCGAAATAGGTCGCATTCACGGGTTTAAAGCAACCGCTTAATCTTTAGAGAACTGCTTAGTGATAAATGAGGTATTTCTCACGAACTTTTTTGAATTGCTCCCGCTCATTTTGCCCATAAGCAATCATTTTCCAAGCAGCATACCGCTCATAAAACATGAGACGATAGATCTCGTCGTTCCCATTTGCGAGATTAAAAAGTCTTTTTTTACTTCCATTCACTTTTTGAAGATAACCCTTTGTTTCGTTTGGATAGAGGCTCTTTAAGATTCCCATGAGTAAATATTGTACACTTAAAGGCTTATAGCGGCGGATATCAGTCACCCGAATAAGAACACCATGACAATCCTTATCTTTCATCGGCCCATAAAAAGGGCGATAATGAAAAGGAAAGAAGTGGACACCGGGAAGTCTTTGGCTGTTAAGTTTGTTAGCAAACGCTTCTGCATCAATCCATGGAGCACCCACCACTTTAAAGGGAAGGGTATATCCGATCCCAATATTGACGATACTGAGTTCTCCGATACTCCCCGTCGATGCACAAAAAAGAGGGGTATCTGCTTCTGGAATATGGGGGCTCGTCGGAATCCATGTAAGTTCCGTCTCCTTAAATGACATTGTCCGTTTCCACCCTTTCATAGGGACGACTGTGAGCAGACATCCAATCTTGTATTCTTCATTAAAGTAGGCAGCCAGTTCGCCAATGGTCATCCCATGGCAGTAAGGGACATTGATATAGCCAATATAAGAACGCCATTTTTCCTCAAGGACCGCTCCATCGACAATCACCCCATTAATTGGATTAGGACGATCGAAAACAATGACAGGGATTTTTCTTTTTGCCGCCTCTTCCATCGCATAGAAAAGGGTAGTAGCATAGGTATAGGGGCGAATTCCAATGTCCTGAATATCATAGACCAACACGTCGATCCCACTCAGCATTTCCTCTGTGGGACGGCGAGTTTTTCCATGTAGGCTATAAAGAGAAAGGTTTTCTATCTTTCCATCTTTAATCTTCTCCCAGGCATATCCACTTCCATTCCACCCATGTTCGGGGCAAAAAAGAGCGACGAGCTTCATCCCATTTTTCTGAAGAATATCAACCGTTGGGGTGAGATTTTTATCAACACCCGTTTGATTGCTGATTAGCCCAATCCGCTTATTCCGGATCTTTTTGTCATACCCTTCTTTAAAGAAAGTATCGACACCCAGATCAACGGATCCAAACAGAGGAAAAATCATGAGAAGAAAAATGATTGTGCGCATCGATAAACCCTTTATCGAAAAGGATAGGGAAAAATTGATTTTTTGTGTACAAGAACAGTTACGAGGGAGTGTGTATTCCTGCAATAGAGACGTAAATGGCAGATAGGCAAAGTGAAACAAAACAGATGCATCTTGCGCGTGACCTTTTAGCATCGGTCATGGGAGCTCCCCTGACCCTTGAAGAGAGAGTGAGAAAAACGATTGAGCTCGTTGCCCTTATTTTGAGTGAATCTAATCGACAACTCACTAAGGAAGAAAAAAGGAGGCATGATGAACTTCAACGAATGGTCAACGACCCCATCGGAAAAGTTTTCTTAACAGCGATGACAGATCAATGTTTCCGCTCTACAAACCATGAGCGGATTGCTGAGCAGGTGGTCTATCTTCTACATCTCTATGGAATTCCTAAGTTCTTCTCTCCAATGAAACGACTTCAACTCTATTTCTTTAAGATTTTAGGAGATAAATTCGCAAAAATTTTGGTTCCTATCGCCATTTGGTTCCTTCAAAAAGAGGCCTCATCGGTTATTGTCCCCGGAGAAAAGAGTTCCCTCAACCGTCATATTAAAAAACGGAGAGGACAAGGGGTCCGCTTGAATCTCAATCACCTTGGCGCACCGATTCTTGGAGAAGAGGAAGCGGCTCGCCGTCTAAATATTTATCTTGAAGACCTGAAAAACCCTCTCATCGATTATATTTCGATCAAACTTTCAACGATTTACTCTCAAATCAATCTCCTCTCTTATGAAAATACCCTAAATGACATAGCAGAAAGACTTAGAGAGCTTTATCGAGCCGCTATGGAAAATACAATCAAACAAAAGGATGGGAGAAAATCTCAAAAATTTGTCAATCTTGACATGGAAGGATATAAGGATCTTCACCTTACAAAAGACCTCTTTATGAAGGTCCTCAGTGAGCATGAGTTTAAAACCCTTTCTGCTGGAATTGTCCTCCAAGCCTACCTTCCCGATAGTCATCCAATCCAAAAAGAACTCACCGAATGGGCCATGGAACGGGTGAAAAATGGGGGCGCTCCGATTAAGATTCGGATCGTTAAGGGAGCAAATATAGCCATGGAGGAGCATGAAGCTTCCCTTAATGGATGGCCTCAAGCTCCTTATAATACAAAGATCCACACCGATGCCAATTATAAACGGATGGTCCTTTATGGTTGCGAACCTGACCATGCCCGTGCCGTCCATATTGGAATTGCTTCTCATAACCTCTTCGATATCGCCTTTGCGATGATCCTCCGTCTGGAAAATCGGGTGGAAAGAGAGACTACCTTTGAAATGTTTGAAGGAGTGGCCGACCATACGCGCCGCGTTGTCCAAAAGCTCACCGGAGATGTCCTTCTCTATTGCGCTGTTGCTAAAAAAGAAGATTTCCAAAGCGCCCTCGCCTATCTCACCCGCCGCCTCGATGAAAATACGGGAGCAGAAAATTTTCTTGCCCATAGCTTTGAACTGAAAGAAGGAACAAAAGAGTGGGAAATTCAATCAGCTCTTTTCTCTGAAAGCTGCAAGTTAAAAGATGTCGTAGAAACTTCTCCTCGAAAAACCCAAAACCGCCAGGAATCGCCAATCCACCTCGATTTTAATGCTCCCTTTGAAAATGAAGCCGATACCGACTTTTCCCTTCCCCATAATCAGAAGTGGGCCGAAGAGATCCTCGACAAATGGAAAGAGAAAAAAATCGATCCGATTCCACTCGTTATTGATGGAGAAGAGCTCCATACGCAAGAGGAAGGGAAAGGGTATGATCCCTCGAGCCCCGGCCATCCCTATTATACCTACTCTAAAGGTGGGATGGAGGAGATAGACCAGGCAATTTCTTGCGCAAAAAAGGAAGAGAGTGATTGGGCAAATACTCCCATAGAAGAGCGGTCCCTTCTCCTTTCAAAAGCTGCACAACAACTTCGAGAAAATCGGGGCGACCAAATTGGCTCCATAGTTGGAGATGGAGGGAAAACCGTTCAAGAAGCCGATATGGAACTTTCTAAAGCGATTGATTTTGCAGAATATTATCTCCGCTCGATGAGACAGTACGCGACTCATCCCGATATCGAGTGGACACCCAAAGGGACCATCCTTGTTGCTTCCCCTTGGAATTTCCCAAAAGCCATTCCTGCAGGAGGCATTTTTGCTGCTCTTGTCACAGGAAACTGTGTTCTCTTTAAGCCAGCACCTGAAGCTGTCATGACAGGTTATTATTTAGCAAAAGCTCTATGGAACGCTGGGATCCCGAAAAAAGTCTTCCAGTTTATCAATTGCGACGATGACCCTGTTGGCTCTAAACTCATCCAAGATAAGCGGGTCAATGCCGTCATCTTAACAGGGGCAACAGCTACAGCAAAACTTTTTATGAAAATGAATCCTGGAATCGATCTTTCCGCAGAAACGGGTGGGAAAAATGCGCTGATTATCACCGCTCTCTCTGATCGCAATCTCGCCATTAAAGAGCTCGTTCAATCGGCCTTTGGACATAGTGGTCAAAAATGTAGCGCCGCCTCCCTTGCCATCTTAGAAAAAGAGGTCTACGATGATCCTCACTTTATGCAGCAACTCCGCGACGCTACTGCGAGCTTAAAAGTAGGCTCTCCTTGGGATTTAAAAAATAAAATGACTCCCCTGATTAATCCTCCGAATGAAACATTGCATCGTGGATTGACTACTTTAGAGCCTGGCGAATCGTGGCTCTTAGAGCCAAAAGTCGATCCCCATAATCCTCATCTATGGACTCCCGGGATTAAACTCGGCGTTCAGCGGGGAAACTTCACCCAAAAAAACGAGCTTTTTGGTCCCGTTCTTGGTCTGATCCGCGCTGATAATCTCGATCAAGCTATCCATATTGCAAACTCAACCGTTTACGGGCTCACTTCAGGAATCCATTCTCTCGACAGACGGGAACAGAAAAAGTGGCGACGTCTCATCATCGCCGGAAACTGCTATATCAACCGAACTATTACCGGATCAATTGTCCGCCGCCAAGCCTTTGGAGGGATAAAAAACAGCTCCTTCGGCCGTGGTTCCAAAGCAGGAGGACCTAACTACCTCACACAATTCATGCATGCAAAGCAAATTGGAATTCCTAAAGAAAAGTTCCCTATTAGCAACTGGGTCAATAACCTTACGACCTACCTGGAAAAGTTTGATCTTTCCGCGGAAGACCTCGGGATTTGGTATGCAAGTATTTCGAGCTACGCCTATCATTGGCAACAATTTAGACGAGACAAAGATCAATCGAAAGTTATTGGAGAGGATAATTTTTTCCGCTACCTGCCCCACAAAAAAATGGTCTTTCGAATCACCCCTGAAGATAACCCTCTCGACTATCTCCGCGTCTTTGCAGCAGCGCTCACGACTGAAACCCGCCTTGAAATCAGCTGGGAGAAAAATCAAGATGCCAAAGTACGCCAAGCTAACTGGGAAGGTCTCCTTCCGATCTTTAATATTATCGAAGAAGAGGAGAAAACATTTATTGAGCGGATGAAACACGGTCACGTTAAACGGATCCGCATGCTTAGCAAACCCTCTTCCACCTTAAAAAAGGCTACTGCTGAAATCGCCTCTTATATCGATCACGCCCCCGTTCTTGCTAATGGCCGGATTGAGCTCCTCCACTACCTTCGGGAGGTCTCTCTTTCAATCTCCTATCACCGCTATGGTAACCTTGGTCTCCGCGAGGGAGAGCTGCGGCGCCCTCTCCTCTAATGGGGCTGCTTAAGAACGTCCCCTAATTAGTTTTTATTTGCCTTAAACAGAACGTTCTATTATACTCT
Source organism: Simkaniaceae bacterium (assembly GCA_028281675.1). GTDB lineage: Bacteria > Chlamydiota > Chlamydiia > Chlamydiales > Simkaniaceae > Neptunichlamydia. Next base: position 26,259 of record JANQJL010000019.1, read on the forward strand.
TTTGAAAATTTAATTAAAAGCGAAATTTATGATTGGCATTTGGGCTATCTGTCATAACCTTGGAATGTTTCTTTCTCAGCAAGATATAACTACTCAAGCCGCTATATCATTGAATCGCTCTAGTGGAATAAACGATAAAGCATTTAATCTCAGCAGAGGAATTAATTCTGTTAATGCAAGCAATATTGACTCTATTAAAGGCTTTATCTTTCCTATACTTCTACTCATATCTTCTGCTGTTCTCAAAAAAAGTTTTAAAAAATCCCCAAAGTCTATAGCTCATCTCACCCACAAGGAGCTTGTTCTTGGTACTTATTCATATATGCCAACACTCGCAATTAAAATCGCTCTTTACGCTGCTAGAAAAAACGCCCGTGTGAATATGGAAAATCGAACAGAGCGGACCCTTTATATTATTTCATCGGTTGCCCTTGCTGCTCTTCTCCTCCCTCTCTTTATAAAAGTCCGGAAAAAAAATTATTCAATCAACCTTCCAGGAATGATTAAATATTCTCTCACTCAAATCACCCTTAGGATTTTTGTAGCCGAATTCTTTGCATGGGATGCAAAGAAAATTACAGAATACATAAAAAATACAACCGATCCAGACAGGATTGAGACGTTGGCTGAAAATTATACAGAACTAGCTAAGATCGGATATGGCGCAAGAGAAGCCTTACTTGATAAGTTTGTTAAGGTAATCAATAATGCATTGCTAGGACGCACCGATTGGCAAGGCTGGATGTGCACTGCACCGATCAATCCTGAGAAAATTAAACTGCCAACCCCAATAGTAAAACTACCGCAGTTAATTTTAATTGACGCCTTGGATTTATCTGTGAAAAAAGCACAAAGAAAAAATATCTTAAAGCAACAGCTAAAATCTCTTTTAAGACAACAAACATCCTTTCTTACACATCATCTTAAGCTCCTTGAAAATTGCACTCCTGAGAAACAACTCGCATGGAATATCTGTCTCAGTGCTGCTGAACAACCCCAGATCTGGCCTATTTCCTTAACCCAAGATCACCTCAATCTATTTAATGATCAAAAAAGTATTAGACTTATCTACTCTTACTATAAAGACAGTCCACTATTCTCTCTCTTAGAAAAGAGCATCAAATCAAACCTGAAAGGAAAGTTCACCAAGCAGGACCTTTCAGAAGTCGTGTCCCCTACCGAACCACAAGACAACCGGAAAAGTTGCTTGCATTGGTCTCGGTTCTACGCTCAAAACAAAGATGCTTGGAACAAGCTCGGAATTTTTGAAAGGTGGAAAATATCTCAACTCTTCAAAAAACATCTGCCTACCAGTTCTGCCTACCGGCTTAAGATTGATTCATTTTTGAGGGCGTGATACCCTTGAAACCGCTATGAAAGATCTTAATCCTCAACAGAAAATTGCTGCAGAGCATTTGGAAGGGCCCATGCTTGTTTTGGCAGGGGCCGGCTCTGGAAAAACCCGGGTTGTTACATGCCGGATTGCTCACCTCCTTAGCGTTGGCGTCCCCTCTTCTGAAATTCTCGCCTTAACTTTTACCAATAAAGCTGCCGATGAGATGCGGGTTCGGATCAAGATGATGTCGGATCAGTATGTTTTGACCTCAACCTTTCACTCTTTAGGAGCCCGGATCCTGAGGGAATCAATCCATGTCTTAGGTTATCGAGGTGACTTTGCGATCTATGATGAAAAAGATAGCTTGGAGCTTTTGAAGAATTGCTTAGGGACAATGGGCTACAAGGATGAAAAGGGTCTTTTAAAATCTCTTCGGATGGCTATTTCCAATGCAAAGAACGATCTTTTAAAACCGAGTGATTTAGATCGAGACTTTCACTCCAGGACCGATCAGATTTTAAAAGATCTCTTCATCGCTTATCAGGAAAAATTAAAAGAATATAACGCCCTTGATTTTGATGATCTTCTTTATCTTACGGTAAAACTTTTTCGCGAATCAAAAGAAACTCTCGAACATTACCAAAAGCGGTGGACCTTTGTATTGATCGATGAGTATCAAGATACAAATGCAGCGCAGTATTTTATGACAAAACTCCTAGTGGGCAAGCGGAATAATATCTTTGTGGTCGGAGACCCTGACCAATCAATCTACTCGTGGCGTGGAGCAAATATTCACAATATTTTAGACTTTGAAAAAGATTATGAAAATGCTCAGGTGATCACTTTAGAGCAAAATTACCGGAGCACTGCTAACATCTTGGAAGCAGCCAATGGGCTGATTCAACATAATGAAGAGCGGTATGAAAAAAAACTGTGGAGCGATCTAGGTGCAGGGGAAAAAATTGGGGTCTACATCGCAGAAAATGAAAAGCAAGAAGCTCTCTTTGTTGTGGAAGAACTCGTTCGAAAAACAAGGGAGGGACATATTCCTCTTAAAGAATGTGTCATCTTTTACCGAACAAATTCTCAATCACGCACTTTTGAGGATGCATTATTAAGACACCAAATCCCCTATGTGATTTATGGAGGACTCTCTTTTTATCAACGGCGAGAAATTAAAGATATTTTGGCTCTTCTTCGAATGGCTGTTTCCGATTCTGATTACTTAGCCTTTGCTCGAACGATTAATCTCCCCAAACGGGGTATTGGAAACGCTACCCTCGTGAAACTCCAACACGCCGCCTCTAAGGAGGAACTCCCTATTATGATTTTAGTTCAGAAGTTGCTTAATGGAGAAATCGCCGCTGTTAAACTCTCTGCTCGCCACCAAGAAGGGATGAATGATTACTTAAGGATAATCGATCTTTTGAAAGGGATGATCGAGGCGGGGAAACCTTTGGAAGAAATCGTTCAAGGAGCGATTGAGCTCTCTGGATATGAGCGGATCTTAAAGGAAGATCCGGAAAGTTATGATGATCGAAAAGGAAATCTAGAGGCACTGATCAACAAGAGTGCTGAGTGGAGTGAAGAGCGGGAAAATCCAACCCTTGTTCAGTTTTTAGAAGAGCTTTCCCTTAAGTCGAGCTTAGATGATAGCCCAACGCATGATTCAGTACGTCTGATGACTCTTCATAATGGAAAAGGGCTCGAATTCACCCTTACCTTCATGGTGGGGATGGAGGAAGATCTTTTCCCCCATATTAATTCTAAAGATTCGATCGAAGCTCTTGAAGAAGAGCGGCGCCTTGCATATGTCGGAATGACTCGCGCCAAACAATCTCTTTATCTAACCGCTTCTACCTACCGTTTCATATGGGGAATTTCAAAGGTGATGTGTCCTTCTCGTTTCTTAAAAGAGGTTCCTGCTCATTTCTTAAGTCCGATCAATGATGAAATCAAAGAAGAGAGCGATTGGGCTGAGGAAGAAGGGTTTCGAGTGGGGACGATGGTTTTCCACAAAGATTTTGGAAAGGGAATTGTAAAACGATCCTATCACACATCGATGGGACTTACCTACGATGTGGAATTTGTTGAGTCCCAAACAACACGCTCACTTGTTGGCAAGTATGCCAAGTTCAAGATTTGCGTCGACTAAATGAGCTCTTCATTCGTCTCTGTTGATGGCTCTTCGTGACAAGTTGAGCCTTCGACCTCTTGAGTTTCTTCTACCTGAAGTCCCTTGTAGCGACCGATGATCTCCCCTTTAACATCACTTGTAGCACCACCCTTATCAATATTCCCAGCAATAAGGGAAAAGATAAGGGCCGTTAAAGGCAACGTGTTCATGGCTTGTCCTTTTCCTTTTTTCCCAACTCCCCGTTTTTTAGACGGCTTGCAGGAAAGTTCCCGGTATAAATTTTCTTTAACATTCTATTTATCAACGTATTTAAAAAACACCCTTTTCTGAAATTTCTTTAGTGCTATAAGACAAATAAGAGCCTGTCGGAAAAGTCGCTTTCCGCAGATTTTGGAGGAGCTTTTGAGAAAAAATGGAAACTTTGTAAATCTACATATGCCTTAGCATAGAGGATTTATGAAGTTTCTATTTTCTCCAAAAGAGGCAAAAGATGGGAGAATGAACTTTTCCAACAGGTCCATAAGGGGGAAGAAACATGAAGTTTCAGCAAAGCATCAGGCAAGATCACCGTTTGGTTATGAGCGTTGCGATGGAACGTGCATTTCAGGTACTCATGATGCCAACGATCGAGCTAAGTGACTGGCTTGAAAGAGAAATCGAAAAAAATCCCCTTCTAGATCTGCAGAAAAGTTACTGTGAACCCTTTGATCAATCGATGATTCGATCAGAAGTCACTCTCTATGATTATCTAATGAAAGAAATTGGCGTTTATTTTCAAACTGAGAGGGAAAAAGCAATCGCTAGGGAAATTGCGGGATCCCTTGATGAAAAAGGATTTCTAACCCTTTCGCCTGAAGAACTTATAGGAAAAGAAGATGTTCTAAGGAAGTTCCAACAGATAGAACCTTTAGGGATCGGAGCTCGGAGTGTCCAAGAGACGCTCCTTATTCAGCTAGAAGATAAAAAGGAGCGCCCTATCTATAGAATTGTTGCTCTTCATTATGATGATCTTCTTCACAACCGGTTAAAAATTATTTCTAAAAAGCTTAAAATCAGCATAGTAGAAATAAAAAAGATGATCCAAAACGATCTTCGTCCCTTAAATCCCTATCCAGGAAGAGCGTTTCAAAGAGAGATCAATTCCGATTTAGTGGCAGACATCACAATTCAAAAAGAAGGGGGTTTATGGAGTGTTGAAGTTAATGATTCTAATCTCCCTTCGTTTCAAATTCATGAATTTTATTTGGATGCTCTTGAAAATCAATCGCTAAAGAGCGATGAAGTCGACTATATTCGCCGTCACCTTGCTGCTGGAAAATGGCTTACCCGTATTTTAGGGCGGAGAAAAAAGACTCTCCATGAAATTGCCACATATCTATTGAAGCAGCAGCGGGATTTTTTAGAAGGAATCACAGATGCTCCCATCCCTATGACGATGAAGGAAGTGGCAGAAGCTTTGGCTTTAAGTGAATCAACTATCACTCGAGCAATTGCAGATAAAGGGGTTGCGACTCCCAGAGGTCTTTTAAAGCTTCGGAGTTTTTTCACTTGTGGAATCCAAAGTAGTCGGGGAGAAATCTCTAATCAAGAGGCAAAAGATCTTCTCCTAAAGTTGATCCATCAAGAGAAAGACCCCCTTTCAGATGAGGCCCTCTCCCAAAAACTGAAGAAACGGGGCATTCAATGTGCCCGCCGAACAGTTACAAAATATCGGAAAGAGCTTAAGATCGCCTCAGCATCTCAGCGGAAGGTGTGGAAATAATACCAATTGCTAGGAATAAATGGGAAAAATGCAATTGGAGATCGATGTCAATCACTTGGTGGTTAGCGAGATCGAAAGCGCAGTTTTAACTGGAAAGATCCCGCTCAATTTATGAATTTATTCCTTGCAATTGGTATAGTCTTCGGCTCTTCGAATGAAAGTCCGACTCTATGGGAGGGGGCATGCTCTGCCCAAGCATTGATAAGGTCATCGGTTGAGTTAAAGACAAGTTCCCTAAAATCTCGCTCTATATCAAGACGGCGATAGAGTCCCATTTGCAATGCGTCAGGACGGTGAAATGCCCCTTCTCCGTGCCGAATATTCCAAGAATAGACTCCTTTGAGGGGAAGATTTTCTTCTCCTTTTCCTAGATGAAGGTAAAAACCGTATGCCCCTGTTTTTCGCATTGCCCCAATACATGCAGGGAGAGCTATAGGAGCATTGACTCTCACTTGGTCGGTTGAGAGGATGACGTAAGGAGAGAGACTTCCGCTGCCCCAAAGTGCTTGGTTTACAGCTTGTTTAAATGTTGACTCTCCATATTGAATCGGACGAATAAAATGAACATTTGAGAAGGTTTTTTTTAATTCTTCATAAGAAGTATAGGTCTCTTCTGAGCACACATAAATGACATGGACTGCATTAATCCCCTTTAAGCAGTCTTTGCAAGATTCGAGACACACTTTCAAATCATCGGGGGTATTTTCTGAAAATATCATTAAATCGACAATGGACTGTGAAAAGGACTTCTCGATAGGATTTTTCAATTTGTCTGCCGTAAAAGCAAGGCGATGCCCTCCTTTCTCAAACTCTCTTTTCTCATTATGGATAAATAGAACATCAGGAATAAAGCGGACGTGCGCTTTGGCAAGCTCTGCCACAAGACTAAGAAGGGCGTTTTCATCTTCTACAGAGAGGAAAAAACCGGCTTCTATATGGAGCTTTTTAAAGAGACCGGCATAATAAGATTTTAAGGGAGCCGCAACCCAAGGAGCTCTTTGAACTCTTTTCTTACAGAGAGTTTTTTTCGGTTTTGGAAGGTATAATCCCTTTTGATAGTTCCGATAGTCGAGATATTGTCCATAGGTGAGCCAAACATCTGGATGAGAATGGGATTGAGAGAAAAGAGAAAGGACATCCTCATGAGCTAACCAATCTGTCCCATAAAGATGAATGATGACTTGATTGTCGGGGCAGTTTGAGACAAGTTCATAATATTTTTCGTAAGCCCCATGACCTTCCTCGCACTCCACTAAAGTGATCCCTTTATTAGAGCCAATCCCCCTCTTTAATATTTCAAGCGTTCCATCTGTTGACCCCTGATCAATATAAATTACGTTGTATTGCTCATATTTTTGAGTGCATATTGATTGGAGATTTCTTTCGATTGTACTCGCATTATTTTGGGTTAATACCATGATTGTAAAAGACTTATCTTTTACTGTGTCTAATTGAATATGGGTAAAGTCATCTGCAGGAAGTATTCTTGTTTCCTTCTTTGACTTGATAATCCGATATTCTTTAATAAAAAATGTCGGCAATAATAATATAATAAAAAGAATAAAAATCCTATGGACTAATGAACTTTCCCTTGCATTTCTTTTCATTTTAATTAAAAACCCCTTGTAACCCAAGCTTCAGATTTTCTGCGGTTTTCGATTTTGCAACTCGCTTAGAATCAAAAATCTATCAAAACGCCACCCACAAAACCTGGAACTTGGGTTATAATTATTAATTAACTAGGGGAGGAGAGATTGTCAACAGAATTGCGCTAAAATCTGTCGCCAACGAAGTGAATTAGGAATTTCCTTTTCAATAAAATTGAGAATTTCCTCAATGGATGCGACCGCAAGCTTTTGTATCTCAGAATCTTTCAATCTGATTGCTATGGGAAAAACATCTTCTTGATTGGGGAAAAGCTCTGAAAGTGTTTGAAGAGCTTTTTTTAGCAGACGTTGATCTTTGATCAATATGGCACTTCTAAAAAGTAAATCGACCAAAGGGAGAAGGGCAAACATCTTTAAATAAGGGAGCATTGGAGAGGAGAGAAAAAAGAAAGAGGTCATCTGAATTCCTATTGAAATCAAAATAAGGGAGATAAAAAAGAATGCATGACTAGGTTTTCGAAAAAGAGGACCAAAAAAGCGGCGCCATCTAGATTTTGAATGATAGTAAGCCAAAACCTCTTCAAAACGGGGCTGGTCAAACCCAATCCGCATCGCATGGAGGGTCTCATGCATCAGAACCTCTTCTCTTGAGTAAAAGAGAAATCGCCCTTTTTTAAACCCGTTTCGGAGTTGTATCATCGGAATTTTTTCTTTATTTGGAGCTTCTAAAACCCACATCACTGCTCCTTGCCAAGGAGGAAGGCCTTGATTTGAATAGGTTAGAGGGAGCCATTTGGGAGAAGCTCCCAAAGTTTGCTGGTAGTCGGGATTCCATTTTTCAAATGTCTTTCCCTTAAGAAACATAGAAGGGCTTTCTTTGACTTTTTGAAGAATGTCAAGCCGCTTGACAAACTCCTCTTCAGATTCATCAGGCCCGGGAATCATCCCCCCTTCCCCAAGTTTTTTTAATTCTTCTTTTGAAATCATCATTTACGATTTTTTCTAAGGGCTCGGTACTGAAAGAAAAGGGCAGAAAAGAGAGCTAGATTTGCGGTAAGTATCACTCCGTTAAAGAGGAGGATTTGGTTATTCTTCCGAGAAATGGAAATGAGGCGTCTTCTGATATTTCTTTCAAATTTCGTCTCATCTTCAAACCATGTTGATGCATAGTAATGATGGGCATAAAGGGCAAGATCATCCTCGATACGATTAAAGAAAGCAGCAGGGAAAACAATATCTTTGTAGCCTTCCTTTCCAGCCCCCAATCGAACAGCATCATCAAAAGGAGCAAAAGTTCTTTGAGCAACCCGATAAATGACTGATTCCTTATCATCTCCCGGGTAGGCAGCTGAAAGTTCTGCCCAGCGACTGTTGACAAGTTCTATCACTCCCTTAAGCACAGGATGATGAGGACGAGCACCGATAACATTATTACATACAGAGATGGAACTATTTAAAATTGGCTCATGGGGAGTCTCTAATCCACAATAAAGGTCATAAGTGCGATGAAAAGGAGCAAAGGTTTTAAAACACTCGACATCATGGTCGACATAAAGCCCACCCTCCTTATAGAGAAGTTCATAGCGAAGAAGATCAGACTTTTCTGCATAGTTATCTGATTGTTCAAAACATTGTTGAAGTATGCTAAAATTAAAGTCCGATATAAAGTGAAGCTCCATCTTTTTATTTGGAAGAGGACGGCGGCGATCAGTCCAAAATTTAAATGTCCAACCGGGATGGTGATCCACCCAAGATTTTATATTATCTAATGACTCTTTTGGGAAAGGGTTTGGCCCTATCCAAATAAAATGGATAACTTGAGGGATCTTTACTTCCTGTTGTTTGGCCTGATGAAAATCCTTATTTTTATTGTAGAGATCTTTAAAAATCTCAATATTTTTATGATCTTCATGAGTTTCAACAAATTTCCAAACCTTCTTATTCGATCCCATTAAGGTGACGAAATCATCACCTTGTTTAACTTGATCTTTTTTATCGCATGCCGTTGTTATGAGGAGTAAAGGCAATAAAAACAGCGTTAAGCGTTTCACTTCAATTCCTTTCTTATTTCTCTATTGACGAGGAAGTATAAAGTAAGGCAACCAATAAGTGCAATTAAACATAAGAGTTCAACGCGGAGGATTTTTGCATCCCGGCTTCGAAGAGTCCTTAAGGTCTGTGATAAATATTTTTCATTTTGCGTTTCTTCATGATCGCGCCAACTACCCTGATGAAAATGCTGCGCGTAAAAGCCTGGAAGACCATTACTTGGGAAAAAATAGGCGGCAGGGAAAATAATATCGGTATTTTCTGGACGATTAATATTTCCTTCCAGGGCATAAGTGAGGGGAAGCAAAGTGCGATGAGTCACTCTTCGAGCTTGAACAATAGGGTCGTTTGTTGAGAATTTATTTGTCATCTTGTCCCATCGATCGAGAACCTTTTGAATTGTTCCTCGCAAAACAGGATGACGGGGACGAGCCCCAATAATTGAGTTCCCTGCTGTCATAGAAAGGTCTTCGATCCTCTCATGAGGCATTTCCAATCCAATATAAAAATCATATCCTGTATGAAGTTTATGGAATGGGCGATGACATTTTATATTATAATCTACATATAGCCCACCTTCTCTATAGAGGATTTCATACCTCAAAATATCGGTTTTTTCTCCCCAATTTTTTGATTCCTCATATTTTTCTTTTAAAAAACCGAATTCAAAATCTTCAAGAAGACAGACCTTCATTCTTTTACAGGGAGGAGGACGCTTCCGATCGGTCCAAAATTTAAAAGTCCAGTCAGGATGATGGGCCATCCATGAGCGCATATTTTCAACCGATTGCGATGGAAAAGGTTTCGGGCCAAGCCAAATCACATGAATTTTTTTTGGAATCTTAAAAATAGGACTTGAGGTAAATTGAAGGTCTTTATTTTTCTTATAAAGCTCGTCATATAATTCAAGATCTTTGTAATCTCTTTTTGTTTGAATATAGTTCCAATTTTCGGTCTCTTTTCCTTCCAGTTTTTCAAAGGAGTCATGAAGGGTAAGCTCTCTGCTATAAGTAGGCTTTCCTTTCTTTAAATTATTTGAAAAGACGTAGAGAAAAACAAAAGGACAAATGAAAAGTAAAAGAGCTAATTCCTTTTTCATCTGAATCTATCCTTTATTAATGGCTTTAATGCGAGATCTACCCAAATAACTTGAAAAATTGGAATTTTGAGCGACCATTGCCTAGAGGCAGGACGGGAGTGAAGATAAAGATTCTGAGATAAGGCTGCCGAAGTCAAAAGCGAACTTTTCAAGTTGTTTGGGTATAGGGTCATAAATCACCTTTTGGTAAATTTAGGCTCAAAATCAATTTCAATTGTTTGATTTTCAATATGCTCTAAAGGGGAAATATCCATTTTTAATCCCTGATCAAAAAATGTTAGGAGCTCTTTTGTGGAGATATTGGTTAATTTTTCATCTACCCACTCATTCTCCGTAACAACGTTAAGAGATAGGTTCACCGCTTTAGATCGACCATAGTATAATCCAACTCGAGATAAATCTGCATTCTCATTCCATAAAACCTGCAAAATGCTTGGATTATGAAATTTCATATTGAGAAAGTCAGGGTAAATCTCCTCTTTTTTAAAGAGTGTCATCTTAACTGAATTGGGAACTTTCCACCCTCCTGCCATATGGGAAAACTGCCAAGCATAGACCCCTTCTTGAATGAGAATTTTACTCTCTTTGGGATGGCTACTTAAGTTATTCCCAAAACAAAAATAAAACCCATAAGCCCCGGTCATTTTTAAACAGGAAACAGCTTCTTTCATATCAATGGGCTCTTTGATAACAAAGTCATCGAGTGCAAAGGTAATATAACGAGCAGAAGAGATATCACGATCAAAGACTATTTTCCTAACCTTAGGAGCAAAATCTTCATAAGGACTCTCAATGGATTGTCTAATATAGATTGCTCTTGGAAAGGCTTCTTTTACTTCATGATACCCTTTTTCATAATGGTCATTTCCTGCTCGATAGATCACATAAAGGCGGTGAAGGTTTTCGAGGTATTTTTCCGATGATTCCATAAAAGCATAGAGTTGAAGAGGGCGATTATAGGAAAAAACCAAAAGATCTACCCTTTCTTCATCATTTGCAAAATCATGCCAAGGATTTCCCTTTAGTAAAGGATAGGAAGCGATCCGCTCTTTTGATGAAAACTCTCGCTTCTTTTGGCAAAGAAATTGGGCTTCTGCAATCCCATAGGCATGACTCCCAGCAAGCTCTTTAAGGGGAGAGGTGATCACTTCTTCATAACTTCTCTCAGTAAAATTCCCCTCGTTAAGGAATTCTTGAAGCTTAACCCTTTTTAATAACCCTGCATAGCATGCTTGGTAAAAAATCTCCCCTTTCAACTTACTGTATGTAGGGTAGTGGATCTCTTCACTAGCAGTCATCCACACATCGGGATCAGCGAAGTAGTGATTTAATCGATCAAGAACATTATTCTGGGCAAAAAATTCATTCCCTCTAAGAAAAACGATGATTTCTTTATTTTGACAGGAGTGAATAGCGCGGTAAAGACCTTCTGCTTCACTTATCCCTTCTTCATTTTTTACAAAGGTAAATTTCCCATCAAGATCATGATTTTGAAGAAAACTTTTCGTTTTCTTTGCAGTTTCATCTGTTGAACCATTTTCTATATAGATCACCCGAAAATCTTCATATTCTTGACTGAGGATTGATAAAAGATTTTGTTCACAAAAAGGGGCATCATCTTTTGCTACCGTGATCACGACAAAAGATTTATTTTCCATAACGGGTTGAGTGGCATACGTCGTATGTCTTCTCTTGGTTTCTCTTTTTGCATCGACCTCTGCCTTAACCTCTCTATATCCAAAACCTAATGAGAATCCAACGGCAAGAAGTAGCAAAATATAAAAAAACCGTTTCATTCTTTAAGCTCCATATTGAATTTTTAATTTGGTAAGTTATGATATTTGAATTTCCCTTTCAATAAAAAATTTGTTTAGGAAAAATTTGATAGGGGGCTTGCAATAAAAGAGCGGAATTAAGTAGCCTGAAATGTTTATCATTTATTTAATGTAATTATGGCTAAAGGAAAAACTCTTATCATCGTCGAGTCTCCAACGAAAGTGAAGACCCTAAAAAAATTTTTAGGGAATGCTTACCACGTTGAGTCTTCGGTCGGCCATATTCGTGATCTTCCAACCAAAGGGTTTGGAATCGATCTCGAGAACAAATTCGAACCCGTTTACGAAAACCTTCCTGACAAAAAAGATGTCATCGCCAAGCTAAAAAAAACAGCGAAAGAATGTGATACGGTTTACCTTTCTCCTGATCCCGATCGAGAAGGAGAAGCTATTGCATGGCATATTGCCCATATTCTTCCCAAAGGCCCAAAAGTTTCCCGGGTTACGTTTAATGCAATTACTAAAGATGCTGTTACTGAAGCGCTCAAACATCCCCGCAAAATTAATCTCTCTGTTGTAAATGCACAACAAGCCCGCCGCCTCCTTGATCGAATGGTCGGTTATAAAATCTCTCCTCTCCTTCAAAGGCGTATTAAACGGAGTGCAGCAGGGGGAAACTTATCGGCAGGAAGAGTTCAGTCTGTAGCTTTGAAACTTGTTGTCGATAGAGAAAAAGAAATCGAAGCTTTTAACCCTGTCGAATACTGGACCATTCTTTGTACTCTCCAAGGAGACTCTAAAGAACGCTCGTTTGATGCAGCCCTCTCTTTGATCGATGGAAAACGGATTGAAAAAGAACGTATCCCAGGGAAAGATGTCGCCTTGATCTCCAATGAAATCGAAGCAAAAAAACTGGTAACAAAACTGAAGCATTCTACTTTTAAAATTTCGAAAGTAGAGAAAAAAGAGAAGAAACGCCACCCTGTCCCTCCATTTATTACCTCAACACTCCAACAAGAAGCTAGTCGTCATTATGGTTATTCAGCTTCCCGTACAATGGGAATTGCACAAAGTCTCTACGAGGGGATCGATCTAGGAAAAGAAGGAACAGAGGGTTTGATCACTTATATGCGTACCGATTCGGTCCGTGTTGAAATGGAAGCGATCAATGCAGCTCGAATACTTATCGATGGCGCATATGGAAAAAATTATCTTCCGACAAAACCTAACATGTACAAGTCGAAGAAAAGTGCCCAAGATGCCCATGAAGCCATCCGCCCAACCAATCTTAGCCATCCCCCTGATGTGATCAAACCCCACTTAAGTATCGACCAATATAAGATTTATCTCTTAATCTGGCGTCGTTTCTTAGCCTCTCAAATGATGCCTGCAATTTATGATACTGTTTCTTGCGAAATCGAAACCGACCAAAATCTTACCCTTCGTGCAACGGGATCTATCATTAAGTTTAAAGGATTCCTCGCTGTTTATGAAGAGAGAGAAGATCTCGATGAGGATGAGAAAAAGAAACAAGATGAAGAAAAACTTTTACCACCGGTTGAAGTTGGACAAAAACTTAATCTTTTGGATGTGATTTCAAATCAATCATTTACTAAACCTCCTCCCCGTTTTACAGAAGCATCTCTCGTTAAAGAGCTGGAAAAATCAGGAATTGGCCGCCCCTCGACTTATGCGTCGATCATGAATAAAATCCACGGACGCGCCTACACCATTAAAGAGCGTTTAGCTCTTAAGCCAACCGAGCTGGGAAAGATCATTGCCCAAATGCTTGAAAACCATTTCACAATGATTATGGATATAAAATTCACCGCTCGGATGGAAGATGACCTTGATGAAATTGCAGAAGAGAAGAAAGATTGGAGAGAGTTTCTAGATCAGTTTTGGACGAAATTTGTTCCTGTCCTTGAAAAAGCAGAAAAAGAAGCTTTTGTTCCAAAACTCATGACCGATATTAACTGTCCTAAATGTGGAAACAAACTTCAAAAAATTTGGTCGCGAGATAAATATTTCTATGGCTGTTCCAATTATCCTGATTGTAAATTCACCGTTTCGATTGAATCACTTGAATTCAAGAAAGAAGATTATGCTGAAAATTTTGATTGGGATCAACCTTGTCCTAAATGCAGTTCACCGATGAAAATCCGATTTGGTCGCTTTGGAACCTTTTTAGGGTGTGAACGTTACCCTGACTGCAAGGGAATCATTAATATCCCGAAAAAAGACGAACCTATCCCTGAGAACCTTCCCAAATGTCCCGCAATCGGATGCGATGGAGATATTAAACAACGCCGAAGTCGTTGGGGAAAAACTTTCTTTAGCTGCTCCAATTATCCCGATTGCAACGTAATCGTCAATGAGATCGATGACTTGGAAATAAAATACCGGGACCACCCAAAAACTCCTTACGTCAAAAAAACAAAGGGGGTAAAAGGGGCAACAAAGAAAACCACAACTAAAACTACCAAGAAAAAAGGAGCAAAGAAGAAAACGACTAAAAAGAAAACAACAAAGACAATTGGAAAACCCGCCCCATTATCAAAAGAGCTCCAGGCCATCGTTGGAGAAAAAGAACTGACCCGAGGAGAGGTGACAAAGAAGGTTTGGGAATATATCAAATCTAAGGACCTTCAAGATCCTAATAATAAGCGGATGATCGTCCCCGATGATAAGCTTGCCAAGGTATTTGGCCACTCTAATTCTATTGATATGATGAAACTTGCGGGACTACTCAGTAAACACATTAATCCATGATCACCCTGAGCAACATCCAACGCTTTGTCATCTATTGCTTTGTCTTTTTTGGCCCTCTTGGAACACTTTTAACCCCCTCATTTATGCCTTATGCGTTCCGTTTCTACCACTTCTTCCTGATTCTCTTTCCTCTCTTTTTTATTAAATTGGAAATTGGCGAGTGGAAAACAGTCCTGGCCTTTCTTCCCTTTCTCGCCTACTGCCTCATTTCTGCTTATTTCACCCATAACGGTTCTTATCATGTCGATTCCTATCCCTTATTTCGATGCTTTCTTTTTATTTCGCAGTGTCTTTTTATGTTTGGGGCAGCTTTTTCTTGGCAAGGAGAACAAGAAAAACTCATTTACCTTTATCTTGCTGGTTTTTTTATTTCTCTAGCCATAGGCTATATTTTTTATATTGGTTATTATACCAAGGCTATTTCTTTTGCCACGATTAATAGATTCTCAGTCGAAGCTCAAATTGGATGGGGACTTCTCCGCTTTTCACCAGGAAGTTACCCGAATGAATATGGAAATGGCGCTAGCTTTGCCCTCTCCGTGCTTCTCATTCTCTATGCTCAAAAAAAGCGGTTTTTAATTTTAATTTTAACTGGGCTCACTTTTATCGCCTTGTTGCTGACAACAACCCGAGCGGCTTATCTCTCATTTGCAGTCACTTTGATTTATCTTTGTGTTTTCTCAGAAGAAATCCGAAAGTTAACCTTTAAACTTTCCCTTCTTGCATTACCTATCCTTTTTATTCTTAAAACCTATTCAATCGATTTTTTTAAAATTTTTGTAGAAGGAGTAAAGGCAATCAGTATGGTCTCTGGATCAACAGGAGCCCGATTCTCTGAATGGATCAAAGGCTTTGAAAGCCTTGATAAAGGTGTTATTTTTGGAGATGGCTTTGGTGCACAAATCTTAGCCCATAATATCTATTTAGAGCTCCTTTTTGAGTTAGGATTTATCGGTGTGATCCTATTGGCAACAACTCTTTTTTATTATTTTAGTGAAAACAGCCATCGCATCCGCTCTGTTCTTTCTACAAATCAGATTGTGGTAGTGGGTTTAATTCATGTTCTCCTCTTTGCGATGAGTAATCATAATATGCACCACCATCTAACCTGGATGGTTTTCCTTTTGTTTAACATTCCACTGTTTTCAAAAAGGGTTCACCCTTCTACGAACTCTTTATACTTATCACGGACAAGTGTTTGAAATTTCTTTTTAAAAATTTCTTCATGAAAGGTCTCGGCATGGGTCCGAACCACTTTAGGATCAAACGATTGCCTTTCAAACTTCTCAATAGCTTCTCTAAGAGAAGGGACCGTTTGTTCTGGGAAAAAGAGCCCTGTTCGATTTTCAACAACCGTTTCTAAAGCACCTCCTTTTCCAAAAGCAATCACAGGCGTTCCACATCCTTGTGCCTCTACTGGAAGAATTCCAAAATCTTCTAGGGCTGCAAAGACAAATCCTTTAGCTTTTTTGAGATGTGCACGAAGGACATCATCATTTTGAAACCCAAGAATCTCAATATTCTTCTTTGCCTTCCGCTTGATTTTTTCCATTTCTGGCCCCTCTCCAATTACCACCAATTTCTTATCTGGCATCGTACTAAATGTCTCAACAATAAGATCAATCTTCTTATAGGGAACCATTCGAGATGCAGTGAGATAATACTCTTCCTTATTTTCTTCTAGGTCAAAATAGTCAAGATTGACAGGAGGGTGAATCACCGAAGCCTCTTTTTGGTAGAGCTT
Source organism: Simkaniaceae bacterium (assembly GCA_028281675.1). GTDB lineage: Bacteria > Chlamydiota > Chlamydiia > Chlamydiales > Simkaniaceae > Neptunichlamydia. The sequence continues at coordinate 42,540 of JANQJL010000019.1, forward strand.
CTTAATCCGACGGGCAACGTAATGTGAGTTGGCAACGTAAGCATTAACACGGGCTGATGAGTGAGCATCCCACATCCTTAAATAATGAAGAAAAAACTTTGCAAGAATCCCTTTAAGACCACTTTTAAGTTTTGATTCACGGAGGTATTGTTGATAAAGATCCCAGGCATAACGCATAGGTGTATGACAATAGCAAATATGGACCTGGTCTGCGTGGGTCAAAACTCCTTTCGCCGTTGAATGTGATGAGGAGATAATCAAATCATAACCACTCAAATCAAACTGCTCAGTAGCAAGAGGAAAGAGAGGGAGATAGGAGCGATATTTCTCTTTTGCTTTGGGGAGATTTTGGATAAAAGAGGTCTTAATCTCTTTTGTTTCGAAGGGAGTTCCCACCAACTTCTTGGGATTTTTTACAAGAGTAAATAAATCGGAAGGGAAGATTTCCAATAGAGCTTCCAGAACTTTTTCCGCTCCCCCAATCGTTGTAAGCCAATCATGTACCAACGCTACTTCCATACCCTCAGATTATAGAAGATCTGTACCCATCATGCAACTATTTCCCCTTGCATCATCTACACAAATCTTGTATATTCCGCTTATCTGAACTAAACAAAAGATTACAAAGATGCATGTGTTTGTTCCCGGTGGGGCGGGTTATGTCGGATCTTTATTAATCCCCTCTTTATTAGATGCGGGCTATTCCGTAACAGTCTATGACCTTTTCTTATATGGAGAAGATCTATTTGATACGATAAAAGATCACCCCAACCTAACCCTTATGAAAGGAGATATCCGAGACTTAAAGCAAATGGAAATAGCTCTCAATAGATGTGACTCTGTTATCCATCTTGCCTGTATTTCGAATGATCCAAGTTTTGAGCTCAATCCTAACCTTGGGAAATCGATCAATTTTGACCCATTTGAACCCTTCGTCCAAATCGCTAAGCGAAAGGGAGTCAAGCGGTTTATCTATGCATCCTCTTCTTCTGTTTATGGGGTGAAAGATGTTCCCAATGTGACCGAAGATATGGAGCTTATTCCTCTCACAGACTACTCAAAGTTTAAAGCAGAATGTGAAAAAATTCTTTTGAAGTATCAGGACGATGACTTCACTTGCTGCGTTCTTCGGCCAGCAACTGTTTGTGGCTATGCTCCCCGTCAACGCCTCGACGTTGTTGTCAATATCTTGACAAATCTAGCCTACAACACAGGAAAAATTAAAGTGATGGGAGGAGAGCAACTTCGACCTAATATCGATATCCGCGATATGGTTCGTGCCTATCTTCATGTCTTAAAAGCCCCTGCTGAAAAGATTCAAGGAGAAACCTTTAATGTGGGTTACCACAATCATTCGGTTCAAGATCTAGGGGAAATTGTAAAATCAACCGTTGGAAGGAAGAGAGCTGTTGAGCTTGAAACTGTCCCAACCGATGATAACCGCTCCTACCACGTTTCTTCTCAGAAAATTGCTAACAAGCTTGGCTTTACACCAAAATATACAATTGAAGATGCAGTAGATGGGCTGATCGATGCCTTTGAACAGAAAAAGCTCCCTGATTCTTTGAATGACAAACGTTACTTTAATATTAAAACCATGAAAGCAGTTAATCTACAGTGAAAGCACTAGTTACAGGTGGAGCAGGCTTTATAGGAAGCCACCTTACACAACTCTTATTAGAAGAAGGACACCATGTTACCGTCTTAGATAACCTCCGTTCAGGGCGTCTAACTAACTTCGATGAGTTTAAAAAAAGCCCTAACCTCAAATTTTTCCAAGCAGATATTCGAAAAATAGAGGAGATTCAGCCTCACTTTGAGGGGATCGATTGGGTATTTCATTTAGCTGCCCTTGCCGATATTGTCCCTTCGATTGAAAACCCACGAGAATATTTTGAAGTCAATGTCGATGGAACTTTTAATGTCTTAGAATGTGCCAAAAAGGCAAATATCCACCGCCTTCTTTATGCTGCTTCCTCTTCTTGCTATGGAATTCCAGACACCTTTCCCACTCCAGAAAATGCTCCGATTCGTCCCCAATATCCTTACGCTTTGACGAAATTCTTAGGAGAAGAACTCATCATGCATTGGGAACAAATCTATAAAATTCCCGCTCTTTCATTGAGACTATTCAATGTTTTTGGGCCGAGAGCTCGCACAACAGGAACCTATGGAGCTGTTTTTGGTGTTTTTCTAACACAAAAATTGAATAACAAACCCTTAACGGTTGTAGGTGACGGAAATCAAACACGCGATTTTACCTTCGTAAAAGACGTCGCCCGAGCCTTCTTAATGGGAGCAGAATCAAAGCTAAGTGGCGAGATTTTTAATGTAGGGAGTGGAAACCATTATCCTGTTAATCAAATTGTGAAACTTTTGAATCATGATTCTGTAAATATTCCAAAACGTCCCGGCGAACCCGACTGTACTTTTGCTGACGTAAGTTGTATTGAAAAAAAACTCGGCTTCAAAGCTGAAACTTCCTTTGAGGAGGGAGTTGCCAAATTACTAGAAAAAATTGATGATTTTCGAGATGCTCCCCTATGGGATGCAGAAAATATTAAAGAAGCCACGAAAACCTGGTTTCAGTATTTATCTTAGGAGGATGTGTTGTTTACAAAGCGATTTACCGAACTCTCCGAAGTCCTGAGCAAATGTGTCTATTCCACTCAAGACCGAACCATTAATGAAGGGCAAGCTCTCCAAATTTTTCATGCCTTTCTATTGCAAGTACAAGAACACAATGGAACTGTTTTCGTTGTAGGAAATGGGGGTAGTGCCGGAATTGCTTCTCACTTTTCCACTGATCTTTTAAATGCCCTTAAAATCCCCTCTCAAACTCTTTATGATTCCAATGTTATGACCTGTATTTCTAATGATTACGGATATGATCAGATTTTTTCTCGTCCTTTAGATTTACTCTTGAAACAAAATAATTTTCTTGTTTGCATCAGTAGCTCTGGTAATTCCCAAAATATTTTAAATGCCGCTGCGATTGCAAAATCTAAAGACATTCCTATTATTACCCTCAGTGGATTTGAACCTCATAATCCTCTTAGAGCAGTTGGAGATTTAAATTTTTATCTTCCTATTATCGATTATGGTCTTGTTGAAATGGGGCATTTTTTTCTCCTGCACACAGTCATCGATTCCTGGAATTTTAACACCTCAACCACTAATAATTTAAGTCATGCAAAGCAAAATTAAATCCTTTGAAGAACTTAAAAAAGTCTTAGAAGAAGAAAAAAAAGACGGTGAAAAAATTGTTCACTGTCATGGAGTCTTCGATCTCCTTCATCCCGGTCATATTAGACACTTTAAAGAGGCTAAAAGACAAGGGTCAAAGCTTGTCGTTTCTGTCACTCCTGATCGATTTGTCAATAAAGGGCCCGGTCGTCCTGTTTTTAGCGAATCCCTTCGCACCGAAACGCTTGCGTCTTTGAATTGTGTTGACTATGTCGTTCTGAATGATAGCCCTGATGCAATCAGTTGCATCCAAAAAATCAAGCCTAACATTTATGTGAAGGGAAAAGAATATGCAGACTATTCAAAGGATGTTACAGGAAAAATTGCTGATGAGGTCCGGGCAGTTCAAGAAGCAAATGGGACAATGTATTATACCGACGATATCGTCTTCAGTTCCTCGACGCTTCTTAATCAATACTTTGAAAATACTTCACCAGAACTCCGAGCACTCCTTGCAGAGATCAAAGAAGCCTATTCCATCGATACTCTTCTTCAAAAGATCGAGGATTTAAAAGATCTACGCGTTCTTATCATTGGAGATGCAATTATTGATGAATACCAATTTACAGAGCCGATGGGGCAATCTGGAAAGGGACTTCACATGGTTGCTAGAAACCAGAAAAATGAGCGTTATTTAGGGGGCTCTCTCATTATTGCCAATCACATCGCCCAATTTTCTGATCATGTAACCCTACTGACTTCTATTGGAGAAAAGTGCCCTCATCGCGATTTCATCGAAAGTCACGTTGACCCTAAAGTGGAAAGAGAATTTGTTTTTTTACCGAATCATTCCACCCTTACGAAAAAGCGGTATGTAATAAAAGATGGAAATAATCTTTCTAAACTTTTTGAAACCTATTCCTCTAATGATTCTCTCCTCTCAGAAGAGGAAACTGATCAAATTATTAACTATTTAGAAAACAGTTCTAAAGATTACGACCTAGTCCTTGTCTGTGATTTTGGGAATGGCTTTACTAACCCTTTGATCGTCGATGTTTTATGTGATCTTCCAAATTTTCTAGCCATTAACACTCAAACTAATAGTGGAAACCGAGGCTTTAATGTTGTCACCCATTACCGGCGCGCTAATTTTATCTCTTTAAATGAACCAGAACTCCGTCTCTCTGCTCATGATCGCTATAGCTCAATGGAGAGCCTTGCGGCTGATATCTCAGAGTTCTTAAATTGTCGAAATATCTGTATTACCCAAGGAGTTAAAGGGGTTTTTTGCTCTTCTGAAATGGAACCCAAAATCCATATCCCCGCCTTAATTACAAACACAATTGACCGTGTTGGTGCTGGAGACAGTTTCTTTTCCATAGCTGCCATGTGTGCTGCGAAAGGATATCCGATTTCTCTAGCTGGCTTCTTTGGTTCGATAGCCTCTGCTATCAATGTTCAAACTATCGGCAATAAAGAGCCTATAAAAAAAATTCCTTTTAACAAATTTCTCACGAGGTTGCTTAAGTGAATCGAACTGATCTATTTTATAAAATGCTCCGCATCCGCCGTATTGAAGAGGCGATAGCTGACCGCTACTCGGAACAGAAAATGCGCTGCCCAACACATCTTAGTATTGGTCAAGAAGGCATTGCTGTTGGAGTCTCTGAAGCTCTAAGTGTTGAAGATTTAATCATGAGTAACCACCGTGCTCATGCTCATTATCTAGCCAAAGGAGGCGATCTTAATAAAATGATCGCTGAAATTCATGGAAAAAAATCTGGGTGCTCTCTTGGCCGCGGTGGCTCGATGCATCTTATCGATCTTTCTGTTGGAATGATGGGATCAACGCCGATCGTTGCGAATAGCATCCCTGTGGCTGTAGGACTTGCTTTTGCCTCTCAAATAAAAAATGATAAAAAAATTTCCGTCTCTTATTTTGGTGAAGGAGCTACTGAAGAGGGGGTTTTTGCAGAGAGCCTGAACTTTGCATCTCTCAAAAATCTTCCCATCCTTTTTGTCTGTGAAAATAACCTCTATTCCGTCTATTCTCCTCTAAATGTTCGCCAAGCACCGACGCGAAGCCGGACAGCAATAGCAAAGGCGCATGGAATGTATGCCAGGAAAGGGAATGGGAATGATGTAGAAGAAACCTATAGAATTGCTCAAGAAGCCGTTGACTATATTCGTTCAGGAAGTGGTCCAGCCTATATTGAATTCGATACGTATCGTTTCCTCGAACATTGCGGTCCCAATCATGATATAGATCTTGGCTACCGCACCCTAGAAGAGTTTAATAGCTGGCTTGAGAAATGTCCCATTAAAACTTACCGAGAACAGTTACTTGCTGAAAAGCTTATTTCAGAAGAGGAGCTTGATAAAATGGAATCTAAATTGAAATCAGAGATCGATGAGGCCTTCACCTTCGCTAAAGAAAGTCCCTATCCCTATTTTGACCTTGACAATGAACTGATGTATGCGGAGTAGTTCATGAAAAGAGAATTAAAATTTAACCAAGCCATCCTAGAAGGAACCTCCCAGCTTTTAGAAAGCGATCCTTCTGTTTATATTATGGGACTTGGCGTTCCAGACCCAAAAGGAACTTTTGGAACAACCAGTGGCCTCCAAGAGAAATTTGGCCCTGAGCGGGTCATGGATATGCCCACTTCTGAAAATGCAATGACTGGTGTTGCAATTGGAACAGCAATCCGAGGGATGCGCCCTATTCTTACCCACCAACGGGTTGATTTTTTTCTTTTAGCTCTTGACCAACTCATTAATAACGCCGCTAAATGGCATTATATGTTTGGTGATCAACTGACCGCTCCCATTGTTATCCGCTTAGTCATGGGGAGAGGATGGGGACAAGGCCCTCAACACTCACAATCTCTTCAAAGCCTTTTTGGGCACATCCCTGGCTTAAAAGTCGTGATGCCTTCGACTCCTCATGATGCCAAAGGGCTTCTTATTTCTGCAGTAAAAGATAATAACCCTGTCGTCTTTCTTGAACATCGATGGCTCCACAATACACATGGAATAGTCCCTGAAGAAATGTATGAAGTTCCTATAGGAAAAGCACGTGTTATTCAAGAAGGGACCGATGTGACAATTGCAGCTTGTTCCCATATGACTCTTGAAGCACGCAGGGCAGTAGAGCTCCTTCATGAAGAGGGTATTTCTGCAGAGCTTATCGATATTCGGAGTGTCAAGCCCCTTGACAAAGAGACCATTATCAAATCGGTAAGAAAAACAGGTCGCCTTATTGTCGCTGATCCCGACTGGAAAACCTGTGGCTTTGCCTCAGAAGTCATTGCCTCCATTTCAGAAGAAGCATTTAATGATTTAAAATCTCCTCCTATGCGGGTCACTTATCCCGATAGGCACAGCCCCACCAGTTGGGCTCTTTCAAACCATTACTACCCTTCTTCCCGAGTAATTGCAATGGAAGCCTTCAAGATAATGCGTCTTCCTTCTAAAGCGCAAATGCTCTTGCAAGAACTACTTGAATTTCGAAGTGAAGGACCACTAGATGTTCCAGATACTTCCTTTACAGGACCATTTTAGGGGGTATGAAAAAATAAATCGAATATTTCTGGTGTCATAGCGCTTTAGCCACGCGGCGCAAATCCAAAGGAAACTTCTTAGTTTTTAAGGGATTGTAACAAAGCAGAAGAAGATGCTATGGTTGCGGAAATGTTTAAGTTATTTTTGCGCACCTCGTTAGGAGATAGAAATGAAAAAAGTATTAGTGATTGGCAGTAATTCATTTTCAGGAAGTGATTTTATCGATTTCCTCCTTGAAAAAGGGGAATATGAAGTCATTGGTATCAGTCGCTCAGCTGAAAAAGATTCCCTTTTTCTTCCCTATAGAGCAAAAAATTCTCCTTATTTTACCTTTGAACAAATCGATCTGAATAGTGACTTACCTAAGTTAGACCGTCTCCTCGAAGCATTTCAACCAGAATATATCATCAATTTTGCAGCGCAGAGTGAAGTAGGCCCCAGCTGGGAAAACCCCGATCATTGGTTCCAAACCAATGCTGTCGCACTCACAAACCTTGCGAATATTCTTAAAGATAAAAAATTCCTTAAAAAATATGTCCATGTCTCTTCACCTGAAGTATATGGAACATGTGAAGGTTTCATCAAAGAAGGTACTCCTGTAAACCCATCGACACCTTATGCCGCATCAAAAGCTGCTGGAGATCTTTCCCTCTTCACATTTTACAAAAACTTCGATTTCCCCCTCACAATGATCCGCGCAACCAATGTTTATGGCGCCCACCAACAACTCTTTAAAATCATTCCGCGCACCGCCATTTACCTAAAAAATAAAAAGAAAATCCAGCTTCATGGAGGGGGTGTTGCCGTTAAATCCTACATCCACATTCGAGACGTTTCAAAAGGAGAACTCCTTGTCATGGAGAAGGGACGAACAGGTGAAATCTATCATATTTCCCCTGACCAAGGGGTTGCTGTAAAAGCTGTCGTTCAAGCGATCTGCGATAAAATGAATGTTTCCTTTGAAGAAGCAACAGAAATGGCACCAGAGCGCCTTGGCCAAGATAAAGCCTACACCATAGATTCCACCAAAATTCGAACAGAACTCGGTTGGAAGCCTGAGATTTCCCTTGAAGAAGGGGTCACTCAAACCGTCAACTGGGTTAATTCTCATTTCGACGCCATCAACAAGCAACCCCTCCAATATATCCATAAAGCGTAAGGAAATTCATGGGACAAGAAATCAACCTCCTTATTAACTACCCTAAAGCCAAACGAAATATCAAAGAGCGAGGGGCTACAAAAACCGAAGAAGACAGGGCAATTGCTAGACAATTTGGAAAAGAATTTTTCGATGGTGAGCGTCGTCACGGCTATGGTGGCTTTAGCTACATGGATCGGTTTTGGACACCTGTCGTTCCTACCTTCAAAAATCATTATCAGCTCACATCGGAAAGCTCTATCCTTGATGTCGGTGCTGCAAAGGGATTCATGCTCTATGACTTTCACCGTCTGATCCCCAACCTTAAGATTTCTGGGATCGATATCTCTCCTTACGCGATTGAAAATGCTAAAGAAGAAGTAAAGCCCTTCCTTCAAGTTGCAAACGCCATTTCCCTTCCCTATGAGGACAATTCTTTTGACCTCGTTATCTCTATCAATACCGTTCATAATCTTGAAAAAGATGACCTTGCAAAAGCCCTCCAAGAGATTGAAAGGGTCTCGCGTAAAAATAGCTTCATTACTGTCGATGCCTATCGAAACGACGAAGAAAAAGAACTTATGTACCATTGGAATTTAACCGCAAAGACTATTATGCATGTCGAAGAGTGGAAAGCATTTTTCAATGAAATTGGCTATACTGGCGATTACTATTGGTTTATCCCCTAAGGTTATATGTTCAAGAGACAGAAAGAATACATCGCTAATATCTACAACGTCATCTTCAAAAGAAAGAAGAACGATCTCATTAAATTTCTCCTGATTTCTACACCAGCAAGTCTAACTGCTATTCTTGAAGGGGTAACGTTTGGGCTACTCCTTTGTGCCCTTTATGTATTAAATGGAAAAGGAATGGACGCCTTCAATGGAAGACCCATCCTTTCAAGAATTGCAAAACTTTTCTTTTTAGAAAATCTATCTTCTAACCAGATGTTTATTGTGATGCTCTTAGCAGCGATTGGAGCCCAAGTTTTAAAATCCTTTATCATTTATTTCTCATCAGTGCAAGCCGCTAAACTTAACGCAAAAATTTCATGCGAGATCCATCAGAATATTTACTCGCATATTCTCTCCTTTAATTTTCAAACAGTGAGTAATTATAGAACAGGGGGGCTTGCAACTTATGCACAAATTCCTACAACATCCATTGTCCCTCTGCTGCAAGCAGCTCACAAAATTATCATCCAGTGCTTTATCTTAGGGATGTTATCGATCGTCTTATTTAAAGTTTCTGTTCCATTAACACTCTTTTTCATTGCCTTCTTTACCATCTCAGGCTTTGCCTATAAAAAACTCCTATTAATCATTTGTAAGTACTCTGAAAACTGTGCAAACCAACTTTTAAAATTTACCAACGATATCGTTCAAGCAATCAGTGGAATTAGACTTATTCACATTTTTGGAATGCAGGGTGTGATTTTAAAAAGAAGCCATTCTGTCATGAGTAAAATGCAGGAGTTCCAGAAGGGTAGTGCTCAGCTCCAAAGCTTACTTATTGCACTTGGAGAGGTCTTTAGTATGATTATGATAGGGGCAACACTTGCTATTAGCTCCTTTTTCTTAGTCGTTACTCAAGAACATTCTCTCCCACTCCTTTTGACATACATTGCAACAGCATACCGCTTTACAACGGTTTCTCGCGAAATTCTTACCCACTTTGGAACCATAGCATCGCAAACAGGATCTATCATTAAACTGAATGACATTTTAACAACCTGCGATAAAGGATTTGAGCCCACTAACGGCTCACCAGCCCCCCCAGTAAAAAGGGAAATCACCTTTTCAAAAGTCTCTTTCAAATATCCCCAAAAAAAGGGAAGAGCTTTAGATAGAATTTCCTTAACAATCCCTCATGGGAAAATGACTGCAATTGTTGGTTTATCAGGTGCTGGGAAAACGACACTCATTAGCCTTTTAGCACGACTATTTGATCCTACACACGGAAAAATCTTAGTCGATGGTGTTAATATGACGGACTACAATATCAGAAGCTGGCGTTCAAGACTTGGTGTTGTAACCCAAAATGCGACAATTTTTAACGATTCAGCCCGCGAAAACATCTGCTTTGGAACTCCTGCGACAGATAGCGAAATCCTTGATATTTGTAAAATCTCAGGCTGTTATGAAGTCATTAAAAATCTTCCTGCTGGACTCGACTCACCACTCGGTGAGCATGGTTATAAAATCTCAGGTGGAGAAGCACAAAGAATTGCCATTGCAAGAGCATTAATTAGAAACCCCGAGCTGATGATTCTCGATGAAGCTACGAGTAATTTAGATAGTCACAATGAGCAAATCATTCAAAAAACCATGGAAACATACCGCCATCAATGCACTCTCATCGTTATTGCCCATCGCCTTTCCACTATTACCTCTGCTGATCAAATCGTTGTCCTTGATAAGGGAAAAGTCATTGAAACAGGGACGCATGAAGAACTTTTAGATAACGATGAGGGTTATGCTTATCTTTGGAAGTTACAGTCCAAAAAGAAGGATGAAAACAAACTTTTGCAGTTAAGTGCAAAATAAGCCCACTAAAATTCTTATTGAATTCATTAGGAGATTCGGTAAAATCAGGATAGATAGTACCTCTCATTTAAAGCCCAAGGTGAGCGGTGATTATGATAGATTTTTGATGATAAGCAAGGTGCAAAATCCGGAGCTTGGTTGAAAAACTCTGCTCTGTATAAAGCTATGCCTTTTAGTGTAATCCAAAGCAAAAGATATAATAAGCGCTCATGAAGTTCCAAATTATCAATGTGATGTGGGGCGAAAACTACATCAAAACTTTCCTTGAGCTCTCTCTACCAACTCAATTTTCTACAGGAAATTTATTTGATTTAAAAACCAAGCCTTCCTATGTCATTTATACCAATAAAGAAGGGAAGAAACAAATTCAAAGCTCTCCGATCTACCAATCCTTAGAATCTACATGTACAGTTGATTTTAGACTTATTCATCTCAAAAAGGGTTGGTGTCCCTTTGGTATGATGATGAAATGTCAAAAACATTCGATTAAAGAGTCAAAAAAATCCAAATCCCCCCTTGTCTTTCTTGCCCCAGACTGTATTCTCTCCTCTGGAGTTTTTTGCTATATTGAAGATGCTCTTAACAAAGGAGTGCGTCTAATTGCCATTTGCTCTTCAAGAATGTCATTAGAAAGCTATCGAGAGGTTATAAAAACCAAAGAAGGGAAGGATGAAATTGTAGACTGGGATTCAAAAAGCCTTGCAAAAATCACAGTAAAAAATCTTCACCACCGAGCTAAGTGTCTCATCATGAAAGAAAACCAGATCAGTAATCACCCAAGCCACATGTATTGGCAACTTGATGAGAACAATTTATTTGGGAAGGCCTACCATTTGCATCCCCTTCTTATCTGGCCCAGAAATCTGAACGTTTTACCAAAATTTTCGATCGATGGAAAAAAATTCTTGGAGGAAATTTGTCCCAATTTTGAAGAGTGGGAAGTCATTACTGATTGCAGTAAGATTTCCTTATTTGAAGTATCAAGTAATAAACAGTTTCAAGATGACTTCACTCTCCCACTTGACAAGATTACATTTAACGAATGGCTTAAACATAACGTCTCAGATTCTCATCACTTTTTCTTTAAACATCAGATCATTCTTGGAGATGGTAATTGGAAACCAGAATGGGATAAAGTTATTGAGCAAGCACTTCTTCAAATCAAACGATTAAGCACTCTACCACCAAGACCTGTTACTCGTTCACCTTTAGTCAAAAAGAGATTCAAATGGTCATTTAGGCTCAAATGGTCATTTAGATTCAAATGGTCATTTCTCCAATTTTTTAAGTGGTATGGAACGCTATTTTATTATATAATTATAGGTCGAAAGAAAGTGACGATAAAAAAAATCAAGTACCATTTTCGTTATTTACTTGTACATAAAAGGTTTCCAACTCATACATTAAAAAGACCGCCTTAAAACCTGGAGATAAGATATTCTTTAAAACGCTCGCTCCAATATTCAAAAAATTCACAAATAAAATAAGAGAAGCCCTCCTTCATCCAAAGTAAACTTTCCCCTTTTCTCAAATGAATACCTCATATAAAATGAGCATTATTTACTTACTTACTCCTTTATGAAAAAAAACATTCTTATTATCGGCTCTCATGGTTTCATAGGGAAGCACTTAGCGAAATCCATTCAACCTAAATACTATACCTCTAGAAAAGGTGGACCCTACACACTTGATCTTGCAAAACCCAGCCTAAAGACCCTCCCTCTTAATGAAATTTCTCATGGGATCATCGCTGCAGCTTGTACAAACATTCCTTACTGCGAAAAATTCCCTCAAGAAACCCACCAAATCAATGTGCAGGGAACCCTTGATGTTGTAAAAGAGCTTGTTGACCATGGCACTTTTCCAATCGTCTTATCATCCGATTATGTTTTTGATGGAGTTAAAGGTGATTATACAGAAGCGTCTCCCCTTTCCCCTATCAATAGCTATGGAAAGCAAAAAGCTGAGCTTGAATGTCGTATTGGAGAAATAACAAATGGAAACCATCTAATCCTCCGCTTATCGAAAATTTATTCTCTTGAAAGAGATGATGGAACCCTTCTGGACGAAATGGCAAGTACCTTGAATAAGGGATTGCCTTTACAGGTGGCTACCGATCAAATTTTTTGCCCTCTATCGATTATTGATCTTGTTAAAATTGTTTTGCAGCTTATCGAAAATAACCATGTAGGCCTTTATAATTTAGGAAGCTTAGACAAAGTGAGTCGCTTTCACTTAGCTAAAACACTGGCAAGCGCATTGAAGCTCCCTTCTACAAAAGTCATTCCAATTCAGCTAAATAGTTTAAATCCATCATTCTCTCGACCTCTAAACACCTCTCTATGTTCTGAGAAAATTTTCAACCTTCTTGACTATACTCCGCTATCTGTCAAGCAGGCTATTACAACCATTGCTAATAATTTCAAATGCAAAGAAAATTGTACACGTTCAGAGGGTGTGTTCCCTATGAAACCAGGGGATAGTGCCACAGATTTCGAAGCCAACGACGACCCCATAGCCGCAGGCGCTATAGGGGAGAAGTAGGATTTGAAAGATGGGGTGCTATAACCTGTTTCATAGGAGATCAAGCCTGGTGAACGCGTACAGAAAATTAACGGAAAACATATTAAATGAACCTTCAGATTATTAACGTTGTATGGGGAGAAAAGTATATAAAGACTTTTCTAGAGCTATCATTACCTACACAGTTCTCAAAAGGAAACCTCGCAGAATTAAAGGATAAACCGAAATATATCATTTATACCGACGAAATCGGAAAATCTCAAATCACATCTTCTTCTCATTATAAAAAGCTTGAGAGTGCTTGCGATGTTATTTTTAGGGTAATCCGAATTAAGAAAAATGAGTGTTCTTTTAAGGTAATGTTGAAATGCCATTCAGATTCTATAAGGGAAGCAAATGCGACAAGCTCTCCTATTGTTTTTATTTCTCCCGATTGCATTTTCTCTACAGGAGTCTTTACCTATCTTGAAGAAGCCCTAAATCGAGGAATAAGGCTCCTAGCCATTTGCTCCACACGAATGTCCTTGGATAAATATAAGAATATTATAGAGGAAAAAGAAAAAAAAGATGGACAAGATATCGTCAGTTGGTCTTCGCGAGAACTTGCCACAATAACTGTTCAAAACCTACATTACCGAGCAAAGTGTCTCTTTATAAAAGCTGGTCATATCAGTGCCCACCCTAGCCACATCTATTGGCAACTTGATGAGAATAATATCCTTGCAAAAGCTTTTCACCTTCATCCTCTACTCATTTGGCCAAGAGAACACAATGCCTTACCAAAAATTTCTACTGATGGGAAAAATTTTCTAGAAAAAATTTGCCCCAATTATGACGAGTGGGAAGTTATCACCGACTGCAGCAAAATCTCACTATTTGAAATCTCTAGCGACCAACAATTTACTGACGATTTTACCCATCCAATCAACAAGTTTACTTTAAGAAGGTGGGAAAAGACCCATGTTTCTCCATCCCATCATTACTTTATTAAAAAGAATATCATCCTTGGAAATAGTATTGAAAAGCCTGAATGGGAAAAGATTATTCGTGATGCAAATTTCGAATTAAAATCCCTTAGAAACATTTCTAATAAAGCTTTGTATATAGGCTTTCTTCAGTCATATTTGAACGTTATTAAATGGTATATCCAAACTTTTCTTCTTGTGATATCAGGAAAGAAAAAGGCACCTCTAAAGAAAGCTTTTTCTCACCTTCGCTTCTTTATTTGTCATAAAGCTATCCCATCCCATGTTGGACTATTTAAACCCAAAACACCCAAACACAAATGACCCCCTAACATTTTTATTTACGAGCCTTAAAGAGGCACTCGCAAAATTCCCTTTCCTCAAAATGAAGTCCTCACTTAAAATTGGATTTCAGAGTTCAAATATAATAGGAATACTAAATGGATCAATTAGACGAGAAAACAGCATGGGACGAGACAACAAAACTCTTATCGAACCACACCTATAAATTTGGTCCCCATTGGTCCTTTAATTTCCGCAACGACCCCAAACGCCTTGGTTTTGTCTTATCTCGGTATAAATTTTCTTCAAAAATGCTTGGAAAAAGAGACCACGTCCTAGAGCTAGGATGTAGTGATGGGATCGGAACATCAATCTTAGGAGAAAATACTGAGAACTATACGGGAGTTGATCTTGATGAACCAGCTCTTGAAAGTGCAAAAATTAATTTTTCTGAATACTCTTTTATTCATGATGATTTTATGGGGGAATCGTACGGATTATTTGACGGTGTTGTGAGTCTCGATGTTGTCGAACATATTCTCCCAGAGTACGAAGACCTCTACTGTGAAACCGTAGTAAAAAACTTATCAGAAAACGGTATTGCTGTGATTGGAACACCCAATGTCACCGCTTCCCCTTATGCTTCTAAGGCTAGTGAATTAGGGCACGTCAATCTTTATTCTCAAGAAAGGCTCGTGAGTAAACTTAAAGAATATTTCCATCAGGTCCTCCCATTTGGAATGAATGATGAGACTGTTCATACCGGATTTAGTTCGATGTCACATTACTTAGTGTGCGTTGCTTGCCATAAAAAATAGAGGTTTTAATATGATTGATATTGAGCATTTTAGTGAAAAGGGGTGGGTCGTTATCGACTTTGTTGACCCTACTCCTGTTTTTAAAGCAAGAGAAGCTCTACAAGCTCACCTTTCTGAGCTACTCGAGAAAACAACTACCCTTGAAGATTACCATAAAGTTGTTGATGAAGATAGCCTTCATACTAAAATTCAGATAAAGATGACTGAATTCTTCAGAAAAAACAAGTTTGGGAAACCAATCATCGAAGCTCAACTCTCTTTACTTAAACCATTTGTAGGATTGGATCTTTTTGTTCAACGGAATCCCTATTTAAGAATGGCTCGTCCGGGAAAACCTCAAGACAATATTGGTTACCATAGAGATACCTACTATGGAGGCTCTCCATACGAACTCTCTATTTTGGTCCCTTATGTAGACATTGCAGCTCCCTCAGCTCTACAAGTCATGACAGGTTCCCACACCCTCCCCGAAGATTATTTTCCCACAACACAAATTAAAAATCCCGACACAAACGTTCAAAAAGGGTCTCCAAAACACCAACTTGGCTTCTTATATGCTCCAAAAGTTATGGATTCATCGATTGAAAAACAGATGCTTGCTGTCCCTTTGAAAGTTGGACAAGCCATTGCATTTAGCCTCTCAACAGTCCATGGATGTGTTGTCAATAAAGGAAAGGCAACTAGATGGAGCTCTGACATTCGGGTAATGAACGCTTTTGCTCCTGTCGATTTAAGTGCAAGACCTGACTATTATGAACCTCTTTGCAGCTCTTCTATTACTTCTCAAGCAAAAGATTACTTTTTAGCATCACAAAACCACTCAAGTTAGGATCACAAAATAGATGAAAGAAACAAAATCAAATTGGGCATGCGTAACCGAAAAACTGATGCAAAAAACCCCTGAAATTAACTTAGGGAGATATGCTTCTTATTGGTTTCATAAAACTCCAAGAAGAGTCCTTTATTCTATGTCTTACTATAAATTTGCGGCTAAGATGATTGGAACTGGTAAAAGGGTCCTTGATGTAGGATGCAACGAAGGGCTGGGTACTTTTCTCATAGGAAAAGAGTGTGGATTTGCAAAGGGTGTGGATTTTGACGAAGAAGCAATTCTCCAAGCCAAAAAAAACTTTCCCGAAGAATTTGTTGATTTTGAAGCCAGCGACTTCCTTGATAGTTCAGAAAGTGAAAAATGGGATGCCATTATCAACTTTGATGTTGTTGAACATATTATGCCAGAAAATGCTACTCACTTTTTTGCAGGAATAGCAAAACATTTAACTCCTGAAGGAATAGCGATTATAGGAACACCCAGTAAAATCTCCCAAGAGTTTGCTTCAAAAGTTTCCAAGAAAGGGCATGTAAATATCTATTCCCATGACCGTCTAGAAGAAGAAATGCGGAAGCACTTCGATTGCGTTTTCATGTTTGCAGCAAATGATGAAGTGATCCATACAGGATATCTCCCCCTTGCACACTACTTTATTACCGTTGGATGCAAGAAGAAATCAACTACCCCTTCCTAAAGGAAGGAGCTTGTAGCTAGCTCATTTGCTGCTACCATAGGCACGTTGACAGGTGCCCTTGCTGAGACAACAGACTCGGCAAGCTTGCAGTGATTGACCGCTGCATTGCGATCGCTGTGCTGATAGCTTCCACAGCTTAAACATTTAAAGAGGTGCTTTTTCCTAATACCGAGAGATCTACATTGAGAACAGGTCAAAGAGGAATATTCTGGTCTTACATAGACAACTTCAATCCCTTGCCCCTCTGCTTTATACTCCACAAATTGCTGAAGCTCTCTCCAAGGCCAGCGGTGCAGACGGGTACGCATCCGCTTATTTCCTTTGATTCTCTTCCGAATGTTTTTCAAGTCTTCCAAGGCAATCACATTGGTTTGACACGATATTGCCTCTTCTATAAGGGCTTTGCTCACGCGATGATTGGTCTCTTTGACGCGGCGGCTCTCTTTGCCAGAGATTCTTTTCAGGCACCTTTTGGCTGCCTTAGAACCGTTGGACTGAAGTTTTCTTCGTCGATCAAGAAATCGATCTCGTTCTGCTCTAAGTTTCCCTCCTCCATAAATGGTGCCGTTAGAGGTCACGGCAATATTATTCTCCCCCAAATCGATCCCCAAAAATGTCCCTTCTTTTTTAAGGGGCATCTCGGGAATATCAAGCACAAGATGGAAAAACCATCTCTTTCCTCTTCGAACCAGCTCTCCTTCTTTGATCTTTCCCTCTTCAAGGTATTTTTTCTGATGGGCTCCTATCTGAAACGAGCATTTGATCCGCTTGTGTATAGAGAAAAGGGACAACGTCTCCCCTTTAAGGGTAAAGGTGCGTGCACAGTAATGGATACTAGACGTTTCTTTAAATGTAATCTTAGGAACCTCTTGATTTCTTCTGATCTTAAGCACTTTGTAACTACTGCAAACTTTTCGAAGAGCATTACACACCATCTGGGATCCCAGTTGCGGAATTTCCTCTCTTACCTTAGAATAGCAGATATTATGGAGAGCAACACGGTTCCAACAACGGTTTTCTTGAGCATAAGCAGCAGCGACATTGCACCCCTCAGCAAACAGTTTCTCCGTTTGCAAAAGAGCCTCAGAGCTTTCCTCAGAAAGGATCAGTTTAAGAGAGATGGTTCTTTTCATGGAAATTATTTTAAAATAAGACTGCAATCTAAACAACTTAAAAAGGAGCGACGCTTCCTCCCCTACCTAAAGGAAGGGGTATCCGCGTCGACAATTTGATGAAAACACGTGCTGCTGTCCTAATCGAATGTGGAAAGCCATTAGAACTTATGGAACTGAAGATTCCAAAGCTTGAAGAGGGGCAAGTCCTTGTAGAGATCAAATATAGCGGAATCTGTCGCTCACAGCTGAATGAAATCAATGGATTAAAAGGGCCCGATCCTTATCTCCCACACACCCTAGGGCATGAAGGATCAGGAATTGTCCATGAAGTTGGTCCCGGTGTGTCAAAAGTAAAAGCTGGGGACCGCGTCATCTTAACCTGGATCAGTGGGCAAGGAAAAAATCCACGGGGCACTGTCTATACTTCTGGCAGTTTAAAGGTAAATTCTGGAGCCATCAGCACGTTTCTTGAGTATAGTGTAATTGCAGAGAACCGACTCATTCCAATTGCTGAAACAGTTCCATTGAAAGAAGGAGCACTTTTTGGTTGTGCAATTCCTACAGGAGCTGGCATCGTTTATAATGAGCTTAACCTTGAAGAAAGCTCATCGATTGCCATCTTTGGTCTTGGAGGAATCGGATTAAGTGCCCTTATTGCTGCCGTTGCAAAAAAGCCTAAATCGATTATCGCAATTGACTTAGAACCACAAAAACTTGAAATAGCCAAAGAGCTTGGGGCTACACACACGCTTGAGTTTGATGAAAACCTCATGAAAAATGTTCAATCGATTACAGAGGGTTATGGTGTTGATTTTGCTGTGGAAGCAGTCGGGAAAAAGGGGGTTATGGAAAAAGCTTTTCAATCGGTCAAAGATAACAATGGTCTCTGCGTTATTGCGGGAAACGTCCCTAAAGATACCAAAATTGAATGTGATCCTTTTGATTTTATTAAAGGAAAGCGGCTAATCGGCACTTGGGGAGGAAAAGTTAATCCCGATCGAGATATCCCCATCTTTTTAGAAGCCTTTTTGAAAAATGGTCAACCCCTCCAAAAACTCATCTCTCATGAAGCACCTTTAGAAAAGGTAAACACGCTCATTGAGACACTTGAAAAGGGGCAAGCTGCTAGAACATTAATCAGCTTTTAGGTCAGTCATGTCCCAGCTTTCTGTCATTCTTCCCAACTATAACCATGGCCACCTCCTACAAACTGCTTGCAAAGCAATCTTTTCCCAATCTCTGCTCCCACAAGAAGTCATTATCATTGATGATGGTTCAACAGATCATAGTATTGAAACCATCCGCGAGCTACAGAAAAACCACCCCAACATTCAGTTGATTCAAAATAAAGAAAATCTAGGCCCTATTCCTACCATTAACAAAGGGATTGAAAAAGCGAAGGGAAAGTATTTAGCATTTTGTTCCGCCGATGACTATATCCTTCCTGGATTCTTTGAAAAAGCATTAACCCTTTTCAAGGAAAATCCAACTCTCGGCATCTGCACGGGAAGAGCAACACATTTTAAAGGAAACACTCCTGATCAACTTACAATTGAACAGCCACCTCTTCCTGATAAAGTACATATCTTTAATCCAAAAGAGCTCGCAAAAGTGTTTAAAAAATCACTCTTTTTTATTCATTCCAATTGTTCCATCTATCGAAAAAAATATATCGAGGAGTTTGGAGGACTTAACCCTAAATTGTTGAGCATTAGCGATTGGTATATTACGTGTCAAATTGCTTTACATTATGGTGTCGGCTATATTCCACACCCTTTTGGAGCTTTTCGCCTCTCACCAACTTCTTATGCCCAAAGCTTGAAAAATTCTCCTACTAAAGAGACAATGTTCCAAAATCTGATGGATGAAATCAAATCTGAAGGAGAAGAATGGACCAAAACCATAAAGAACTCAGGACTTCTTGCGCAAGCAGGGGCCCATATGGTCCTCTTTATTCTAAAGCATCCCCACTACTGGCCCTTTTTTCCAAAGGCATTCCTAAAGAAATGCCAATTCTATTATTTGGGTAAAAAATTTACAAAAAAGAAGTAGTAATGGTAGGGTTGCATGCGTCGTGTTTCAAAAATTGGAAATTTGTCAAGGAGACCCTTAAAGTTTTTGTTCGGAGTGAGTGACCATTGCCCATAGGCAAGGCACGAGTGAGAACAAAAATCTTGGGGATAAGTCGACGAAGACAAAAACCAATTTTGAAGTTGCTTGAGTATAAACCTTTTCTAGGGTGCAATAATTACCGCCCAAGAACTAAATAAAAAGGAGATAACTTCGTGAAAAAATTGCTCTTTATTCTACTTGTGCAAGCCTTTTTCTTTTTGAATTTTGCAGAAACACATCCTATCTCAGAGTGTGAAACAGAAGATGATAGTTTTGTATATCTTCATAAGGGCCCTAACCGCCTTGGGGACACTCTCATGCGTTATGTCGTCGATAAGAATGTATCGATTTGTTTAAATATTCCATTGTACTATGATCCCTTCGAATATTCAGAAAGATTAAACCTTTCTAAACTTGAATATTCTACTAAGAAGTTTAAACTACCAAATTACCAAAAGAAAAGAGCCTTCAACGCTAAGAATTTATTCGTAGAAAAAGGATTCGCTTACTTTGGTCTGCTAGACAAAGGATACTTATCTGCTAGGATGATTCATGAATTTAAGCAAGATCTTCCTTTTATAGAGTATTTACGAAAGGCAATTTCTCCTATAGAAAAACTCCCACTCATCTATCCGCCAAAAGATATTTTTTCGGCTGCTGTTCATATTAGAAAAGGGTTGGGTTTTGATGGTCTTCAGAGTTCCCGACAGCTGGATGATCCTAGGTTAGATCAAGAACAACAAAAAGAGGGAAGGCCTCCTAATGGCAGGAATGGGATTGATTGCGTTTTTCCCTTAAAGTTCCCCCCAGAGCAATACTATGTGGACCAAATTAAAGAACTCGCACATCAGTTGGATTACCAACCTCTTTATGTTTTTATCTTCACAGACCACCCAAATCCTTCTGTATTAACATATAGGATTAAAAGAGCTGTTGGTCTGCCTAATATTACTTATGGTTGCCGCCAAGGTAGCAACCGCCATGATCAAAATGTGTTGATAGACCTTTTTTCGATGAGTTATAATTTTGACTCCTTGATTCGACCGGGTGATTCAGCATTTTCAATCATTGCACATCTACTGGGAGATCATCAGGTTGTAATCTATCCAACAACTTTTAAACGTTCAGGTAATTGTATAAAAATAGTCGAGGCTCAATTAGATATTAATGAAAAACATTATTAGGAGTCAGTTGCAAAATTCCTGGTGGTCGCTTTTTGGTTCTTTTAACCGATTTGGCCATAAAACACAAAGACCCTACCCTAAAAGGTATGTGAGTTCGTATTTTAGGACCAACCCAGTCAAAACTCCTAAAAAATCGACTAACTGGGAATTTTGCAATTGGCTCAGGTTTATTCTTTGCTTTTTCCTACCACTCAAATGCTACTCAAGTTTCTTTGAAAATGAGTACACGACACATTACTCTCATTGCTCTAGTTTTGGAAAGAAAATTCACCAACTAAAAGTTTGTGGTGAGCGAAGCTCTGGGACATCCTTCTTAAAAGCATTAATGGAACACAACTTTTTGGATTTGGATGTCCTCGGAGTTTGCAGTGATCGATTTGGGTATAAGCATTTTCTATGGTGGTTTGATACCCCTGCAGAAAAAGGTAAATTGCAACGTTTAAATTACAAACTAGAAGCTGTTACATTAGCAAACAGCGATGATTGTCTTTTTATAGTCATTGTAAGAGACCCCTATGACTGGCTTAGAAGCTTTTTTTTACTACCTCACCACGTATCTCCCACACTACTAGATAAAGGGTTTTTTCATTTTATCAGTCAGCCATGGCATTTAAAAGATCGATTCGAAGAAATCGATGGATATAACCCTTATACAAAAAAACCTTTTTCGAATTTGCTAGAGCTAAGAAATTATAAAATGCAGAATTATTTGAAGCTTAAAGACAGAGTTAAAAATTATTGCTTTGTGAGATATGAAGATTTATCCGCAAACCCAGAAGGTTTCGTTAACTTTATCGCAGATTTTTATAATCTAAAAAAAACTAACAAATTTGTTCCAATAACTACCTCTAGAGGGGTGGGAAAAAGTTTTTATGAAAAGAAGAACTATTTCGATTTGGACAATGAGGTTGTGGATTTTATAAATCTCTCATTGGATTGGGATACAGAAAAAAAGATCGGTTATTCCATGAAAACTAATAGGTAGCCACTATGATAAAAACTGTAAGATGCTATTTTTTAGAGGGTGCTCTGCTTCTTCTATTGATCAGGTAAATCGCTTGCATATAGAGCAATTTATGGAAACCTATTTAGAGCGCTTTAGAGAATATGAATCCTGGCCTCCTGAAAATAGGTTGCTTGTGTTCTATGAAGACTTTATTACCCAAATAAATGGGGAAGCTACCGTAAAGCTCTTGGATTTTATAGGTGAAGAGCCAACATTTTATTACGACTATATTCAACATAAAGAAGAGTATCAAACAAGGATTTTAAATAGCTATAAGAACCAACATAATAAAAACAAAAAAAATAGCTTATCAGGTGGGTCTTCTGTAGGTGGAGCAAAAGAGATCTATTATACGCAAGATAAACCTCCTCGCGTATTGATATATATCGACGAACTTCTCAAAAAGAAAGAACCAAAAATTTGGGAAAAATATTTAAAGCGTTTTAAAACTCGTGATTAAGCTCACTATATTGATAAAGATAGAGCGTTATTTGGGTTTAAAGTACCCGTTCTCGGAGCTTAGGGCCCGCACAAGAAATTACCTCCTAATTTGACTGGCTGCAACTTTACCAAATTAAGCTTCTTCGTCGCCCCTCCCTACTTAAGAATGGTGCTCCTCATTCAGCTTAAGTTTTGCCGCGTTTCGCTCAGTCAAATTAGGAGGTAATTTCTTGTGTGGGCCCTTAAGCCCCAATGAAACAGGTTATAGCACCACAGATTTTTTTCCTTGACCATATTCTTATTAAGCTTTATCCTTTTTTATTTCCTAACAGAGAGCCACGCCAATGAATAAGTTATTCTCCCTTTTAACAATTACATTTTTATCCACGGTAAGTCTTCATGCAGTCTATGAACCCCCTTCCTGTGGTTATAACTCCCCAGATCGCGCAGCAAAGGTTTATTTCGAAGCTTTCGATCGGGCAATTGAATTCGTTAAAATGAATCAAGTAGATGGGGATATTGTTGAGTTTGGGACTTTAGAAGGGTTTACCGCAACAATCTTTGCAAAGCTCATTAAAGAGTATCATCTAAGTAATGAACTACACCTTTTTGATTCCTTTGAAGGATTTCCTGAAATCACATCAAAAGTTGATCTAAATTCCTATGAAGTAAAGGATTATAAGGTTTGGAAATCTGGCGGGATGGCTCTCAATTCTAACATACCTGAGCTAATCAAACAAAAGCTTAAAACGATCATTCCTCTAGAGCGCGTTTTCATCCATAAAGGATATTTCAACGATACCTTTAAGAAAGGGACATTAAAAAGTAGACCTTCAATTGTCCATATTGACTGTGATCTATACCAATCTGCAAAAGAAGTCTTATCAAATCTCTTTAAATTTGATCTTATTCAAGACGGAATGATTATCCTTTTTGATGACTATAACTGTGGTCGGGCAAATCCTAAATTTGGTGAGAGGAGAGCATTAGCTGAAATAATGGAAGAAAATCCGAACTATTCTTTTAGCTTATTCTATTACTATGGCTGGCATGGGGCTGCTTTTATTATTCATAAGGAAAAGGAATGATGCGATTAATATTTTCTATTAGTTTTTTTGTGCTGTTATCTATATCTCTATTTGGTAAAAATAATACGACTCAAAGAGAAATTGCTAAATGTACTAATCCTCAACTGATTCAATCTATTAAAGATCAACTTCATAGAGCTGAATTAGTTGAAAAGCCCTTTCCCCATATTGTAATCCATGATTTTTTCCCTGAAGAATTCTATCAAAATTTCGTAAATCAATGGCCACACCCCCATCAATTCGCTCCCCCTTGTAACGGAAGGTACTCCATATTACTAAACCAGATCAACCAACACAAGCTTCCACAAAAGGAAACATTATTCTGGACAACATTTAATGAGTACATCATTGAAACAATTATTAAACCAATCATCATTGAGAAGTTTCTCCCCTATCTCCACATCAAGTTTCCTGATGCATCAGAAGAAGAAATTGAAAGGATGAAAAGACACTTCCAGCCTGTTGCAAAAACAAATTCTATCTATTTAGATACAGGTCGTTGCTCAGTCATCACACACACTGATAAACCTCACTATTTTGTACAGTTAATCATATACATGCCCAAAGATAATGATCATGAAGGGGTTGGAACAACATTTTATTCTGGAAGCCGCCATTCTGGGAAGGAGGAAACCTGTTGGGATACACCACCTGACTTAACGTATTACAGTAAGCTCCCTTATAGAAGGAACACCTTTATTGCATTTTTACAATCCCCAACCTCCTGGCATTCCCTTGAACCATCCCCTTACCCTAACTATTTAAGAAGAACTTTCTTCTCCCCGATTTTAACGCCACCTGAAATTTATATAAAAAATTATGGAATAGATAAATATCGCATAAACTATTTGGAGTAAAAGTGAATTTTTTTAATCGTTTATTACTACTTCTTTCTCTAGCCTTCTCTTTGAATGGCTTTTCTCAAGAATCAAGGGTTCTCATCACCTCTATTCCAAAGTCAGGAACACATTTACTCGGGAAAACAATCGAAAAAATTACCCGAACTCCAATCGGAAACTCAGATATTCATCATACCTATGATCGTGTTGTTCATTTTGCAAAAACACATCCAGAAACACCCATTTTATTGATTGTTAGAGACCTTAGAGATGTCTCTATTTCCTATGTCCATCATCTGACTAATCAGATAAAAAGACATCCTGAACCTCCGTTTTATTATCTCTTTGGTGAAACGCGCCGCTCTAATGAACTTCTTGCAAAGCTCATTCCTCAATGGGGTCGTATCAGTTTTGAAGAAAAACTGACAGCTGTTCTAGAAGCAAATGACTTAGCCCCTTGCGATATTGATGGTTTTTTTCGTGTGGCAATGGAATTATCAGAGCTACCAAACACCGTCCTCCTAAAATTTGAAAATATTATTGGTCCTAAGGGAGGGGGAGATCTAGAACTTCAATATAAAGAGATCCGAAAAATCGCAGAGGTTTATCAAGTAAAATTAACCGATGCTCGAGTCAAAGAAATTGCTGCAGACTTGTTTGGCCCAGTCGCTAGCGGATCTCGATGGAATGTTACTTTCAGAAAGGGGAAAATTGGGGAATGGAAAAACATCTTTAATCAACATCAAATTGAAGTATTTAAAAAGCGTTTCAATGAATACCTCTATCATTTCGGCTATATTGAGAATGATGATTGGTGATATTAAAAACTTAGAGGGGACGATCTTCTAGGGAGGCTAGCCTCCTAACAATTGAAGATCTTGATAATAGTTCATGAGATCTCGAAAACGGGCAGCATCTTCAAAACGAAGTTCTTTTGCTGCGAGTTTCATCTCCTTTTGACACGCTTCAATCCTCTCTTCAATTTCTTTGGGATCAAGGAAGGGCTTATCCTCTTCTTTCTCTCCTTCGGCAGCTTTATGTTCCCGAAAACCTTCAGCTAAATCATCGGATAACCCCTTTTTAATTGTTTTGGGGACAATACCATGCACTCGGTTATGCTCTTCCTGAATTTTTCTTCGATCACTCGTTACTCGAATCGTATTTTCTATAGATTTTGTCTGTTTGTCGGCATACATAATCACCCTCCCTTCACTATTTCGAGAGGCCCGTCCACAGGTTTGTGTGAGTGCTGTTTCGCTTCTAAGAAACCCTTCTTTATCAGCATCAAGGATAGCCACGAGGGAGACTTCTGGAATATCAAGTCCTTCTCTTAAAAGGTTAATTCCCACTAAAACATCAAAAACTCCCCTTCTCAAATCTTTAATGATTTCTATTCTTTCAAGGGTATCGATATCTGAATGAAGGTATTTTGCCTTCACTCCAATTTCATTAAGATATTTGGAGAGATCTTCTGAGAGTTTTTTTGTAAGCGTCGTAACAAGGACTCTTCCCCCTTTTTCTGTTTCAATACGGATTTCATCCAGTGAATCATCCACTTGATTCGTTGCAGGTCTTACCTCAATGGTGGGATCAAGAAGCCCTGTTGGTCGAATAATCTGTTGCACAACATCTCCCTCAGCCTCAGCTATTTCCCAAGGGCCTGGTGTTGCGGAAACATAAATCACTTGTCGAATGTATTTATAAAACTCTTCAAACTTCATGGGGCGGTTATCGTAGGCAGAGGGCAATCGAAACCCAAAATCAATAAGTGATTTTTTGCGGGCTCTATCTCCATTATGCATAGCATGAACTTGCGGGAGTGTCTGATGAGACTCATCCACAAAAAGTAAATAATCGCTCGGAAAGTAATCGAGAAGGCAGGCAGGTGGTTCCCCTGGGTTGCGGTCAGCAAAGTGGCGGGAATAATTTTCGACCCCTTTGCAATATCCAATCTCTTTGATCATTTCGAGATCATACCTTGTCCGTTGCTCAATCCGTTGCTTTTCGACTAAGAGGTTTTGTTCTTGGAAAAATTGAGTCCGCTCCTTAAGCTCTTCTTTAATTGCTTTCATGGCACTCACTCGAGCCTCTTCAGGAGTAACATGGTGTGACCCTGGATAAATTGAAAGTCCTTTGATTCGCTGCTTTACCTTTCCAATGAGTGGATCAATTTCACTGATCCTTTCAATCTCATCTCCAAAAAACTCAATACGATAGCCCAAATCATCTTCATATGCTGGGACGATCTCTAAGATATCTCCTCGTACTCTGAAGTGAGACCGGCTGAGCTCATAGTCGTTCCGCGAATATTGAAGCTCAATCAAATGGAGGAGGACATCATCGCGCCGATAGGTCTTTCCAACATTTAATGACAGTTTCATAGCGCGGAAATATTCAGGCATTCCCAAGCCATAGATGCACGAAACAGAGGAAACAATGATGACATCATCTCTTTCTAAAAGGGAACAAGTTGCATGCAGGCGAAGTTTTTCGATTCGATCATTAATCGCAAGATCTTTTTCAATATAGGTATCTGTTCGAGCAATGTAAGCTTCAGGCTGGTAATAGTCATAATAAGAGACAAAATACTCAACAGCATTCTCAGGAAAAAGGGCTTTAAATTCTTGATAGAGTTGGGCTGCTAAGGTTTTATTATGGGCGAGAATCAGTGCAGGTTTTTGAACATTATTAATGACATTTGCCATCGTAAAGGTTTTCCCCGATCCAGTGATTCCTAGAAGAACTTGAGACCGTTTATTCATCTTGATCCCTTCGCTCAAGCGGCGAATAGCTTCTGGTTGGTCCCCTTCAGGACTAAATTCTGTCACTAATTTAAATTTCATGAAAAATATTTCGCAATAAGTGTACACGTTCAGGGGGTGTATTCCCTATGAAGTCAGGGGATAGTGCCACAGATTTCAAAGCCGACGACGACCCCATAGCCGCAGGCGCTATAGGGGAGGAGTAGGATTTGAAAGATGGGGTGCTATAACTTGTTTCATAGGGAATCAAGCCCCATGAACGGGTACCAATAAGAGGCTTAAATGTTCCCCACTGTTGAAAGAGATCTACAACAATGACAAAAAAGGCAAATAACATGATGAAGCATAAAAGAATTCTCCCTCCGAGCGTTCCATAAAACTTTGGGGTTTTTAACTTCCATGCCATCATTGCAGGAAGGAAAATCAAAAGGATCGCGACAAATGCTCCTGCATATTCTAGGGCAATAATAAAACCCCTTTGATAGGTTAAGACAAAAATAAGAGGGGGGATGAATGTCAACAAACAGGCAAGAAGCCTCCCCTCCCATGTCTTTTTTATCTTAAAACCATCCATTAAAAAGTCTGAAAGACTCAGTGTCACTCCCAAAAATGAGGTGACAATTGCAAAAAACGAAAAGAAGCTTGCACCGATTACAATCCATTTATTTTTAAGTATTTGCGTAAGCGGCTGTGTTGCGGAAGCTCCTGTTTGCCAAGCCCTTGTGAGGCTATATTCTCCCTGAATCGGAACAATCCCTAAAATGAGAACCTCCCACAAAAGATAAATGATAAGAGGTAAAAGACTTCCAAGGATCAATGTGAGTCTGAGGTGTTTTTTATCATGATTCATATATGTGGTTAAACTTGGAATAATGATGTGGTACCCAAACGAGGTAATCACAACAGGAAAAGTAATCAATATTGGATTCCAATCGATATGTGCTAATAGATTCCCGTCAACATGCTCGGGTAAAAATCCTACAAGAATGAGATAGGAAACGGAAAGCCCTACCATCAATAGACGGTTAATCAAGTCTACTCCTAGTGTCCCTAAGTAGATAAAAAAGCCAAAAATAATAGGAAGGGAAAAGGGGGCAAGCCAAGGGGGCAGTGTGTATCCAGTTGTTACTTTAATGGCTGATACAAACAAGGGGGCGCTCGCCGAAATATAGGCAGCTGTTAATGAATATAGAAGGAGAAGATAAACTACCCAACTGAGACCTTTGCCCCAGCCTCCTAACATCTTATTTGCCATTGAGATAAGATTCGGCTCTCCTTCAACAGCTAGGTTCACATCAAGGAAAAAAAATGCTGTTACTAGCATCACTAGCCAACACAAAAGAAAAATGCAAATTGAGGGAACAAAGCCGACAAATGAAGTCATTACGGGAAGGGCAAGCATCCCAGCTCCGATTGTTGTTCCCGCAACAAGTAGTATTCCCCCAATATAATGATTAATTTTCATATCTCTTACCAACAGTACTTGGAGTAGTATATAGCTTTTTCATTTTTCATTCCTAGGGTTTGGGAAGGAAATTAAAGTTTAGCATTGTGGTGAACTGATCAAAGAAGATAAAGCAAGCAATGAGGAAGATCAAAATAAGGAGAGGACGTCCACCTGGGACACGATCGGGAAGGAGCTTCCTTTTCTGGTAGCGACCAATCCAGGTCATGAGCGCAGGGAAAATACCGAAGAGGACAACAGCGCAGATTCCACCAGCAAAGTTTAATGCTTGAAAGAAAAAATCGGGGAAGAGGATCGAAAAAGCGAGAGGGGGAAGAAGGGCAAGAAGACACATCCAAATATTTTCCCGTTCTTTGTATTTGATTTTAAAGCCATCGCTTAGGAAGTTGGTTAAGCTGAGGGCTTGAGCAAGGAAGGAAGTAAGGATCGCAAAAAAGGCAAGACTTTGTGCTGAATAACCAATAAAACTCGATCCAAGATAGGTGCGCAGCGCTTGGGCTGCATCAACATCGATTTTATAACTATGGAAAATATCTCCATAAGGGAGAACACCAAGGGTGACGATTTCCCAAATGATATAAATAAAAACTGTTAAGAAAGACCCTGCATAAATTGATTTCCGTACTCTCTTGCGGTCTCCTCCCATATACTTCATGAGAACCGGGACCATATTATGGAAACCAAAAGAGATGATGAGGATAGGGAAGGTGAAAAGAGCATATTTCGGTTGAAAGCGGAGAAGGAAGCGAGGGACAATGTATTGAATCCCTAGGACAATAAGGAGGATAAAGGAGAGAATTTTTCCATACATGAGATAGCGATTGAGGTGATCAACAGGTTTGGTCCCTAGATAGACCATCCACCCAAAAACAATCACAAAGAAGAGAGAACCCGCCCAATTAGGTAAGGGAAGGTGAAAGTTGCTTTCAATAAACAAGGAGACATGATTGCCACTGGCCGACATGTAAGCAACAAGGAGGGCATAAAAGAGGAAAAGATAGAGAAACCAGCAAAGAGTTTTACCAACCGAGCCAAGGGTATGTTCAACCATAGAAATGAGGTTCACAGGTTTATCAAACCAACCCAAGATCTCAACCATTAAGATCGCTGTAGTGAGCATAAAGAGCCAGGCAATAATAAACATGGCTGAAGAAGGAAAAAACCCAGGAATTCCAGTCAGGATTGGAAGGCCAAGCATCCCAGCACCGATACAACTTCCGGTGATAAGAAGGGTCCCTCCAAAAACACTTCCAACCTTTTTAGTCATTGCTTCATTTTTTCCACGGTTCGAATTTCTTGCCCTAGTCGCCCAAGCTCATATCCATCATAATCGACAAATTTAAAAAAGCGCTCAAACTCAGGAAACGTATGAGAAACTTGCTTTGCCATTTCTTGTGCTACAAAGCGATACATAGGATGTCCAGCTGGCGAGGAGCGAAGCTCACACATCCATTGGAGAGAACGGAGGTTAATATGGAAGTACCAATGAATATTGTAAGCCATTGGAACAACATATTGAGCTTCTTCTGGGAGTTCCCCCGAGATTTCGTCATAAATTGTTTTGGCTCTATCCATTGCTTCACGATAGTCTTTTTCCATTTCGGTATCGATAATTTCTTTAGGAATATAATAGCCAAGATCACATGAGAGGAGCTGCCTCTCTTGAGTGAGTGTTCGGTGACGCTGAAGATCACGATAAATGCCATAATCAGCAACGATTTCAAAAGTAAATTCTGCATGCTCAAGAGCTCTGGGTGACTTATGCCGCCGGTTTTGCCTAAAAGCAGAAGCTCCCTCTAAAATACGGGAGCGCTCATCTTTTGAAAGAGTGCGACACATCTCTTGAAGTTCCATCAAGCCACAGTTCGATTGACTAAAGAGGAGAGCAGCTGCTACTTTCATT
The DNA here is from genome assembly GCA_028281675.1 of Simkaniaceae bacterium. Taxonomy (GTDB): domain Bacteria; phylum Chlamydiota; class Chlamydiia; order Chlamydiales; family Simkaniaceae; genus Neptunichlamydia. The sequence goes on from JANQJL010000019.1 coordinate 73,006, forward strand.
GGGCTTTCAGGATCAGAGTTGACGAGCCGTACCATCGGTTGGCTAAGTGGAGGAATAGATGACGTATATTGATCACTCATTAGGTGAAACTCTTCACTCATTTTATCCCGGAATTCAGCATAGCTATTTTGATGCTTATGAGAAAGGTCAGCACGGCGGACAAAAGAGGGAATGACTTTTGAAAGTTCTTGATGTGAAGTGCGGGCAATTTCTTGAAGTTCTGATAAGTTATGGCAGTTGAGTTTTTGAATAAGCATTTCAAAAAACCGCCCATTTCCATAAACTCCCATATTTGTAAGGGCACTTGCTGGAAGAAGACCTCTCAGGCAGTCTAAAACCTTTGCTCTAAGAGCTGCGGTATAAGCCACTTTAGAAACATCGTGTTCTTTGGGAAAGTCCTTTTCCATTTGTTCAGTAAGGGGGGGGATTAGCTTCCCGTAAACTTCAAAAAGGTGATTACACATCTCAACATAGTGATCACGATAAGCAGAGGTCATTAGGATCGGTTCCCGATAGAAAAGATATTCTCCTTCATATTTTTGGTCGAAATAGATATAACGGGTCGATTTTTCAAGGGGAGAACCCCCAATTCGAGAGTCTTCAATCATTTTAGCAGCAATCATGGAAACGTTTTCAATAGCAAGATGTGCTCCACCGAGCTCTCCAATTGAGTCGTCTCCATAACCATCGAGAATTCGGTCATAAAAGTTCTGCGCTTTTTTTATAGCAACGCTTTGATCTTCTAGTTCATTTTCACTCTCTTCTTCTTTTTGTCCTGAAATAGAAGCAAATGCTGTTTCCTCGTTTAAAATAAATTCTTTTAAGAGGAGAGATCGAAGTCCTAAGCTTGATCTTGAATACCGAGAAAAAAGTGCCCCTTTAATGACCTCTGGAAGGTTTCGAAGGCAAAAGATATGGCTTGTCGTGCTCGTAACATAACGCTTTATGCTTTTAAGCTGCGATTCAGAAAATTCTTCATAGTCATTCAACATGCTTCAGCTCCTATTTTTCGGCTCGCAAAAGAAAGGAGTTTAACTTTTTTTTTCTTTTTTGGTAACCTTTCTTTCAAAAAGAAATATTTACATGAAGATAATGGTCATAGGGGGCGGCATTATAACACTTTGGGGGAATCCCTAAACGTTCTTTTCTATTGGTCAAACAATTTTTGATCGACTATCCTTTCAAATATGACTTATTGTACTCGATATGACTTATTAAAGCGACCTAGGCGGAATCGAAAATCTCCAGCAATCCGCTCACTAGTGCAAGAAACATCTCTTCATGCAAGTGACCTTATCGTCCCTTTCTTTATTTTAGAAGGGACAAATATCCGTCACCCTATCGAAGCTATGCCAGGAATCGACCGCCTATCGATCGATTTACTCATCAAAGAAGCTCTCCTCCTTCATGCTCAAGGAATTCCTGCTATCGCCCTCTTTCCTGTCATCGACCCCTCCTTAAAAGATCCCATTGGAAGCGAGGGATGGAATCCAGATTCCTTAATCGCACATGCTATTCAACACATTAAGAAAGAGATCCCTTCTCTTTGTGTGATTGTTGATGTTGCCCTCGATCCTTTCACCTCTCATGGTCATGATGGAATCGTCAATGAGCAGGGTGAAATTGTGAACGATGAAAGCTTAGATGCCCTTGTTAAACAAGCAACCTGTTATGCTGAAGCAGGATGCGATATTGTGGCTCCCAGCGACATGATGGATGGAAGGGTCAAAGCAATCCGTGAAAGCCTTGATAAGGAGGGACATGACCAAACCTCAATCCTCTCTTATACGGCAAAATATGCTTCTGCTTTCTATGGCCCTTTTCGAAACGCGATACAATCCAAACTCTCTTTCGGAGATAAAAAAACATACCAAATGGATCCTTCTAATCGGGATGAGGCTATTAGAGAAGCTCTTCTTGATCAAGAAGAGGGAGCAGATATGTTAATGGTCAAGCCCGCTCTTCCTTATTTAGATGTCATTTCAGCAATTAAGGAAAAAACCTCTCTTCCCGTTGGAGCTTATCATGTTAGCGGAGAATATGCCATGATCATGTCAGCCCATGAAAAAGGATTTCTTGATGCGGAGCAAACTCTTTATGAGTCACTTATTTCAATTAAACGGGCAGGGGCTGATTTCATTTTCACCTATGCTGCACCTCAGATCCTCAGTTTACTAAATTAATCATCTGTGACACCATTAAGTTAGGTAGTGGCGTCAAAAATATACATCAAAAATGGAGGGGGAAACCATGATAGAAAACGGAAAGCAAGTTGCTATCGAATATAGTGTGTTTTCAGATGATAACGTACAGATTGATAGTAACGTGGGGAAAGATCCCCTCATCTTTCTTTTTGGATCACATCAAATACTGCCTGCTCTTGAAGAAGCTCTTCGAGGTCTAGAGGTTGGTGACAATAAAGAGGTTATACTAAATCCTGAGCACGCCTATGGAGATGTAAATCCCCATGCTTACAAAAAGGTTGCTGCTAAAATGATTCCAGAAGACCTTCGTTTTGAAGGGGCGCTTCTTGTTGTTTCAGATGAGCAATTTGGAGAAATGTTGATTCGCGTCGCTAATCTCGAGGAAGAGGAAGTGGTTCTTGATTTCAATCATCCTCTTGCAGGAAAGACCCTTAAGTTTAATGTAAAAGTGATTGACATCTCCTAGTATTTTATAGACTGACCATCAGTGGATTAGTCCCATAAGTTCTTTTTCGGTAATTTGCGCCCAGATTTTTCTGGGCGGCAAAGCGCGGAGATCGACAGCAAACCCTATTTGGGTTGTCGAGATCGAGCGCGCAGCCGGGCTGGAAAAGATAGGTCAAATTATAAAAGGACTTTTGGGACTGACCACTAATTATCGTAAGATTCTCTTTCTTCATGCAAGGTATTGTAAAGCCTTTTTCCTGTGGCTGCCCGTGCACCGGTATCACGAAGCCAAACAGATAGCGCGTAAGGAATGTAGGTCCGGCTACTCTTCTTTAAGAAGAAATCAAAGGGAATCATAAATGCAATCCCTTTATCACGATAGCGGCTTCCGTTGACGATGTCATGGGCACTTGTCATGCTGTACCAAACAGAAAAACGGAATCCGCTGGAAAAGTAACGTCCCAGCTCAAAACGGGCACCTACATCTCGTGCCAAAAATTTTCCTAGGCTCACCTTAAAATCAAGCTGAAGAGGTTTAATATCGTAATAGAAATCTAGAAAAAATTGATATCCGATAAAGTGAACAAACCTTGGTTCAAATCCATCAAACTTTCGAATTTTTGTTGTAAATCCAAAGCCCCGATAATTTCTCTTATAGACTCCAGCACCCTCAAAACCAATCCCCCAGTTTGAGCCTACTGGATAATAGAGAAATTCCGCAGCTACCCCTCCATAGGCTGGCTCAAAATAACCGAGCGCAAAGCGTCCATACCATCCTTTTCTCATATAAAATCCCCTCTGAATATAGGCCTGCTCAAGAGCAACTGTATTAGTCTGAAAATATCTTACGCTATCGGATCGAACGTTTAAAATTTGGGAAGGGTTGAGCATATCCATATCTCCCACATCTGACATACTCGATTTGATATTATAGGCTCCCTGAATCTTATAATAAAACCGATCAAAGAGATATCCATCGGGACCTGCAACAAAACCTGCGCTATACTTAAATTTCCCTGTAGCACTTCCGAAAAAAGTTAGAAGACGTGGGCGAATACTAAAGGTCCAAATTGCTTTCGACCGGTGATAAAGAAGGGTACCCTCAAATGCATTAGGAGGAGGAGATGGTTCCCGCATGGGCGAAAGCGTTTGAAATTCAAAATCACTTATAGTCCCCTCTCTAAGTCTTACAAGGTCGACACTTCTAAAACGATATTCATGGGTAGGAACACCATCTGCTTCAACGACGACAATTACAGAATCAATATTCGATGGTGTCAGGGCTGATAGTACATTTTCAAGGCGATGTTTAATATCCCTTTCCTCCCGATACCGATTATTAATCATCTTAATCCATAAAGAGCGCCCACTGTTTTCATCTGTTGTTAAGTAAAGTCGATAAAGATTCAGCCCCTGCTCAGAAAAAGCAAAGGCCATTTCATGGGAAAGTTCCCGTTCACTTCTTAAATAGCCCACCGGTTCAACATCAACTGGAGAGCGATAATAGGGAGGGTTATCCACTTTCGGGAAAAACCCTTGGCTATCTCCCAAGTTATAATTCAAAGAAGCAGAAGCGGCGACCTTCTTTCCTCGAATGGAACTGATACTGAGTTGCAAAATATCAAAAATCGATACTGTAAGACCAAGATTCACCCTTGTTTTGACCTTTCTTCCCTTTGGATGTTCGAAAATATGATTTTGATAATCGGTTGCATCCCATTCTCCGAGTAATGTGAGTCGATTAAGAACTGGAATATTAAATTGTCTAAAAGGGGTCCACCCAAGTCCTCCAAAAAACCCTTTAATTCTCCCTTTTCCCCATCCAAAAGTTGCTTCAAAATTATAATTTAAAAACTCTTTCGTTCCGACAACATAAAAGGCATGAAACCGCTTAGTCCCATAAAAATCTTCAAGACCTACTGCAATTTCTGGAAAATAAGGAAACCCATCCAATTTTTGAAGAAGTGCAATTTTCAAATTAATCCCACGATCAGTAAAGTCGCCAAATCCTAGAGATCCCATAGCAGGATCAGGAATCCCAATATAGCTTGTATAATTCACCCCAAGTTCGAGGCGCTCCAAAGCTTGCAATGTCGCAGCATAGTTTCGATAAGGTGGAACATAGGCAAATCCAATCGCTGCTGTTCCCACCTTATTCATCCGAGCTGAAGGGGTGGAAAAGTATCCCCCCATCAAGAAATAATTATAATGGTAGGGGAGAGCGTCATTGATCTCCTTATTGACCTCATTTACAAGGGCCAAGTCGTGAAATAATGAGGAAACATCCTCCTCTCCGTAGAGGGAAAAAGAGAGAATGAAAGCTAAAAGACAAAGTTTATGGAACAAGTAAAATTACTATTGTTGTTTTAAAAATTAATTAATTTCGCAATTATTAGAGAAAAGATCAAGATTTTAATGGTGTGTAAAGAATAAATTTTATTACTGTAATTATATATGAAGTTCTTGTATTATGTTGAAATTATTAAACAAAGTGATTTTTCAGAAACTAAATAGTTATTATTTGAGGTTGTATGAGAACACCTACTACATCTCTTCTTCAGCAACTTGTTCAAGCAAGTAATCAAGGAAGAATAAAAAAAGAAGTGTGCAACGAGAGTCTTCTTAATCTTCTCGTATATCTTTCTTTGATGGTGAAAAAACAAGAACTTCTTATTGGTAAGAATAGTACTTCGTGCACCTAATTATTACCTCAAAGTGTTAGGGTGTGTTCTCTAATCATCAAAATGGTCAGCAGCGTACCCTTGCAGCCCTTTCTTAACAATTTCAGGCATTTCAATTTTTGAAGGGCAAATAAAGGCAGGAAGAGCAAAATCTTCTGGAACCACTTCCAAAAGGCCCAGTGCCTCTCCCTTTTCATATTGCTCAGATAAGAGTGCCTTTATAAGTGGCATTGTTTGAATTTTTAGAGGCATCACACTGTCGTAAATAATGCCATCAATAAAGGGGCGTTCTTCTCCATGTTGAATCGTTGTAAATCGAGGGGCCTTTTTCTTAAAAAAATAGGCTCTTGACGCGGTGTAACTTTTGCGGTTAAATTTCAAAAAATGGAGAAATTCTCTTCTATGACCACTATGACTAGGAAGAGCACATATAACATTATGGTAAAATCCTAAAAAATCCTTGGGCTCTACTTTATCTCCCATTAAAGGATCCCCTGAAATCACCCGAATATTTTCTCCTAGCTCTCCAACAGTGGCGCCGATAGAGGATCCCCGATTGACTCGATAAAACCCTCTTTTCTCTTTAGGAATTCCTTCGCCCGCAATACTAATGACTTTTTCAGCATAATAGTGTCCATAAGTGACCCACATTCCTACAGCTATTACATCAGAAACTGTAAGAGTCCATATGACTTGATCATTTTTCTGTATCGGATAAATGGCATTAATATGGATCGAAGGGTTTCCAATTGGATGGGGTCCACATGCCGAATGAACTTCTACATGTGAAGCTCCAGTAAAAGAAGTGGATGGACTCCCTTCCCGATGAATAAGATGAATAGGGCAAAGTTTTGCAAGAGCCTCCAGTCCTGCAGCAAAAGGTTCTTCTTTTCCCTCAACATCCAACTCGGCTGGCGGAGCATAGGGTGCAGATTCAATAGCTTTGATAAAAATCACCTCAGGCTTCCGATTGGGATGAGCAATCCTTTCGCAGGGTCGCATTCGGATATGAGGAAAAAAGCCCCCCTGCATCAATGTTTCAAGTGTTCCCTTCTCATTCTTAAAAGGGGCCTGTTTTTGATCGGTTTCTATAACGATATAGAGGATCCGCCGCTTCAACCCTCTAACGATCTCTTTTATTTTTCCTGATCCGGGTGAAACAAAGACTCTTCCCAAGCATTTTTTATCTTCTGCTATAGGCTCCCCAACCTTCACCCCATCTCCCTCTTTTTTTAAAAGGGTAAATGTGTGGGTCTCAAAAGGACTTAAATCAAGGGCAACTGTGGGTGAAAGAGAAAGAGACTTTACTTCACCCTCTGCCCTCCCAGGAAGAGGAATGTCTAACCCTTTTTTTATCTTAAGCTTCATAACTCAACATCATAATCCATTTGAATCCTTTTCAGGTAATAATTTTTTTACTTTTATGAGAAGACAATTGAAGTTAATTGCGAGAATTTCTATACTCTTTTTAACTCGACTTTGTACTTTTTTGGCTAGCAGATTTCCGATGCTTCTTCCGAGGCAGGATCCTTTTGATTTGAATGAAGTGGTCAAATGGCTATTTCTGAAAATTAAAAATCATTCTGATTCGGTGAAACCACTGGTGAGGCGGAGCCAAAAAAGTACAAAGTCCCGTTCAACGAACAAGTAGGTATTTCTTTTTATGTCGATGAGTTATTTAGATCAATTTCAAAAACATCTCAGAAACCATGATTATCCTTCTTTTCTTACCCTTTGGGAAGAGTATTGCATGGGAGATGAGCTGGATGGAGAAGAGCTAAAGCGAATACTAACAAGTATTAAAAATTCGGAGCTTGCAACTCCATTTGGACGTCATGTAGAGAATGTCCTTCCCCTTTGGGAAAAAATCAAAGAAACGGAACTTGGCCATGAAATCATTAAATTGATCTTTGATCTTCAAACAACTAATACGGCTCAACTTGGTGACCTTGCTTTTAATTACCTTAAACAACGCAATGCCGATGACTCTTTTTTTAATGACAAAATCCGATTGATAGGGCTTCGTGAAACAACTCATTTTCAAGGAGCTATCAGCAATTACGAGCTATTAACCCATATGAAGAAAGGGAATTTTGTTTTCCACTCTGGTGGCTGGGGTGTTGGTGAAATTATTGATATCTCTTTTTTAAGAGAGCAACTTTCCATAGAATTTGATTATGTTGGCGGAAAAAAAGACCTCTCGTTTGAAAATGCTTTTAAAACACTCATTCCTATACCTGATGATCATTTTTTAGCACTCCGATTTGGAAATCCTGATGAGTTAGAAGAACGAGCAAAGAAAAATCCTGTAGAAACGATTCATATTCTGTTAAGAGATCTCGGCCCTTTAACTGCTGCTGAAATTAAAGAGGAACTTTGTGAGCTGGTTATTCCTTTAGAAGAGTGGGCAAGATGGTGGCAAACAGCCCGTACTAAAGTTAAAAAAGATACAATGATTGAGACTCCTGAAGACATCCGAAAGCATTTTAAGCTTCGAGAATCTGAAGTCCCACATGAAGATCGCCTCCAGAAAGCTCTTGAGAAAAAACCTGACGTTAGTAACTTAATTCAAATTGTCTACACCTTTTTAAGAGATTTTCCCCAAACGATAAAGAACGAGGAATTCCGAAAGGATTTAGAAGAAAAACTTAAGGAAGCCCTATCAACAGGTGAACTAACAGACGCCCAAGAGTTGCAGCTACACTTCTTTATGGAGGATTTGAATGAAGGGAAGGAATATTCTCCCACACGTGAACTCATTACTCGATTCACCTCTCCTGAAGATGTTGTCAATGAAATCGAAATCGTTGCCTTTAAAAAACGGGCTCTTTTCGATATTCGAAAGCTCCGTGAGGATTGGACTGTTTTCTTCTTGAATCTCCTTTTAAAAATCGATCAAAACCCTCTTAGAGATTATATTCTTACCGAACTTCTAAAGTTCAAAAAGGAAGAGGAGATCATAAAGAAGCTCGATGAGCTTCTTACTTTCCCAAGTAGATATCCACAAGTTCTTCTCTGGTATTTCCAAAAGCTCATGAAAGATGATAAGCTTCCACTCTCTGATCAGAAAGGGAAAAACCGCTTTTTTGAATCACTATTGATTTTACTCAGCTTATTAGAGCAGTCTTCTGGAAACCGGGATCTTATCAAAAAAACCCTCACTTTCTTAACAACTGGAAGATACAATAACGTTCGAAAAGTTTTCCAAAATAGCTCGAAAGAGACTGTTCAAGAATTCCTCCTTTTATCAACAAAATGCCAAAGCTTGACAGAACATGACATTAAAATTTTCCATTCTCTAGCCGAAGTCGTTCACCCCTCACTCGCAAAAATGGGGAAAAAATATACCAATGATAGCCAAGAGGATGAGATAGTTATTTGGACAACTTTAGAAGGGTATAATAAGATTAAATCTCGTATCCATGAAATCTCTACGGTTGAAACAGTGGACAATGCTAAGGAAATTGAAGAGGCAAGAGCTCTTGGGGACTTAAGGGAGAATGCAGAATTTAAAGCTGCCAAAGAGAGGCGGGAGCGTCTCCAAAGCGAGCTACGAACTCTATCAAGAGAATTCAATCAAGCAAGAATCCTCACCAAAGACGATGTCGATACCAATCAAGTTAGCGTGGGTGTTGTTGTCGACTTCCATGATGATGAGGGGAAAAAGATCTCTTACACTCTCCTAGGCCCATGGGAAGCTGATCCAGAAAAATATATCCTATCTTTTCAGTCAAAACTTGCACAAAGCTTAATGGGACACAAAAAAGGAGATAAGGTGTTAATCCAAGGAAAGCCATTTATAATCTCTGACTTGCGGAATTATTTCGAAACCATTTAAGATGAGTTTCAAATTACTAGGAAAATGTATGGAAATTGTCATAGCATCAAAGAATCTTCACAAAATCCGTGAAATACGAGCAATTTTAAAGCCTCAATACCCTTTTGATTTTCTCTCTTTATTGGACTTTCCAGATTATCAACCTCCAGAAGAGACAGGGGCAACCTTTGAAGAAAATGCTTTTATCAAAGCAACGCATGCTGCGGAAGCCTTGAAACGGTGGGTGATTGCCGATGATTCTGGCCTTGTCGTACCTGCACTGGGCGATGCACCTGGAATCAAGAGTGCTCGCTATGCTGGCGAACATGCTACAGATAAAGAAAACCGGAAAAAATTAATTAAAGCATTAGATCCTCTGCAAGAAAGCGAACGGACTGGTTATTATGTTTGTGCTCTCGCGCTTGCTTCCCCTGATGGAATTCAAATGCAAGTCAAAGGACTTTGTGAAGGTTCTCTTCTTTTAACACCTCGTGGAAGCCAAGGGTTTGGTTATGACCCTCTTTTTCTCAAGTACGACTATAACAAAACCTTTGCAGAGATCAATGAGGAAACAAAAAACAAAATTTCTCACCGAAGAAAAGCTCTCGATAAAATTGCTCCTACACTTGAAACTTTATTAATATCAAAATAGCGTGCGATATCTCATCGATGGATACAACCTCTTTTTCAAGCTTGAAGAAGAAATTCTTCCTCTCGAAGAAAAACGGGAAGAATTTATCACCCTTTTAGATCATGTAGTAGGAAGTCTTAAACTTCATATTTTGCTCATCTTTGACAGTCACTATCAAAATGCAAACCACTTTGCATCGAAAAGAAAGCTGACAAACTTAGAGGTCAGCTTTTCTCCAAAAAATCTATCTGCTGATCAGTATATTTTAGAAATTTTGGAGTGGAATGCTAAAAATACAACACTTGTTACATCGGATCGAGAGCTTTCAAAAAAGGGGGCATTTTTAGGAGCAAAAACTCTATCAATCGAAGATTTTGTAACGCTTATCTTGAGAAAGGAAAAGAAGAATGCCCCAAAAGGGAAAAGAGAAATACGGGAAACTGATGCTAACTTGAAACGTCTCCTTTCAGAGTTTGAAAAAAGGCTGGATGAAAGCGACGAAACGTTATAGGTTCTTCGATCTCTGATAGACGTTGATCTAATGGGTTTGTTCTCACTCCTCCATAAGTATGATTACTTTCAATGACCTCTTGATTATCAAGAGCAATAATCACATGTCCTGGAAAAAGGATCAGGTCAAGAGGGCCTATTTCTTCTAAGAATACCTCTCTCCCATAGGTCATAAGATCACCTGTATTTCGGGGAGTGCAACCATTCGTTGCTTCATAAAGAAGTCCTGAACAATCTAAGCCATGAAAAGTCCAATGGGTCTCTTCTAAAGGGGAAATCTTTTTCTTTGGAGGATAAAGGGTCTTCCACTCTGGAATGCCCGCGCTAAAGTTTCCTCCCCAAACATAGGGAAGGGAAATCCTTTCCTTCATTTTATTTATAATCTCTCCAGGAGGAGGAAGCTCTTTTTTTCTTTCTTTCGGTTCAAGGTGAAATGATCCGGACCGGTCATCAATATAAAGAGGAATGGAAGAGGGATACTCTTTTGTTGTCACCTCCAAAATATGGTCCTTTTTTCTCTCCATCACCTTGAAGAGTGTGTTTGGGAAGGCTATCATCTCCACAGCCCGCACAAGCTGCTTATCATCAAAAGGGAGAGACTTCCCAAATACCTCGTTAAAATGGGGAGTATTAAGAATGGGAGTCGCTATCTTGCTAATAAAGTACATATATGAGCCAATTGCAAAATTCCCGGTGGTCGCTTTTTGGTTCTTTTAACCGATTTGGCCATAAAACACAATCACCCTACCCTAAAGGGTATGTGAGTTTGTATTTTAGGACCAACTCGGCCAAAACTCCTAAAAAATCGAATAACCGGGAATTTTGCAATTGGCTCATACCAAAAAGTACGTGCAAAAAATACCTTATCACACTAAATTAATATTTTTTAAGGTGTTTCTAGAACAGCAACGAGGATTTCTATGAAAGGACTAATAAAAGCTGCATTTCTCATTCCACTCCTAGCCTTATCTCTAACAAGTTGTAAACGGAGCGCTAGTTCATCTTCTCACGCTGCGAAGGGTTCAACTCAACAAATTACGATTAATATTACAAATGATCCTTCTACACTAGACCCTCGAAAAGCACGTGGGCTTAATGATATAAACCTTATCCGCATGTTTATGGATGGTCTGACAAGAATCGATAAAAATGGAAGCACCTCCCTTGCTATTGCTAAAAAGTTTGAGCTTTCTTCCGATAAAAAAACCTATACCTTTACACTTCGCAATTGTGAGTGGTCAAATGGTGATGAAGTCACCTCTTATGACTTCGCTTATGCGTGGAAAAAAAGCCTCTCTTCCGATTTCAATTCTCCGAATGCAAATATGCTCTATGTCATTAAAAATGCTCAAGAGGCAAAAATTGGCAAACTCCCACTAAGTTTGGTCGGTATCGAAACGCCAAACGAAAAAACACTTGTAGTTACACTTAACCACCCTACTCCTTATTTTCTAGATCTCGTTGCTAATCCAATTTATTTTCCTGTGAATAGCAAAGTGGATCGTTCTAATCCCCGGTGGGCTGAAAAAGAAACAACATATGTTGGCAATGGACCATTTAATCTGAGCGAATGGAAGCATCACAACACATTGGAAGCAAAGAAAAGTCCAAGCTATTGGGACCAAAAAGCTGTATCTTTAGCAAGTCTTAAAATGGTTATGGTTACTGAAGCCACTGGTTTTAAAATGTTTGATACTCAAAATTTAAGTTGGGGAGGCTCTCCATTTTCTACTATTCCTATTGATGCCATTGAAGCTTTAAAAGCCGAAAAAAAACTCCAAACCGTTCCCGTTCTTGCTACACAATGGATCCGAGTCAATGTTGAAAATTCCCCTTTTGAATCAAAAAAGCTTAGAAGGGCTTTTGGTTTTGCTGTAGATCGTCAAGCTATTGTTGATCATATCGCTCAAGGAAATCAAATCCCCGCTACAGGCATCGTTCCAACAGCAATGGAATTACATAGAACCCCTCTTTTTAATGATGCAGATATAGATGAAGCCAAAGAGCTCTTTAATGAAGCATTAGGTGAGCTTGGTACAACCCTTGAGAAACTACCTGAAATAACATTGCTATATGCCTCAGCGGAGCGGAATCACCTTATAGCTCAAGCTCTCCAAGATCAATGGCTCCAAGCCTTTGGCATTCAAGTGAAGCTAGAAGCTGTAGAGAGTAAAGTCTTCTTCGATCGAGTTTCAAAGAAAGCTTATACTCTCTCTCTTGGGAGTTGGTTCGCCGATTTTAATGACCCTATTAACTTTCTTGAAGTTTTTAAATCTAAAGATGCAGGAACAAATAATACCAATTGGGAAAACCCTAGCTATACTGAACTTCTAGAAACATCTTTCAATTGTCAAACAACTGAAGAGCGCCTTGCAATGCTTGCCCAAAGCGAGGAAATTTTAATGAAGGAAATGCCAGTCATTCCAATTTTCCACTATACGCTACTTTACATTCAAGATAAGCAGCTCAAAGATGTCGTTCTCACAACAATGGGAAATATAGATTTTAAGTGGGCCCATGTTGAATAGGATAAAAATGAAAGTCATTTTTGCCCTATTGCTTTTTAGCTTTACAACGCTATTTGCAGGATCTGTCCGAATTATGAACGACAGCCCCTTTCCATTAAGAGCTGAAGTCATTGCTGCCGATGGGAGTAGTGGGGGAAAGCTGTTAATTAATTCTCAACAGCAAGTAACCTGGCAAGACTCCTATTCTGGAGCCAATGTGTGGTCGCAAACTCCCTATACCGTCATCTTTACTTGCAAGGATGGAAAACAATTTGGAGTCTTGAGTGGTGTTCAACAAGGGGCAACGATTAGCGCTCTTTCTTCCTCTGGAGACCGGTATTGTCAGCCAGAAAAAAAGAAAGATGATAAAGAAGGTGCTTCTAAACAGCAACAGACAACCCCCTTTACACCAACATCCCCTTTCCAAGATGAGCCTTCAGGCTCAGTAGGCCCGCCAGATCCATCGCAATCCCCTGGTGATCCTATTTGGGGACCCCCATGAGACAGCTTGCATTCGTTCTCTTTACCCTCTTTTTTACCTCTCTTTATGGGGTAACAATTATCATTAATAATGATAGTCTCTATACCTTAAATGCTACGATTTATTCAGGATCTGATGTAGAGCTTACCTCGTTGGAAGTCAATGCTTCTCACGTCATCAAGTGGCAGGATAGCTTTTTTGATGCGAAGGATTATTCGAAAGGACCTTATACCATCGTCTTTACTTGCCCTAATGGGGATGAATATGGAACTGTCACAAAGGTCGCTCAAAATGCTACTGTCTACGCACAAAGTTCACGTGGAAGAAAAAAGTGTGGCGCAGATTCACAGCCAAAGCCGCACCGAGACTTCGAAAGAAACCAACCTCATTATAAATATTAAAAAAGATAGATTTCAGTCAGTGGAATATCGTGATTTTCATGGGGAAAAGGGGTCTCTAAAATTTGCTCCTTAAAACCCACTCCAATTGTTGGGCAAGAAACTTGAGCAAGAAAACGATCATAATGCCCTTTTCCACAACCTAGACGACCATGCCCTTGATCAAATGCAATCCCTGGAACAATGACGCAGTCAATTTTTTCTAGGGAAATTTTAGGGCACTGCTTAGGGTCAGGCTCAAAGACTTTCCATTTAGGGTGGAGAATTAATTGTTGATCGGGTGCTTTGACTTGAAAAGGAGCCATTTTTGTTTCAGAAATCAATCTTGGGAGAAGCAGGCGCCCTTCTTTTGCAAGTATTTCATTCAAGGGTGATAGGTTAATTTCTTCTTTTTTACTTGCAAAAGAGAGAATATGAGAATAAGTAGAAAGTCTTTCAAGGAGCTTTTCCTCTGCGGCTAAAGAGGCTTTCTCTCGTCTTTCCTTTGAAATCGCCTCTCTTTTCTTAATGAAAGCTCTCCTAATCTCACTTTTAGAATTCATCGACAACTTGCCCTTTTCTATAAAGGGTCCGTTTGATAAAGAAACCATCTTTATCATACAGGGTCGCTGTTCCTTCTCCATTTTCTATGGATGAAACCGGCTTGGGTTCCCCTTTTTTCATATAGGATCCTCTTACGAGATTATCATTTTCATATTCTTCAATCAGCATGAGCGATCCATCTTTATACCAAGCAGAAGAAATTCCATGCTTTTGATTATTCATGATTTCCCTTTCACTCTCGAGGACTCCATCAGGGTACCAAGTTCGACAAATGCCATGAATAGCATCTTCATACCATTCCATATAAAGTTTGGGTTGGGGCTTTTCGCTTTGTGCTGTTTTATAATAAACCCATTCTTCTCCATGTTGCATGCCATCCTTGATATGAAAGAGAGTTTTTAATTTTCCCTCTGTATCAAAAAGCTTGACTTCACCTTCAGGGATTCCTTGTTTATATTCTCGAATGGAATGGAGGGATCCATTGACATAAATGGCTTGCTTTCCAGCTCCTTCTTCAATTCTTTCAATGATTTTTCCAGAATAATCATGATAGATTGCTTCCATAAGAAGATCATCATGGTATTCTTCAGAATAGCTCGGTTGCAACCTATCCCCTTTATAGGTAGCAATTCCATCCCGTCTCCCTTTTCTATAAGGAGTCTTTCCAACGACTTTTCCTTTTTCATCATAATAAATAAGCTCCCCGTCGATCAGATCATTTTCGTAGGGAATGATCTTACTTATATGTCCGTTGGGATGATAGTAGTTTGCATTACCTTGAAGTTTTCCTTTTTCATAGTTGATCTCAGCAAGGAGATGTCCCTTTTCATCCCAAGCGCGACTCGTTCCATCAAAGACCCAGCCTATTTGAGCTTCTTCATTCAAGTCCCCAAGTCCTTCGATAACAATAACATCTAGCCTTAAAACACCGTTGTTATGCCATTCTCGATAAATACCACAGGCTCTTCCATTTATCACTTCTAAATACTGCCAAAGCTCACCATTATCGTGGTAAGTTGTCAATTTTGAGAGCGTTTTTCCATTTTCATTACGTGCAAACATCCGGTTCACTTTTTGATAGGGCTGCGGCGTGAGAAAATCGGTTGCTTCATAGATATTTAAACGATCATGAGAACTAATTGTTTCTTTAAAACCATTTCTATCGACAATTTGAATGCTCGTCATCCGTTCTTGATTTCTCTTTTGTTGATTTCCACATCCTAAAAGAAATCCTAAGGAAGCAACGATAAAAATTATTTTTACTCTCATTTCAAAGTTCCTCTCTTTATTAATTGCATTTCTAATAGATATGTTTCTCTTTCTGCAAGTTTCTTCTTATTTAAATGAAACTTACGAATAACAAGTTGTGGGCGACCAATAGGGGGCTTTTCATTGCCAATAG
This sequence comes from Simkaniaceae bacterium, assembly GCA_028281675.1. Taxonomy (GTDB): domain Bacteria; phylum Chlamydiota; class Chlamydiia; order Chlamydiales; family Simkaniaceae; genus Neptunichlamydia. Next base: position 88,627 of record JANQJL010000019.1, read on the forward strand.
GGACCCCTTCGACCACAGATAAGATATTTCTTAAATCATTTGTATTAATTTCAACGGGGTATCCTTGGGAGAGTTCTATCTCTTCAATTCCTTTAATGATCTCTCGATTTCTCTCTGAAAAAATGATTCGGTTCTTACCCTTAGTTAATTTCTCCAATCGATTCTTCACATTTGCACACGACTGAAATGCAGGATGGCTATAAACAAGTTTAAGGGCATCAACCTCTCCTTTCAATAAAACCATTGACTCTACCACATGATCAATGAAATACTGATCAACTTCTCCATATTGATTCATAAAAGCATTCCGATCCCTTTGAATATCTTTCATCCGTTCCATCCGAATGGCCAAATGATCGATGGAACTTTCAAAATTTTCCAGCTGAGTATTTCGATGCATTAGATGGATAAGTAAAAAACCCAAGGGGATTATAGCTAAGAGATAAAATCCACAAATCCAGCCTATTTTTTGGATGCTAAGTTTAGGTTCAATTTTAAGTGCGAAGGAAAAAGGCAATTTCATATTCGTCTTCATTTCGTTTCCATTCTATTTCTCCATCCTTATCAATATATGTTTCATCATCAATAACCGCATCATGAAATTCCCGAGCTTTTTTTGCCTCTTTGGAGACAAAGCTAAGACGAACTTTTGGACGATAGGTATTCTTTGGCTTCGAAAGAGAAGGATAGCTTTTTAACTCATAATCTAATTCCTTAACTTCCATCCCCTTCAGCTTTGGATGAGAGGATATAAAGGCTAGAAGATCACTTACTAAAGGTGGAGAAGTATAAAAAAATTCCTCATTTTTTGGGGGGCGTAATCTCCGATTTAAATCGGATAATATTTTCTCAAGAGAGCCTCCCTCAACTCTTCCTGTAAGAAATGGAATTTCTCTTTCATAATGAGATATTAATTCTTCTACATAGCCTGTTAAAGCCTTTTCTTTTTTTTGAAAATAAAGTTCTGAACAAAAAAGTGTTAAAGCAAAGAGAACACCAGCTAAAACTCCTCCTTGAATGAGTCCCCTTCTAATCGAAGAAAAAGAGCGCCTAGAAATAAACGTTTCTTGTCTGAATTGAATGCTAGAAGAGTCATTTTTTAGCGCATCTATTGCGAGCCCGATGGGAATTGCATAAGGAGTGACGGTCTCCCCATTAAATCCTCGATGCCCTTCAATCTCGATAGGAGAAATTAATGAACCTTCTTCTCCTTTTAAAAGATTTTCTACTTCTTTGGTTCTTTCACCACAAAAAAGAACCTTTCTGTTTCCTCCTTCCTGCTCCTTATGAGCAAAAAAACAAAAAGCTCTATCGACCTCTCGCTTTAATTTGCTTACAACTGTCGCACTATCACCTTCGTTAAGGTCTTTAGAACCAATATGCAAAGTGATATGGCTTAGAATATTACCCTCTTGAATAAAAACAAGCTCAATCTTCTTTACTCCAATGTGAAAAACTACGAGACTCGATTCATTGGGACAAGCAAATATTGCAAAACGGAAAAGGGCCATTGGAATAGCAGAAACCCATTCAGGATCAATACCCTCTTTTTGAAAGGAAGAGATATGCTGTTGAAGGGTTTTGCGTGGTACGGTAAAAAAGTGTGCCTCTGTTTCTTTTTCTTTAATATCATAGATCGGTTTGACAACAACATCATCTAAAGAATAAGGGATCAGAGATTCTAATTGAAAAGGGAGTGTTTTATGAAGGGCTCTAACTTTTTTGAGTGGAGTGACTAGATGGCGAATGAGAAGGTCTTGCCCATCGATTCCAGATACAGAATAAACATCTTTTTTTAAACGGGGAGTCCCTTCTTCCTTTTCCAAACATTCGATACTTATCTCCCCATTTACCATAGATAAATAGGCTAGACGATAAAAGGTAGATTCTTTTTGGATTCCTACAATTTCCATGAGAACAAGTATAAAGGAAGGAAAAGAAAAATTAAAGCATGGAAATTTTTCTCCCTTTTGGATAAAATATATATATATGTATTACTTAATTCGTACGATCAATTTACTAATTTCAATCTATACCATCATGATAATCATTCGGATATTTGGATCTTGGTTTGTAAATTTTCAGCACACTTCCTTTTTCCGCTTTATTGCTCATTATACCGATCCCTACCTAAATATTTTTCGTCGTATTATTCCCCCAATTGGTGGAGTCTTGGATCTCAGCCCTATCCTTGGATTCTTTCTTCTCCAATTTATTAGGTGGGGTCTGATCCGTCTCCTTCTTATGCTATGAAAAAGTATATAAAACCGCTAAAAATTGGGAAGCTCTCACTTCCCTCAAATGTTTTCTATTCCCCTTTGGCAGGATGTTCTGACTACCCTTTTCGCCAAATGGCAGCTCGTTACCAGCCGGGACTCATGTTTTGTGAAATGGTCAAAATGGATGCCCTCATCAGGCATGAGCCATCGACCTATCATCTCCTTGATTATGACTTTTCAATGCGACCGATTGGAGGACAACTTTGTGGAAGCAAACCCAAACTAGCAGGTCCCTGCGCACGTATTATCGAAGAGCTTGGGTTTGATGTTGTCGATCTGAACTGTGGTTGCCCCGTTGATAAAGTAACAAAAGATGGAAGTGGGAGTGGAATGCTAAAAAATCCAGAGTTAATAGGGGAGGTCATTGCTAATATGGTTGCGGCAGTTACTATTCCTGTTACCGTAAAAATCCGTGCTGGCTGGGATGATGATAACATCAATGCCTCTCTTATTACGAAGATCGCAGAAGAGGCAGGGGCAGAAGCCATTTCAATCCATGGAAGAACTCGGCAGCAAAAATATACTGGGAAAGCAAATTGGAATCATATCAAAGATGCAAAGAAAGCTGCCAACTCGATCATAGTGGTGGGGAATGGGGACGTTTTCGATGCTAAGGCGGGCCTTGCCCTTTTTGAGCAAACGGATTGTGATGCTATCTTGGTTTCTCGAGGAACCTTTGGAAAGCCTTGGATTGCAGAAAATATCAAGAGGCTTGACAATGGAATCTCACCTTTGACCCCTGATGTGAAAACTCACCTTCTCGATCATATGGCTTTTATTAGTTCCTATCAAACCGACCGAAAGGCTCTCCAGGACATGCGAAGAATTGGATGTTGGTATTTAAGAAGTGGGACAGGAACAAAAAAGCTGCGTGAATCATTAAATCGTTCAAAAAACCTAATGGAAGTTGAAAAACATATTCGAGAATATGACTGGGGACAAACAAATTTTAACTGAAACGCATATTGTTGTTACCGGAACGGTGCAAGGAGTATTTTTTCGTGCAAAGACGAAAGAGCATGCTGACCGTTTAGGGCTTAAAGGATATGTTCAAAATCTTCCCAATGGAAATGTAGAAATTTGTGTTGCAGGGGAGGGAAGTGATACCCTCGTCGCATGCTTAAAAAAAGAACCCCTGCCAGTTATGATTAATAAAATAGAAATAACTAAGCAACCTTTAGCGACCAATTATTCTAACTTTGAGATTATATCAGCGTAGTAAAACAAACGGAAATAAATGGCACTCCGGGGTTTAATTAGGATTGAAAATTAGATCTCTTCGCAATCCTCCGAAGTCTCTAACTTTTTAACACGATGTTCTAATTCAGAAAGACGTCTTTCCACTGAAGGTTTCATATTCAGTTTCTTTGAAGACTTTCCAAATAGCATTTCTTGCATAGAAACCCTTCCTTCCGTGAACTCTTCAATACGTTGCGCAGTTTTTAAAGATGGCCTAGTAATTCCTTTCAAGATTTTCCATAGATTCGTTGTACTAATCCCGACTGATTGAGCAAAAGATTTTTTCTTCAATCCCGACTTTTTTATAAAATCCTCTAACAGCATACCTTTAGCTTTAATCCTTCATTACATGAAAACTAATGATATTCTAATTTTTAGATTAATTCAATTTTTTTTATAAGATTTTTCAGGATTTATAAATATTACACAAAAACGCAACAAAATGATTAACTTAAGTTAAGTTATTTAACCACAAATAAATAAACACTAAATTGTTAACTTTTGTAGACAAGCCCCTCTTTTGTCGACAGGTAGAATCGGGTACTCTAACATAAAAAAAGACGAGGCTCTTCAAGAGTCTCGTCTTTTGTAGGATTGTATTTGCTCCGGTTTACTTTAGAAGTCCCATTTGATATCTAAAGTAAGTCCGTGCATGCTAACGTCATCAGAATATCTCTCATATTTGAGTACCTGAGCGTCATCAATCTTAAGCATCTGGTTTTGTCTCCACCAGTACTGCACTTCGAATCCAAGTCCCACACCAATATGTTGTGTATTGTTGTGGATAAACCTGTCATACCGAAGACCGAGTTGCATTTGCGCTGTTGGCGAGAATGCGTGACGGTTGGCGGTAAGCTTGATCCTGTTATTTGTGTTTGCACTAAAGCGTTCTTTGTGTTCAACGTCAAAGTGACCGAAAAGAAGGGCTCCTGCAATATTACCAAAGATGCTAAAGCCGTAACCTAAGTGCCACCTAGAGTCTACACCAACACGTGGTCCAAGACCCCAGAAGTCGCAATCATCTTTAACATGAACAGTATTTCCCTCAAGACCTAAACTGTCGGTGTTGGATGAGCTAATTGCACCACCAGTATACCGAGTGATTTGCTCTTGATCAATCCAAGCAGTCTTTAAGCCCCAATGAGGCCTGAAAGATAACTTCCCACTAATAAAGTAGGCACGACTAAGCTCTAGGTCAATAGCGCTATACTCAAAATCATACTGTGATTTACCACTTGCCGAATACAAAAACCCCCGCCCTAAAGCGGTTGGTATTGCAACAATAGTTGATGACCCTCGAAGTGGGATCACTGAGCTATTTAGTCCAGCACGGGTAGAGTCACTCCCATTGGTGTCAAACCAAGTATATTGTCCTCTAAGGTCCCATCCATCATGTGCAAAGTTGTAACCAAGCCCAAATCGAAGACCCCAATCCCATTCAAAGTCGATATCTTTTGTACGACCTTTAGTAGGAAGTTGACCGAATGGATCTTGATCCGTATAAGCGAATTCTGTTCCACCAACTTTAGCGTGCCAGTAGAGCACGTCAAAAGTGAAGAACCAGCCATAGCCGTCGACTTCTACTCGAGCTGTAGCTGTTTGTGCACCATAAGTTCCCATGGCAGTCTCGGTACGCACTTGCTGCATTTGATTTTCAAGTTGCGTTACCCGAGAGTCCATATCCATAGCCGCAAAAGCAGTTCCGGATAATGCCACAAGGGATGCAAGGGCGATTGAGATCTTTCTCAACATGCTCACTTTCATTTTTTTCCTCATGCGGGTTATTTTTAGCTTTTTTTGCCTTAATTTTTTCTATAATGATAACGCCTAAATAAATGAAACAATTTTTTTATAAATTATTATATTTTATTTACTTTCTTGCTTCTAACTGCCCTTCTCTTCCCTGAGATCCGCAAAGTCGTTACCGGAAGCTGCCATATAAATGTTATCTTCCTCCAATTCCTGATGTACGAAATTAGTTAATTAATTGTACAGTTTTATTTATAAAAATATTTAATTAATTCGCAAATTATAGATATTAAAGGACTTTTGAGAAGTGTTATAAAATAAAAAAAGACCCTGAGTTCAGGGCCTTTTTTTTAATTAGTTAGGAGACTGTGCTTTAGAAATCGAACCTAACATTTCCCGTGATGCCATAAAAGGCGAGATCTTCAGCATATCTTTCATACTTAAGTTCTGAAAAATTATCGATCTTCAGCATCTGGTTCTGTCTCCACCAATATTGTCCTTCAAATCCGATTCCAATTGTAAGGTGATGCTGATCGTTATGTAGATAAGTATCATAACGCATCCCCATTTGGAACTGTACGGTTGGCGAGAAGGCATGTCTGTTTGCATGCAGGTGAATGCGCGCAGCAGGGTTAGCGCTATAGCGCTCTTTATGATCAACGTTAAAATAACCAAAAAGAAGAGCTCCGGAAATATTACTAAAAATACTTAGGCCACTTCCCATATACCACCGAGAGTCAATCCCTGTGCGAGGTCCAAGACCCCAGAAATCACAACTCTCACCAATATGAACAGTGTTTCCCAAAAGGCCTAGAATTGTAATCCCTGGTAAATTAGTTATTCCACCACCTGTGTAGCGAGTTTTTTGCTTTTGATCCAGCCAAGCAGACTTTAGACCCCAAAACGGTCTTAGCGCAATAGTTGAAGTCACATAGGCATCTCGACCCAGCTCAATATCAATGCTATCATACTCAAAGTCAAACATTGACTTTGCGCTTGTACACAAAACAAAAGGAGTTTGCTCCGCAGGATTCGCAGGATCATTTGTAATAGATGCACTTCCACGAAGTGGAATCACAGAACTATTTAATCCGGCACGTGTAGAGTCACTTCCACTAGTGCCAAACCAAGTAAATCGCCCTAGAATATCCCAGCCATCATGTTCAAAGTTGTAACCTAGACCAAAACGAAGGCCCCAGTCCCAATTAAACTCCATATGTTTCTTTTTTCCTCTATGAGGAAGATTTGCCAAAGGATCACTATCTGTATATGCGTACCCAGTACCACCAACCTTTGCACGCCAGAAAAGTAGATCAAAGATTAAGAAGAGATCCTTACCTTCTACATCTGGACGAGCCAAAGCAGTATTGGCACCATAAGTTCCTATTATCGTCTCAGTGCCTACTTGTTTCATCTGATTCTCAAGCTCATTTAATCGAACTTCACGGTCAGCAGCAGCATAGCCTATTGACGAGATCATTAATAAAGATAGGATGGCCGCACCTAAACTCCTTAATTGTCTCATTTTCATCTTTTACCTCATGAGGGGGTTAAATATAATACTTCTTAGTTCCCTGATATATAGTATGATGATGAATTTGAAAATAAAAAACTTAAAAAAAAGAATAAAATTAATTATTAAGTGTTAATTATCAACATAATAAAATAGGCAAAAAATTCCTAGGAAGGGGAAAAGTTTTCCTAGATCTGATGAAACGGAAGCTGCTTCTCACAGCTTCCAAAAGAATTAAGCAAAAATTTTTAGAGCATAAACACGCATTGCTTCTGCAATAAAATCTACTAAATCAGGGTGATGCTTCTCAAACCACTTCCTAAAATCGGGATGCTCGCAATAAAGTTGAGCAAGCCCCATGTAGACATCCTTGGAAACAGTATAGAAACGCTCTGTCATTTGAAAGTGTCTTTCAATAAGAGCTTGAACCTCATCAGCGCGCGGCCCTAATACCATTTCGGAAAAATAAAGTGCAGAATTAGCTTAGAGATTTTCAAGGGGAAATTGGGTTTGGAAATTGACACTAACCACTGGTGGTTAGTGAGATTGAAAGCCCTATTTCAACTGAAAAGATCAAGCTTAATTCACCACTTTATTTTTCCGAAATGGTATAACCCTTTGTCAATACACTCTCCTAGAGCCTTATAGATCTCATTTCCCTCTTGCTCAACCTTTAAATGATATGCATCAATCATAAAGTATGACGTAACGTGAGGGTCAAGTCACAAAAACAATTTTCTGAATTATTCCATTTCGATGATATCGAGAAATGCTTGAAGTTGTTTAGAACGAGTGGGATGGCGCATTTTTCTTAGAGCCTTTGCCTCGATTTGACGGACACGTTCCCTCGTGACTTTAAACCGAACCCCCACCTCTTCTAGGGTTTTAGGCTTTCCATCTAAAAGGCCAAATCTTTCTATAAGGACTGTGCGCTCTCGATCAGTTAGAGTCGAGAGGACCTCATTCATCTTGTCCTTTAATATAGAGTATCCGGTCGCCTCATCAGGAGATTCAATGGTCGTATCTTCCAAAAAGTCCCCAAATTGACTTTCTCCACTATCCCCTACCTCTGCTTGCAGAGAGATTGGATGTTGAGCAATCTTATAGATTTCACGGATCCGTTCAGGGGTGAGCCCAAGTTCAACGGCGAGCTCCTCAGGCGTCGGCTCTCTTCCTGTTTCCATCATGAGCTTTTTGGCTCCACGCAGAACCTTATTAATCGTCTCAATCATATGGACAGGAATACGGATTGTTCGGGCTTGATCAGCAATAGCCCGAGTCACTGCCTGTCTAATCCACCAAGTGGCATAGGTAGAGAATTTGTAACCACGGCGGTATTCGAATTTTTCGACCGCCTTCATGAGTCCCATATTTCCCTCTTGAATCAAATCAAGGAAAGAAAGACCTCTATTGGTATATTTTTTAGCGATGGAAATCACGAGGCGAAGGTTTGATTCAACCATCTCCCGTTTTGCCTCTTGCCCCTTATCCATCCATCTCTGAAGCATCCGGACATCTTTCTTAAACTTATCAAGGGTCCGTCCTGCAGCGAGTTCCCGTTTAGCGAGCTTTCGCTCAGCTGCCATCAACTTTGCCTTTGCAAACCGATTTTTTTCGGCCCGTGGAATCAGTTCTTGGATCTCTTTCTCTAAAGATAAAAAGTGACCATAAGAAGAGAGGATCACCTCACCAAAGTCATCTGTAATATTATTACGGAAATGCATCCGTCTTAGATAAGCTTGAGTACGGACATTACATTTTTCAATATCTTCAGAAAGCTTAACCTTTTCTACTTTAGTGAGCTTAGGCTCTAAGGATTCAATGAGAAAATTTTCAAGAATCAAGTCTTCCCTAGCCAAAAGCTCCTGAAGCTTCGGAAGCATTTTGAGAAAGCGGTTTTTATCTTCGATCTCTTTTTCAGCAATGATTTTGTCAAACCGCTCTTTTCCAGTAATCAAGTAATTAGCAATCGAGATCCCTTCTCGCGTTGAATAGCGAAAACGCATAATAATCCGTTCGATCTGGAGCTGAGCTTTTTCAATCCGTTTAGAGATTTCAACCTCTTCTTCTCTAGAAAGAAGAGGGACTGAACCCATTTCTTTAAGATACATTCGAACAGGGTCATCGCTACTCCCTTCCATTCTCTTCGGAAGAGACTCCATCTCCTTAGCTTCTTTTTTTCTTTCATTTTGACGCTCGACTTCAGATTGGTTGAGAATCTGAATATCCATTCCACTAAGAAAAATAAGAACCTGATCGATCTGCTCTGCCGAATCAAAGGTCATGGGGAGGATTTCATTAATCTCCTCATAAGTAATGAACCCTTGCTCTTTAGCTATAGCAACAAGCTCTTCTATTTTTTGCTGGTGCTGAGGATCGAAACCCTGACTAAAACCGGATTTGCTCATGGTCTCCTAAAAGAATCGCGAGATTTAATATGTAACAATTCTATCTTTAAAAAGCTACACTTTCCTATACTGAATCAGACTATTTTGTAAGCAAAAGAGGTTATTGTCAAGAAGTGAGATCAAAAACTCCTCATAAAACGATTCAAAAAATTCTTACAACCTTTCTTCCGGAAGCTAAACTAGAGATTTCCTTTCCTCAAATTAATCGAATCGCCGATGTTGTCTACTTTCCTAAAAAAATTATTTTTGAAGTCCAATGTTCTCCCATCTCTCTTCAAGAAGTACAAAAAAGAAATCGAGACTATGGATCCATAGGATATACCGTCATCTGGATTCTTCATGATCACCATTTTAATAAGAAAACCCTATCCTATGCAGAATTATATCTTCGGAAAAATCTTTCCTATTATACCTCCATCACAACCTATGGCCATGGATTTTTCTATGATCAACTTGAGTTTTTCCAAGGAAGTCAAAGAGTTTACCGAAGCAGACCCCTTATTCTCAAAAATTTCCTTCCCCAAACTCTCAAAAAAATTCCACGATACTTCCCAAAATCCCTTCAAGAAAAGCTCAAAAGGTCTCCTTTCTATCTTTATGGCGACATGACCGATGCTCTTATAAACCAAAAACTAGGTCCTATAAAGCAACTTGAAAAAGCTTTTGCTCCAACTACTAAACCATGGCTTACCAGAGCTTTTGAATACCTACTTATGAAGAGCTCTGGTCCAGAATATTCATCCGCCTTACATAAGCCTTAAGAAAAGTAAAATAGAAAAGAATTGCTAAGCTGAGCGCAAAGTGTATTGCTTTTTTTGCGGGAAACTTTTTTTGAAGAGATCCATCATTTGGTTTTTTGGGATCAAACCAAACTGTCCAAGATTTAGCTTCCCACTCTTTGATATGATCCTTTGCGACATAAGGGTTGTGATAGGAGGGTTTCGAAAAATTATAAACACCATAAACCGTCTGCCCTTCCCATTCAAATTGGTAGTTAACACCAATCGAAAATTTCCCCCCTTTTTCCTCTTTCACTTCCCATTTATCTAAAACTGCGGGAGCAGAGGCGGAAAAATGAAAATAATGATTAAGATCATAAAAAAATTGACCCCCAATCCATAGGACCGTGCCCCCAGTTAAAAGAAAAAGCAAAGTAAATATATTCTTAGAAATTGGACTGCCTCCTCTACATAATTGACGAATTATTCCCTAATTGCTATATTTTTTACCATCACTCATTTTTAACGACTGGAATCATTTATGGCAGAAGAAAAGAAAGAAGGACCCAAGAAAAAAAAGTGTCCGACAGCTATCAAACGCATGAAGCAAAACAAAGAAAGTAATCTTAGAAACAATTCTTTTAAGTCTCGAGTAAGAACTGCTGTTCGCTCCTTTGAAGCAGCACTTTCTGCAAAAGATAAAGACAAAATGCAAGAAGCTCTTAAATCCTTTTATAGCTTAATGGATAAAGGAGTGAAGAACGGAATTTACAAAGAAAACAAAGCTGCCCGTACCAAATCGCGGATGGCAAGTCTTCAAAAAACTGCATAGACAACTCAAATCTTAGGGCCCGTATTATAAAGATCGAGCATTTCGCGAACCTCATCAGTAATCGGGTATCCAACCGCTTCCTGAACTTCAAGCCATGCATAAGCGATGTTTGTATTTTCCTCTAAAGAGTAGGGATCATTAACTTCCACAACAAAGTGATAGTGACGGATACCATCCTGATCGTAGTGACCTAAATAACTCTTCACTTCCTTAAGTTGCATCGCAGTGTTTTCCGTCACCGCACGCTGCAACGCCTGAGGAATACTCTCCTCTTCTTTAAGGCTAGCCGCAGGAAAACCATAAAAAGATTCCCCCTTTCCCAATTCCTCAATCAGCAAAACCTTTCCATCTTTTTGAACCAACGCCTCAATTGCTAATTTTTCGATCCCTTCCTTGCGTGCTTCTTCAATCAAGTTTTTATACATTTTATTTCCTTAAAACGCTTCCCTCTTTATATAACAAGATGTAGATAAGAAGAAAACCTAAGTTCCCGATTTTGTGGGTGGCGATTTCAATAGATTTTTGATTCTAAGCAAGTTGCAAAATCGGAAGCTTGGGTTAAAACCTCGGAGGTCAAAATGTCTAAAGGAGTGATGACGGGATGCGAAAAGTCCCAGGAAAAATTTCTCAAGCCTTGGTTTGAAAATTACACCAAACATAATGACTACCCGGTTACCTTTTGTGATTTTGGAATGAGCGAAAAAGCCGCCGCTTGGTGCAAACAAAACGGCACCCTTCTTAAAGCAAAATCAAAAGCCTTTGCCCTTCCCAAAAGCCCCTATGAAAACACTATTTGGACCGATATCAACTGTGTCATCAAACAAACCATCGGCCCCCTTTTTGAAATGAGCCAAGTCAAAGATGGCTTTGCTATTTCCTATTCCCAAGCGCAAACACCTCTATCCGGAGTGATCGCATTCACACAAAACTCTCCCGTAATCTCAAGCTGGCAAGAGTGGTGCATCAAAAATAAAAACGGTACTGATGAGAGTAACTTAAGCCTTCTCTTAAAAGAAAATGCCTTTCAAATTACCCAATTTTCAGAAAAGTATCACTGGATTGGGCCCTTAAAAGCCCCGCCCAATACTGCCATCAGTCTTGCATGTTAACAAGCATTTGGCAGATCCGATCCTCTAGCTTTTTCTTAATCTCTCTTCCCTCTTTCACATACCCGTTTACAAAGATCGCCACAGCCAACTCTTCCCCCAAATCAGTCATTATATAACCACAAAGAGAAGAGACCCCAGTCATCGCTCCAGTCTTTGCCCTTACCTTACCGGGAATCGTCCCCATCCGGTTCTTCAACGTTCCATCTTTTCCTCCGATTGGCAACGCCCCCTTAAACTCTCGATTTGACCGCATCTTTTTTAAAAACTCAATCATTTGAGCAGGAGAAACCAAGTTATAACGAGACAATCCACTTCCATCTATGATCACCATCTCCTCAGGATTCAACCCCACATTCTCTAACAAGAAAGCTTCAACCCGTTCCCGTCCCTTTTCCCAAGAAGGTCCTAACCTCTTAAACAAACAGTTCGCATATAAGTTATCAGATTTCTTAAGTGGCACTTTAATTAGCTCACTAATAGGCTCAGACGCATGGGTAGCAAGAACCACAGCTCCCTCAGGAACCTCTCCCACTCTCAGTTCACCATCAAGCTCAATCCCCTTCCGCTCCAAGATCCCCTTAAAGATTGCTGCCGTTAATTTTTCTGGCTGCAAAATCGCCACCCCATCAACAAAGTTGTGCTCCATATTTAGAGGATTCATCGGAACACACCAAAAAGCAGGCTCCTCATCCCACATCCAACCCGGCCCTTTAGGCCCATCCTCAAAACAGCTTAGATCTAAAACCAGATCCCCCTCAATTCTTACCAAATCCCCCATTCCATCAATCAACTCTACTAAATCCAAACCTGTCAAGCTAGGATCTCCCGATCCAACCAAGTAACAGTTCCCCTCTAAAACACCCTTACTAGCAGTGCCATCAGTCATCACCCGGGTTTCAAAACGATCCTCTTTCCCTAAACACTCCAGAGCTGCGGCTGCAGTAAATAACTTCAAACTACTCGCTGGTACAAACCGAGCCGCCCCATTCCGTTCATACAAGTCAACCCCTTCATCCAAAGAATAAATCTTTATCCCCACAAGAGCCGTTGAGTCAACCGACTGAATAATTCCCTCTATCCCTTCACGAATCAAGTCCCTTCGCTCATCCAAAGTAAGAGCCCCCAAAGAGCTCATCAAAATCATTAAACAAATCAACGTGCGCATAATCTTCTCCGTATTCCAGACATTTTCACAGCAACTTTCTTTAAACACTCTTTCATCACACCCTCATCTCCGAGTACTACAACCTTTTCCTTGGCTCGAGTAATCCCCGTATATAAAATCTCCCTCCCAAACACTTCCGCTCCCTTTGGAACAAGTAATACGACCCGATCAAATTCGCTTCCCTGACTCTTATGAACAGATAAACAATATGCTAGCTCAAACTCAGGAAGTAAAACCCCCGGAAAGCGTCGCTCCCCAAACACCGCCTCGTCATCCTTTCCAAGAGCTCTTCCCTTATTCCTCTTGATCAACGTTCCCATTTCTCCATTACTGAGCTCCATCCGTTGATCCGTCCGTGTAATCATGATTGGAACCTCCTCCTCCTCCCACATCAGCTCATTAATCGCTTCCACCCCATAAGGGCCCTTCCTTAAACAGGACAGTATCCGATAGCCACCCCTCTTCCATTCCTCTACCTTTCGCTCCAGCTTCCCATATTTAATCATCTCTCCCCGCTTGACAGCCTCTGCCATCTCCAAAATCTCTTTCCGGTCACTCCGCATAGACTCATCCAAATGAACATACCCCCGTCCCCTCTCCTTCATATATCCACAGAGCTCCCCAAATACCGTTCCTGCCTCAACAGGAGGGAGCTGATCGTGATCCCCCACCAATATCACCCGTGTTCCCTTTTTCAAATTCCTAAAAAGAGCTGCCCAAAGCCCAACATCGATCATCGAACATTCATCAACAATCATCATTTCACAGTCCAATTCCTTTTCTCTAAAAAGAATGTCCTTTCCATTTCTAATCCCTAACACTCCATGCAGAGTCCCTACCTCGCAATCCAACTTATCCCTCAAGAGCGCCACCGCCTTCCCCGTCGGCGCACAGACACAAATCTTTCCTTTAAACCTCCTAACAATCTCCCCTATCACATAACTTTTCCCAGTTCCCGGACCACCTGTTAAACAAACTATCGCTTCACTCAGTCCCACCTTTACAGCTCGAGCCTGTCCCTCATTCAAACTTCCCACCTCCCCCAAGTCAACCGGCTTGACATCACCCATTAAACGGAAAAAACCGCTGACAACCTCTCCCTCAAGAACCCAATTGCGCTGGAGATAATAAAGATCGCCCCATCTTCCCACCATCTCTTCAAACCGCTCTTCACTACCCTCAAGGACAGCACATCCCTCAATGATCTCCTCTTTTTGCAGACACAAATGTCCCTCACGGGCCGCTGCCATCAGCTCTCCGCCAACCTCACCACAGCGCTTCGCAACCAACTTATCAATCTCAATCTGTTCCATCCCCTAGAGTTTACGTCTAATGAGGATTTTTTTTCCAAATCTGTTCAGTAAAAATAAAAATGCGCCCCAAGGAATGCGCCCATCTTTGACTACACCCTTTGATAAAGGAGCCCCACGATGAGGGCAGCGATCTTCTAAGACAATAACCTTACCATCTTTACCCCTAAATATTACCAAAGGTACCCCCGGAGCATCACCCTTACAGGTTTCTTTTTTATATCTTTTGTAAATCCAATCGGATAACTGAATTGAACAACGTTCATTTTACCTCAAAAAAATTACGGGATCATACCCATTAAACAGTGATCGACATAAGCGTCCAAATCTTCTTCCTTAATAATTCCTTCCACAACCCGAGATTTTTTATTCAAAATAATCGAAGTGATGCCATGGATCGCCGCCCAAAAAAAGCCGACTAACCTCATAGCCTCATCCAACTTCAAATAAAACCGTCTCATCAGTTCACCTTCAATTTCCCTCAACTTCACATTCACCTCATCCAAGTACCATTCAGGAGCATTCTCAACCGACTCATTCTCGAAGAGTAACTTCCATCGATGAGGGTGCATCTTTGCAAACCTCATATAAGCCATCCCCATTCCACGTACACCTTCTTGTAGTCCATCCGCTTCCTCAAGAGCCTTTAAAAGGGCATCATACAGTAAGTCCAAGCTCCGAACATTCAACCGCAAAACGATCTCATTCATTCCATGAAAAGCGTTATAGACAGTCCCAATCGAGCAACCGCAGCCTGAGGCCAAATCCCGAATCCGCAAAGCATTTCCATCCTCCTTCTCGAGAACCTTCCATCCCAAATCGAGAATCTTTCTCCTTAACTCACTTCTACTCATCACTTGAACTACGTTCATTTAATCCCAAACTCTACTCCCCCCATCACTTTTTCGTCAACCTCCCCATCTTTCTCATACGATAACAACCCCGCATCTTTAACTTTTTTCAGTGCCTCTTGATATGGTTCTTCATAAACATCTACCAAAGTTTTCTTCGCATGA
>JANQJL010000025.1 GCA_028281675.1 Simkaniaceae bacterium
CTTCCGTTGTTTTTTCTCCGGCTGTTTATTTTTCTCTTGGGGATGAGATGTACTCCAGAAGTTGTTTTAAGGATATCTTCAAATTTATAATCGTTGTAGACTCCATCTGCGTAAACCTTAGAGCCTTCTTCCATGTCGAAGGAAAAATCTTTAAGTGCCTTAACATCGCTTGTCGAACCAGGAGCGGAAGTGAAATTCAATAGGAATACCTTCTAGGTTTACAATCATATGGATCTTAATGCCAAAAAAATAGCTTTTCTTAGATGCTGTATAACCGTGATAAGCCTTCCCCTTAAAAAGCTTGCATCTAAAAAACTTATGATTTTGGCAAGCGGCAACAGGGAAGCTATCGACGATAAAATCATTGGATTTTTTCAAGCAAAGAAAGTCTCTGCAGATAGCGAATAGAATTGTCCAACCTTCCTGAGGAATCCTATGGATACGTCGCACTAAACGGCTTTGGCTTAATATTTTTGGAAAATACCGATGATGCTGAATAACGAGTCGTGTCAGCTTGAAGTTACACTGATAGAAGAGGGCTGATAGTAGAACAAAAGTCATAACTTCAGAATTAGACATTTGGCATTGAGGATCATCTCGAATCCCAAGAGCATTTAATGTTGAATCTGCAACTCTTAGGAGCTGCCCTGCGCTTTGACTCAAAAAATCTCACTCATTTATGAAGTGCTAAAGGCAAAAATAGGTGGCATTCACGGGTTAAAAACAAAATGCAAAATTGCAAGGTTTTCGTGTCGCTTGGCTTGTGCATCTAGCAATCTACCTTTTTTAGTGCTAAGTTGGTTGACAAAAAGAGGGGAGAAACTTATCATCTTGGGAATGAAAACAGTGTTTTAGGAGCGAAAGCAATGACATTTAAAAAATTTAAACCTCTTGGAAATCGTATACTAGTCAAAAGATCTGAAGCTGAGCTAAGTAAGGGGGGCATTTTGCTTCCCGATTCTGCTCAAGAAAAGCCTAAGCAAGGAGAAGTTCTTGCGGTTGGGCCAGGAAAAGCTAAGAAAGATGGAAGCACTGAACCGATGGAGCTCAAAATGGGTGACCGTGTCCTCTTTGGTGGTTTTGCAGGAACAGAAGTAAAAGCGGATGGGGATGAAGAATTCCTCATCATGTCCGAAGACGATGTCTTAGCAGTTGTAGAATAAGGAGTAGACCATGGCTAAAATGATGCAATTTAATGAAAATGCCCTCAAGTCAATCCTTAAAGGGGTCAAAACTCTTGCCAAAACGGTCATTGTGACTCTGGGGCCAAAGGGGCGCAATGTTGTCATTAATAGAGGAATGGGAACTCCCCTCTCTACAAAGGATGGAGTGACTGTTGCTAAAGAGATTTCTCTAAAAGATAGGTTTGAGAATATCGGTGCTCAGCTTGTGAAAGAAGCTTCTTCAAAAACCTCCGATGTTGCAGGAGATGGGACCACGACAGCGATCGTCCTTGCGGAGTCAATCTTTAAAGAAGGGGTGAAAAATGTCGTTGCTGGTGCGAATCCAATGGGTGTGAAGCGAGGCATTGATAAAGCTGTTCAATGTATGATTGAAGAGCTTGATAAACTCTCAACACCTGTTAGTAACCATGAAGAGATTGAACAAGTCGCAACGATTTCAGCAAATAATGATCCTGACATCGGTGCAATGATTGCTGATGCCATGAAAAAAGTTGGAAAAGATGGGACAATTACCATTGCTGATGCAAAGGGGATTGATACCGTTTTAGACGTTGTAGAAGGGATGCAGTTTGATAAGGGGTATCTCTCGCCATACTTCGTCACCAATGGGGAAAAAATGACGGCAGAACTTTCAAACGCCCAAATTTTGATTACTGACAAAAAGGTTTCTAATGCAAAAGAACTTGTTCCCCTCTTAGAAAAAGTAATGGAACAAGGGCAAAAGCCTCTCTTGATTATTGCTGATGATATTGAAGGAGAAGCGCTCACCACACTTGTGATTAACAAACTTAAAGGGGGAATGCCCCTTTGCGCTGTAAAAGCTCCTGCTTTTGGAGATCGTAGAAAAGCGATTCTGCAAGATATTGCGATCCTTACTGGGGCGACGGTTGTCTCAGAAGAGGTAGGCTTAAGCTTGGAAGAGGCTGATCTTGATGTCTTAGGAACCGCTAAAACAGTAAAGATCGGAAAGGAAGAGGCGACACTGATTGGTGGTGGTGGAAATCCTGCTGAAGTACAAAAGCGGGTTTCCCAAGTCCGGGGTGAAATAGAAAATTCCACTTCAGACTATGACCGAGGTAATCTTGAAGAACGTTTAGCAAAACTTGCTGGTGGTGTTGCGGTGATCAATGTTGGTGCTGCGACAGAAACCGAAATGAAAGAGAAAAAAGCTCGCGTAGAAGATGCCCTTCATGCAACGCGCGCAGCTGTTATCGATGGGATTGTTCCTGGAGGTGGTGTTGCCCTTCTCCGTGCTGTGAAAGCGCTTGATAACCTGAAGCTCAAAGGGGATGAAAAAATTGGTATAGACATTGTTAGACGCGCCGCTTTTTCTCCAGCAATGGCTATTGCTACTAATTGTGGCAAGGAAGGAAATATGATCGCTGAGAAAATCTTTGAAGCAGAAGGTTCCCATGGATATAATGGACTCACCGATACTTTTGAAGATCTTCTGAAAGCGGGTGTTCTTGATCCCGTTCTTGTGACGAAGAGCGCCTTGAAACATGCCTCTTCGATTGCAAGTCTCCTCATTACAGTTGCCTGTATGATTACCGATAAGCCTAAACCTAAAACAGACGCTCCTGCCGATGGTGGCGGAATGCCTGGAATGGGCGGTATGGGAGGCATGCCCGGAATGGGAGGAATGGGTGGAATGCCCGGCATGGGAATGATGTAATTAAGATGCCCTAATTACATAGCCTTTCCACTCTTCAAGGCCATGTTTTTCTAAAAGAGTCCCATCAAAATGGGGCTCTTTCTCATTTTTAGGGTATCCTGACGTGATCAGTGTATACGCTTCAAAATTAGGAAGAGATTTCCAGGCAACTTTTTGCTCAGAGGAAATCATATTCATTAAGATAAGAGGATTTTTAGGAACCTTGGGCAAAGTCTTACCAAAAAAACAATCGAGACTGTTTAGCTTTGCATTTTCCTTTGCATGTTCAATGGCCTTGTCATCGATATCAACTCCCATGACATCATTGGCACCAAGAAGTTTTGCCGCTAAAGAAAGGACCCCACTTCCACATCCCACATCGATCACGGTTCCCTCAATTTTTTCTGGAAGCATTGCAAGCATTAGCCGTGTTGTTGGGTGGGAGAGATCTCCAAATCCTGGTCCTGGCACCATCTTAAAAGAAAGGTTTTTCTTTAGGGTGACGTGCGCAAAACCCTCTCTAAAGTTTGGGGCATGAAGCGCCCACTGCTGATTCCAATCGATCATGGGAGAATCATACCCGATTTCTCCTTGCGAGAAAAGTCTTTCTCCAGCAAAATGAATAAACCATGAGCACCGGTAGCTCAATTGGATAGAGTACCTGGCTACGGACCAGGAGGTTAGAGGTTCGAGTCCTCTCCGGTGCATTTTTTTCAATTAAAAGGGTTTTCAAAATGGAAAATAAAGACCCCATCAACCAACAAAGTCCCCATACTATTGAAGATATGTATAAAGCTTTAGAATATTTTAAGGTAAAATATGGTAAAGCTCTTCAGCGCTTAGCAAGTTGGGATGAATATGATCATTGAATGTTATCCATCTGGCCCTTTTGAAACGAACGCGTACATCCTTGCGTGTAATGAAACAAGTAAGGGGGTCATCATTGATCCGGCTCCTGGTAGTGCTGATGCATTGATTAAAGGCTCTGCCGCAATAAAAATAGAGGCAATCCTTTTGACCCATTCCCATTGGGATCATATTGGCGATCTAAAAAAAATAAAAAAGAGTTTTGATATTCCTGTTTATGTCCATCCTGCTGATCGAGGCAATATTGTGAAACCTGGAAGTGACGGTCTTCCCTTAATGGATAAAATTGAAGGGGTCGAGCCTGAGTTTGACCTTCAAGAAGGAGAGATCATCGAGGTAGGAAAGCTCAAGGTGATTGTCATTGCAACTCCAGGCCATACCCCAGGGGGCGTCTGTTTTTATCTTGATAAAGAAAAAATTTTATTTTCAGGGGATACCCTTTTTAAAGGGTCAATTGGTAATCTTTCTTTTCCAACTGCCAGCCCTTCTGATATGTGGCATTCATTAAAAAAATTGGAGCACCTTCCCCCTGACACTGTTGTTTATCCAGGACATGGCCCTTCTACCACCATAGGAGATGAAGATTGGCTCCCCAAAGCCCAAGAACTCTTTAGTTAAACGGACTCATTGTGTATACTAGTGGTCAGTTAACCAGGAGATTTTTTTATGACACGACTCATCGGAAATAAAGCCCCAAACTTTAAAGCAAAAGCTGTTGCAAATGGAAAGATCAACGAAAACTTTTCTCTCGATCTATTCGAAGGAAAGTACGTTCTATTATTTTTCTATCCCCTAGACTTTACCTTTGTCTGCCCAACAGAACTTCATGCTTTCCAAGAAAAACTCGGTGAGTTTGAAAAGCGTGATGCGCAAGTAATCGGTTGCTCGGTGGACAGTCAGTTTTCTCATCTCGCTTGGGTTAATACCCCCAAATCAAAAGGTGGAATCGAGGGTGTCACTTATCCACTCGTTGCTGACCTTAATAAAAACATCGCCCGCGACTATCAAGTTCTTGATGAAGAAGCTGGCGTTGCTTTCCGCGGCCTTTTCCTAATGGATAAGGAGGGTGTGATCCGTCACCAATTGGTGAATGATCTTCCTCTTGGCCGCAGCGTTGACGAAGCCCTTCGTCTTCTCGATGCTCTCATTTTCCACGAGGAAAATGGAGAGGTTTGTCCTGCCAACTGGCAAAAGGGTGAAAAGTCGATGAAGCCAACTCAAGATGGTCTTGCCACTTACTTCAACTAAAAAATCGACTAACCTGGAATTTTGCAATTGGCCCTAAAGGTCAAATGTTTGGAAGTTGAAGCGATGTTAAATAATCGTAGAGGTCTTGTTCTGTTGTGATGACAAGGGCCCCGTGCGTTTCTGTGATGGGGCCAACCGAATCGATAATCCGCGCATCACCAACTCCTGGTAAACAAACCGCAGTAAGATGTGAGACCTGTTTTTTATTGAGAAGTTGTTTCATCCCTTTAAGGTAATCTTTCGTACTAAATCCCTCTTCTTTCACGCGGATATAAATCACTTCTTGCTCATATAAAAGAAACTGAATGGCAAAGAATAATCCACGGCTTTCCTCGGGGGGATTGCCAAGGGTCTCATTCAGGTGAGTGAGCGATTTCATAAAGAGAGGAGAGCCAATATCTCCTTTTTCAGCCTCTCCAAAAAGAGCAACTGTTTGCCGCATGAACATATCCTTTGGTTATGTTTTTCAATAGCGAACGGTGACTATTTATTGCAAGGATACAAATAAATCATTGATTCAATTTTAATTTGAGATTAAACTAGATCCTTATATTTATGATTCTTACAAAAAAGGGAGAAATTTTTGACGTCCTCCAAAACTGCTTATCAGTGGGCTGCAGAAGGAGTAGCCCCGGGTACTATTCCATCCTATCAGGAATTTTCAGAAGCCTATGATACAAATAGTGGTGCTGATGGTTGGTTTGGGCGGAAAGTCTTTGCCATTCCTAATTTAGTCATATCCCTTACAATCAAGCCTGCCTATCATATTGCAAGTGCCTTATTTACACTTGTTTGCTCGGTTTATAAAGCAGTCCTTCATTCCGATGAGGTGAAGAAAGCTTTTAATACCGTCGATCAAGATCTATTTGCAGCATGGGGCTATCTCCGGATGCTCGTGAATGACCGGTGTGGTCAATATTGGATAGGTGTAACGGACCAACAGAAATTAATGAATAGTGGAGGGGCGATGCCACCGAGGGCTACTTCATCTTTAAATCGGGGGGTTGGACATAAGAGGAGCTATAGTGAGTCACACGTAGCAATTATGGTGAAACAAAGGAGGGATGTGAAACCTGATGACCTGAGGCCTCCTCCTCCTCCGCCTCCTCCTCCCCCTTTACCCCTAACAACACGGTTGGTGAGAACATCAAGTACGTCTGATCTCAAGAAGTTAAAAAAAGGCTGGAAACCAGCTCCAAGGGAGAAGATAAAAGGATTTGTAATTTCTCAAGAAGCGCTTCAAGAAAGAATTAAGAAAATGCGTGAGAGAAGGGGTAGTCAAGTAGTCAGAGGAACTAGGCCTCCTAAAGAAGGAAAACTAAGTAATGAAGAGATCATTAGGCGTGCATTATTAGAAAAATTCAGAAGCATGAGGGTCCCTAAGGAAGTTACAAGTCCATCATTAGGGCACTTTACGGATGACAACGAGTATGGTGGAGCGCCTAAGAAAGATCGTTGTGAAAGGAGGTCAAATCTTCATGATGGGTCGCTAAGTCCATATAGACCATCGGTAGGTGGAGGAGCTACGGGAGGTGGTCGTGAAGATTGGGAGGATCAATCACCACCGTCTTCACCCGATCCTTCTCGTCAGGTACGGAGAAATCTATTTGATAACTCCAGCGATGACGAGTAGTCGGTTGTACTTGGCGACCCGGTCAGACCTAGAGAGTGATCCCGTTTTGATTTGGCCGGCGCGGGTAGCTACGGCTAGATCGGCGATGAAGGTATCTTCGGTTTCTCCCGAACGGTGAGAGATGACAGTCGCATAGTTGTTTTGTTTTGCAAGGGCAATCGTCTCGAGCGTTTCGGTTAGGGTTCCAATTTGGTTCACTTTAATAAGAATAGAATTAGCGACTCCCTTATCGATCCCTTTTTGAAGAAAAGAGGTGTTAGTGACGAAAATATCATCGCCGACGAGTTGCACTTTTGCGCCGAGGCGATCGGTGAGAGTCTTCCATCCCTCCCAATCATTTTCATCGAGACCATCTTCAACTGAATCGATAGGGTATTTAGAAAGGAGTTTTTCTAGATAATCGATTTGGCCATTTGCATCCCGCTCTTCAAATTTTTTTCCGGCAAGTTTTTGTTTTTTATCGTAATAGACTTTTTCTGCGCGGTCATAAAACTCAGAAGCGGCGCAGTCGAGTGCAAGGGAAACATCTTTTCCCGGCTTTAGCCCCACCTTTTCAATGGCAGCAAGGGTGAAGTCGAGTGCCTCCTCATCGGAAGTGAGGTTGGGTGCAAATCCCCCTTCATCGCCAACGGAAGTCACATGCCCTTTTTCTTTGAGGAGATTTTTTAACGCATGAAATGTTTCGGCGCCGTAGCGTAGGGCTTCTGGAAAGTTGGGAGCGCCGATGGGGCGGATCATAAACTCCTGGAAATTGAGAGAATTGTCTGCATGCGCGCCACCATTTAGAATATTCATCATCGGAACAGGGATAAGGGGTTTTTCACCTGCAGCGATGTACTCAAAAAGGGGGATTTTTCGGGTCATAGCAGCAGCCCTTGAAACAGCAAGAGAAATGCCTAAGATGGCGTTTGCTCCAAAGTTTCCTTTGTTTTCTGTTCCATCTTCTTTGATCATTGCTTGATCGATCCCTACTTGATCAAAGATATCCCATCCTTTGAGGAGTTTTGCGAGAGGACCATTCACATTGGCGACAGCTTTAAGGACCCCTTTTCCGTTGTACCGTTTAGGATCTTTATCGCGAAGCTCAACAGCTTCATGTTCTCCAGTAGATGCCCCTGAGGGAACGGCGGCTCTCCCAGTAATTCCTTTGTCGGTTGTCACTTCCACTTTAACGGTGGGATTCCCTCTAGAATCGAGGATTTCCCGTCCATGTATCTTTGCAATTTTTGCCATAAGCTAAAGTTAGCAAACAGAAAGATTTATTCCCATTCTTTTGGGGGAGTATCTTCAAGAAGGGTCGTGTAAGAGGCGTAGCGAAGGGGGTGAATGGTTTTTTCTTCGACTCCCTTTTTAATGGCGCAGTCGGGTTCGTGAATATGGGTGCAATTAGGGAACTTACACTGGGGGGCAAGGGCCGCAAAATCGGGGAAAATTTCGAGGATTGATAGGGTGTCGTTTTCCCATAGACCAAAACTTTTAATGCCGGGAGTGTCAATGCAAAAGGCATCGTTTTCAAGAGGGATCAGTTCAGCGGCTGTTGTCGTATGAGATCCTTTATTTGTTTTTAAGACGATGGGACCAATGGGAAGAGCACTCCCTAGAATGGCGTTGATAAGGGAGGATTTTCCCACTCCCGATTGTCCAGAGAAAACAGAGGTTTTGTTTTCCATAAGGGCTTTTAATTGGTCAAGATTTTCACCGGTAGAAACACTTAAAGGAACAATGGGAATATTAAGGGATTTATAGGCATCGAGGAACTCTTCAAGAGAAATCTTTTCGGCGGCGACTTCTTCAGGGGTGATATTTTCGGGAGGATCATCGAGGAGATCAACTTTATTGATGAGGACAATAGGGGTCATGTTCCCTTTTGTCGCTGAGAGGATATAGCGATCGACAAGGAGGGGCTTAAACTTAGGGGCAACAAGAGACATGACAATAAAAACTTGGTCGATATTGGCAGCGATAAGTTGTTGTTTTCTTCGGGATAAGTTTTCTGCGCGGATAAGAAAAGAGCTCCGTTTTTCGACATGACTAATGGCCCCAGAGTCAGTACTTTTCTTTTCAAAATGGACCCAATCACCAACGGTAAGGAGGTTTTTATGTTTTGTTTTTTCTTTTTTTAACGAGCCTTTAAGAGAGCAGAGGTAAGTTTTATGACCACTGGAAACAGTAACCATATCGGAAGAAATTGTTAGGACTCTCCCCCGAAGATAGTTGGCACCAAGGGGTGGCTTTTCATTTTTGAGATGTTCTTTTCTTTGATCTTGATCACTTTTTTTATATTTAGAGCGATCTTTTGCTCGCGTTTCCCCCCTTTCTTTTCGACTTTCCCGTTTCCCGCGAGGGTGAAACGCTTCTTCGTAATCTAAATATTCGTCTATCTTTGCCACAGCATATCTTGGATTTTATTCATTAGAATGCCACCTGCAATCGCAACATTCAAGGATTCTGTTTGATTAGCCATGGGAATCGAGACCAGCGTTCCCAGTTTTTTGAGTGTTTCCGAGGGGCCATGGGCTTCATTTCCAAGGATCAAAATAAGGGGAGAGGTGAAAGAGACGTTTGAGGCTCCACTTCCATCAGCAACATAAGGGGTTAGCCCACACCTTTCGATGAGATCGGTTAAGTCTTTTTCCGATCCAACTTGGATGGAAAGATGAAAGGTGGCCCCTTTCGCAGCGCGAAGGGCCTTATCCATAAAGGGATCGGCAGAAGTTTTGGTAAGAAAAACCCCTTCAAAACCAAGAGCAAGTGCTGTTCGAAGGAGGGTTCCTACATTTCCGGGGTCGCTCACCCCATCGAGTGCGAGAAGGCGCTCCTTTCCCTCTAAGCTTGAAAGAGAAGGAAAGGGAATCTCTGCAAGGTAAGGCTCTGGTGAGCAAGTGCCACTGATTTTTTCAATGATTTCAGGGGAGACAATGAGTGTTTGTTTTGGTTTGAGATGACTAGGGATAGTGGTGTTTTTTGCCACGAGGAGAACCTCTATGTGGCCACGGTATTCAAAAACCATCTTCTTCCCTTCAAGAAGAAGTGACTCTTTTTCAAGGCGGTACCCCCTTTTTTTTCGGAGCTTTACGAGGTGCTTGACAATAGGGTGTTGTAAACTCTTAATTTCTTTTGTATATGTCGTCATAGGGAGAAGTATACCATGCAACGGGGAAAAAAAGAAAAGCTTCATGGGATGCGGGGATCACTAGCTTCACGTATCCTCCTGATTGCTATGGCCTTTCTTGTTCTCCCCCTCTTTTTGCTAGTGGGGCTTCTCTATGTCGAAGACTCTCATGTCAAAAGTGATAATAATTATTTCATTCTTAAGGTCTTAATGGATCAGAAAGAGAGTTTTGTAAGAGGTATCGTAAGACATGAGCTCGATTTTTTAAAAAGTATCTCTTATTTGCTTTCCCAGGTAGATGATCCAGAATCGCATTTGGCAGAATTAGCTAAGCGGGACGAGGTGTCTGCCCTTTTCTTTATTAAAAAAGAGAGTGATGGCCAATTTTATGCTGACATGGCATCGAGCAAAGAATATCTTCGAAGAGATTATACGGGGCTAATTGAGGAAGCGGAAAAAGGGATTTACTTTGTCGTTGATCCAGAGATTCTTGTTTTTTATTTAACCCGCGTTAATGAAAATGGAGAGGGTGCATGGGTCATTGCATTTACACTTCAACATCTCCTTGATAATTTTCCCATTGAAAATGATGTGATTCATCCCTCGTCAACCTCCCTTGTTTCAAACATGGGAACGATTTTGTCATCGACTGATCAGGAACTAAAAGGTTACCATTTAACCCTACCGATCAAGGATGAATACCATTACAAGGGGGTCGATTATATCACAATCAACCGGAAAATCCCCGAGACAAATTTTTCCCTTTTAATTTCTGCACCGAAAGTAATCAACTTTGTTAACTTCCCCTATTTTCTTTTGAAGGTTTTAATAGCGCTGGGGTTGATTATTATTATTGGGGGAGGAGGAGTCCTTTTTCTCACAAAAAAAATTTCAAAGCCGCTCCGAAAACTTTGCGCTGTGATGGAAGGTGTTGGAAGGGGAGATTTAACGCGACGATTTTTTGAGCAAAAGATGGGGTTTGAGATCAATTTCATTGGGAAAATCTTTAACGCGACCGTTGATTCACTTAATGAAAATATGGAAGCTGTGCAAAAAGAGCGGGTTGGGAGAGAAACCTACGAAAAAGAGCTTCTCATTGGGGAAGAGGTGCAACGCTCGATTCTTCCAAAAAAACTACCCAAATTTCCTGGAATTGAAATGGCAGCCCGCTTTATTGCGGCAAAAGAAGTTGGTGGGGATTTTTATGATTTCCTAGTGGGAGATCAATTGATGCTTTCCATTGCTGATACTTCGGGCAAGGGGATTTCAGCATGTCTTTATTCGCTCAGTGTACGGAGTATGCTCCGGAGCTTTGGAGAAATTTATCAAAAGCTCGATAGGATTCTGAAAGAAACGAATAATCTTTTCTGTCGGGACACAGGAGATACGGGGGTTTTTGTTACCGTTTTTGTAGCCTTTTTTGATCCAAAAACAAAAGTTTTTCATTACTCCAATTGCGGGCATTTTCCTGCACTTCGTCTGAAAAAAAATGGAGAGGTTGAAAAGCTTACCACACGAGGAATGGCACTTGGAGTGGTCCCTTTTGACCATGTTACAACCGACAAGGTTCAGCTTGAAACTGGAGACTTGCTAGTTCTTTTTACGGATGGAATCGTGGAGGCACATAACGAAAAACTGGAACTTTTTGGTGAAGAGCGTCTTATTAAATCGCTTCAAAAGAAAAAAGATTGGGAAACTCAAAGAATTGTCGACGAGATCATCGAGGAGGTCGCCCTTTTTGCAGAAGGATACCCCCAACATGATGACTTATCACTCCTAATTGTGAAAATCAAATAGCTTAGGGCCCGCACAAGAAATAACCTCCTAATTTGGCAAAGTCGCAGCCTGTCAAATTAGGAGGTTATTTGTTTACCGGACCCTTAATCTTTTCCAAAAACTTGTGTGACCCACGCATTTGATCCATTATTTGGATTGATCATTCTATAGTCATTACCACTAAAAGTGCCTTGGTTGATAACTACTCTATAACCTTCTTTCCAGTACTGAGTATTACAAGCTCCTAAGTAACCTGTGATCCATACCTTTCCGTCATTTGTTTTTATAGCGTATCCACTAGGATCAACCTCTTTAATAAAAAAAGCTTTTGAAGTGTCTGCACATTCTTTACTTGATTTAACTAAAAAGGGGCTTCCTTCTCGAACATTTTTCATCGCAAATTCGCCTGCTTTGGTATTTTTGGATTTGTCAATCCGAATATCATCTCCCTGCTTCCAAAGCTTTGAAATGGTCTTCACAATTTGATCTTTCTTGTTACCAATAATCGTCCACTCTGAACCATCACTTAAGACCACCACAGCACGTTGAATTTGAATTTCTTCAAATGAGGTGCAGATTTTTGGGCGGGCATGAGAAGAGATTTTTAGATCAACGATTTTTGTCTCTTCATGAGATAAATTCTCATTGGGCTCTCCCCCACTTGAAACATTTGCAATGGAATCCATAGATATTACTCCTGTATAATTTAAAATAACGATAAAATTATAAAGAGATAATTATAAAATGTCAAGTTTTCTGAGGATTTCTTGAGAGTCTTCAAGTCCTTCATTAATGGCGATTCGCTCCCCTTTTTTTAGCAATTCTCCCATCGTTGGACCATTTTCGATCCCAGCTTTGCGTAAGGTCTCAGAGGTGAGGAAAGGGACTTTGTTTTGAATGCGGGTGATCGCCTTTTCTAAATGGTCATATTGCATGTGATGTTTTTGAAGAAATCCCTGCCGCTCCTCTAAGGGGAAGTGGATGGCAATGATTTTTAAACAGAGATGATAAAGGGGGTTTGCATAAAGGTGTGCCCATTCATACTTCTCGTAAGATTTATCCGAGGTGAAAATCTCTTTAGCCTTATGGTAGTACCTAACAAAGGTAATAGCTTGGTTAGAGAGTTTGAGATAAGAGCATAGGGCCTCTTTTTCCTGAAGTGTGATGTTTGGGAAAAGTTCTAAGATTTTGGCAATGACAGGGGTCTCTTCGGGAAAATGGGGAAAATTTTCCAGCCGCTTTTCTATTTCTTCAATCGAAACATCCTTAAGTTTTGGGAAGACCACAGGGAGGAGATTGAGGCGGTGGAGAGTGATCAAGGCAAGATCAAAATTCGAAAAAGCAGCCATTTTTGTGAATTCATTCCACACCCGCTCCATGGCAACGGCAGGGAAAAGGGCATCTGCATGATCAAGAATTGCTTTGAGTGTGTCGTTATCGATGAGAAAGTGAAAGCGGGAAGCATACCGAACGGCACGGATCATACGGAGGCGATCTTCTAAAAATCTTTCGTGGGGATTTCCAATGGCGCGGATCACCCCTTTTTTAAGGTCTTCTTGCCCATTTACGTAATCGTAGAGCTTTTCCTTTAAAGGGTCGTAAAACATTCCATTAATCGTAAAATCGCGCCGCTCTGCATCTTCTTCGGGGGTAGCTTTATCGACTCCAATAGGGCGTCGTCCATCTTTATAACCTTGATCTTTTCGAAAGGTAGCCACTTCGAATTGGTGCCCCTCTTCAACAACGATCACAATTCCAAAATTTACCCCGACAGGGATTGTTTTAGAGAAGATGTTTTGTACCTCTTCTACGCTGGCATCGGTAACAATATCGATGTCATCAGAGGGGTGACCCATGAGAAAGTCTCGGACCCATCCCCCTGCGAAAAAAGCAGTGAATCCCTTTTCATAGAGTTTCTTAAGGACTGAGAGAGCAGTATCGTAGTGACTCATTTTGTACTTTTATCTTGATAAGCAATCTTGTGTAC
The DNA here is from genome assembly GCA_028281675.1 of Simkaniaceae bacterium. Classification (GTDB taxonomy): domain Bacteria; phylum Chlamydiota; class Chlamydiia; order Chlamydiales; family Simkaniaceae; genus Neptunichlamydia. The sequence goes on from JANQJL010000025.1 coordinate 13,462, forward strand.
TCATTCAAGGGGCTTGATTCTCTATGAAACAGGTTATAGCACCCCATCAAATTCTCTTCCTCCCCTGTAGCGCCTGCGGCTATCGGGTTCGTCGTAGGCTTCGAAAGCTGTGGCACTATCCCCTGGCTTCATAGGGAATACACCCCTGAACGCGTACAATACTGTAAACATAAACCATCGAGTAATTTTTGGGGAGTGCGCCGAGAAACGGTTATTGTAGGAGGACTACTTATTTGTGTTAAACCCGTGAATGCGACCTATTTCGCGGCAGCCATCCTTCTGAATCAGCGAATCTACTTCGCTTCTCACCTTCGCCAAGGTGGCCTCACCTTGGCTCGG
>JANQJL010000045.1 GCA_028281675.1 Simkaniaceae bacterium
ACCTGGCCCTTTAGGGCCGGGTAGTTTAACGCCATTTTGGGAGGGGTACGAAGCCCCTCCCCAAAACGATTCCCCGTCCTTTAGGGCGGGGTTCACCAAGCCCCTTCGCAAGAAATACCACTACCTAGTGCAAACAAAGATAGGTCTCGGCTACTATCCCTTAGAGCAAGCCAAGAAGGTTGCAGCAAAAGGTTAGAGGGAGTGTTGCGCGAATCCAATAGCTAAGGCGCTATGACACCAGAAATGATCAATCGTGGATTTCTGCAGTTGCCTCTTTCCACTCGGGGAGGTCACTTATTCTTTTTAGCCAATCACTGATGTGGGGGAATTTCTCTAAGGAGATGCTAGCTTCTTTCATATAGACAAATGAGCTGGCAACTGAAACGTCTGCAAGTGTTAACTGGTTTCCCATTATGAACTTATTTGATTGCAGTTGTTTATTCAAGACAGATGCAAAACGTTGAAACTGCTGGAGTGATTCTTCAAGAGGAGCGGGATCTGCTTTTCCACCCCCAAACTTCGGTTTTAGGAAGTTTTCATAGGTGATTCGATTCAATGCTTTTCCCAAGAGGGAAGCATCCCACAATTGCCAACGGGTAATATCAATGCGGACTTTTTGATCATTTGGAAAGAGACGTTCATCTTTTTTCTTGTAACAAAGATATTGCATAATTGCACCAGACTCCCAGAGGGTAAAATCGCCATCGACCAACGTGGGGGTTTTCCCATTAGGGTTAATCGCCAAAAATTCAGGTGATTGTAGCGCACCTTGTAAAAAATCTAGATACTCAACTTCCAGTTTGGTCTTTAAAAGCTTAGCCGTGAGTAAAACTTTTAAACAGTTATCTGACATTTTAATAAGATAAAGTTTCATATATTTGTATCTCGCTGTTTGATAATACTATTGTAAGAGCACCTTAAAATTTTACAGTTAATTTACTATATATTCAAAAGTGACTTTTTGTTCCAATTTTTTAGAGCTCGGAAATCAAAACAGCTGGAATTAAATCAATATTGTGCTTGGGAATGGGAGGTTTGCTTTTAATCTTAATAAGCTTTTCCTCATCAACAAGAATGACTTGACTCGCTTCTTCATGAGCATTAACCATTATGGCACATGTCCTCTCTGGAGAAAGAAGGGCTTCACCTTTCTCAAAGTTCTGTTTATTAGAGCCTAATTTTTTAATGACAAATTTGTCGTAGTGCTTTTCATCTGAAATTGCTTCGAGGTCAAGGGCGTCGATTTGGTAGGGTTTACCATCAATAAGCGTCTGAAAAGATTTACGAACGGTGTAAATGGATTTAGAAGGGAGGGATTCTAGTTCTGTGAATTCAGTGACTTTCTTTTCATTGAAAAAGCTTTTAAGCTCCTTTTGAATCTGCTGATGCACCTTTTCTGCAGAGTGATAAAAGAAAAGAGGGTGGGTCGTTCGAAGAGGTTGGACAACCAATTTGGTATAACTCAAAGACTCAGACTCATTCTTTGCTCTTGCAGGTGTTGGGAGAACCCCTTCAGCGATTTGTTGCACTGCAAAGTCAGTCTCCCCCTCTTGGCTTATGTTTTCATAATCTTTAATTATGTAATTACTAATTAATGGTATAATATCATCGTAAATATTAGCTTTCATTTTTCCTCCATTGATTAAATATAAATATTATAACATAGTTTGTTATTTAATTTGAAGGTAATTTTTATTTAAACTAATGTAAATGACTTATTGTAAACTAATTAAATCTTTCAGGGAAACCGACGATTGCTTCATAGCAGAGGAGGAGATGGTCGACTCCATTCATTGCTTTATGAGGGTCAACTTCTCTAGGGAGGCCAAGGGCCTCTGCAATTTTGTTCTTGGAGATCCCAGTATCCCAAGGGAGGCTTCTCCCTCCTTGGATGCTCTTGCACCAATACATTGAAGCCAAGTCAAGCCAATGATAGGGCCAATTAAGTTGTTCTTGAACATCGGTATCAATGAGTTGACTAAAAAATGCCCGGTCAAAGGAGGGGTTTTGACAAATAAATACAGCTTTACCCCGCTCAATGCCACATCTCTTAAAGGAGAGCTTAATGTGTTCAGCAACCTTTTGAGGCTCCATTCCATCTTTCAAATCGTGCCAAGAAAACCCATTCACCTCGAGACTTAAAGGGTCACTTTTTTTCCACTCTTCAAAAGGGATAAAAAGGGGAGTCTCAAAGGTCTCGATTATCTCACCTGTTTCGACATTTATAATCTTATAAGCAAGCTCAATGATCCGGTGTTTCCGAAGATTTAAGCCATTTGTTTCTGAGTCTAGAAAGATTCCGAGCACACTTGTCTCCGTTTGCAAGGAAGAAATCTTATACCACCTCTCAAAATAAAGCTATAGTCACGACGTTATTTTTGAGAGACGGGATTTTACAGTTGCTAAATTAAAATTCACACCTTAAAAACAAAGAAATAAGATGTAAAGAGGTAAGTGATGCTAAAAGACAAAATTGAGGTGAATATCGCTCTTAAGGAGCGGGAAAAGATTTGCACCATTCTTCATAAACTTCTCGCCTCTACTTATGCCCTTTATCTAAAAACACAGAACTATCACTGGAATGTTATAGGACCTCAGTTCCAAACGTTCCACCTCCTTTTTCAGGGGCAATACGAGGAACTTGCTGAGGCGATCGATGAGATGGCTGAGCGGATCCGAGCCCTTGGATACTTTCCAGAAGGCTCTTTTGAGACCTTCTCCAAGCTGAGTCTTATTAAAGGGGAGTTTGGTCACCCAGGAGCCATGGAGATGATCCAGACCCTTCTAAAAGACCATGAAGCCCTCATTCAATATATGCGAGAGCATCTCCCTTTTGTGGAAGAGCAAGAGGATGGAGCTACGGCTGATTTCCTCAATAAGAGGCTTGCGATTCATGAAAAAGCCTCCTGGATTCTCAGGTCTACAAGTAATTAATAATAAATATTTTAATATTATTAATTATTGCATTATACATGGTATAATAATACCAAAATAGCTGTGTATAGGTGCATTTTGAAAATAGCAAGGCCAGTTGTAAGTAATTTTTTGAGAGCTCCTGCGCAAGAGAGGTTAAGAAATATTCAAATAATTTCTACCCCTCCTGTTAGAGGGGGAATCTATAGCTATGGAAGGGTCATGGGAGTGATTTCTTCTATTGCTATTGCTATCCTCTTGATTGCAGTACCCCTATTTTTTGCATTTAAAGCGGTCTATAGTCGGATCCGTTCTCACACAGATGAAATGGAAATTATCCGGGGAAATCTTGCTGAAGGTCGCCTAAAAGCTCTTCAAGAGGCTCTTCCTGAAACCTCTCTAACACAAGATGACCTGACCCTAAATCAAATGGATTACCAGAAGCTCATTAGTAAGGGATTTACTCTTGAGACTATTAATGAAAGAGTGGCTACTCTCCTAGAAGGGGGAGAGATTTCTGAACCTCAAGAAGAATTCTATGCGATCGCACAGGGAATTAGAGTTTGCGGTGCCCTTCGAGATGAAGCCTTAAGTCGTTTGGAAAAGCTGTGGGCTAAAGTGGATGTAGAATTTGAAGTGATTGAGGATTTAGCACAAAGAGGAAGGTCGCGAAGGAATTTAGAGCAATTCCTTATAAGGGAAGGAACCTTTGGAACCGATCCAAGAAGTGAAGCCTTTAAAGCGGGAATGGAGCTTATTCAATATCAGATTGGTGTTAGTCAGAATAAAGATATCCTTGATAAAGTCAATGCGATTAGAGAAGCTATAGCAAATGCTCCAAAAGGGGAAGGATTAGAGTTCTATCTCCAAAAAGAAGTGCGAGAAAGGATCGATATTCTCATGCAAACACCTTCCTATGAGCTTCTTTTAAAACTTGAAGGGAGAAAAAATCTGTTTGTTCGCTTTGTGCAAGAGCTATCTGTCGCTATTCGCCTTGAATCGCATGGAATCAAGCAGCTTCACCTTCTCGGAGCAAAATACTTAGAGAAAGTTAAGGAAGATCGAGGGGAGCTTCCAAGTTCTGGAAGGGCAAATTACCTTGCTAATGCACTTGATGATGTCATAGGAAAACACCATTGGAGCTATAAGATTGAGTCTCTTTTCGATAAGCTTCTTGTTTATGCTCGCTATCCTGAAAAGACAGCCATGGCAAGGATAAGTCATCAACCCAATCGTGCCCTCGATTATAACTCCTACCAAGTGGGAAATCATGACATGGCTTATGGAAACTACTCTTTAGGCGGGGGGCGAATGCGAGCCATCAATGGTCCGACGCCAACTAGTGATCACCTTCTTCAAGGGCAGCTTGATGCCCAAAGTGAGATAGGGGCAATTCACCTGCAACATAACTTAGAACATCCGAGCTTTTCACGAGGAGACCTTGCTCGAATTGAGTACCTTATGAGTGTTGAAGAGAAATATCCGGAAAGCTTCAGGTTAATATCTACTCCATTAGATGGCCCTGCTTGGAGACTTGATGAAAGCGTTGGAGAGTACTTTACAGACTATAGTACAGCAGGGGAGTTTTTCTTAAAATATGGAACCTTTGCTTTTTATGGTCGCCAAGAAAATCCTGCTAAGGATTTTGCTCAGCTCCAAGGGGATGTTCATAGAAAAATGGAAGGGCGAGAGGATAACGGTTTCTATATTGGTCCAGAGGTAATGAGCGATGAGCAGTTTCGACTGGCTTTTGAATGTGCTGCAGAGGCTTTTGAATGTGGAAACCTTGAAAATGAACCTGAAAAAAAGCGATTAACAAAAGCTCTTCAAGTGGGAGTCCAAGGATTCATTGCTGTGGGAGCAATGATTAAAACTCTAAAAGATGTCTATCCTGATCCTGACAAAGCGGAGGAAGCGCTCCTTAAAGCCTCTTTTGGGCAAGCTTGCAAGCTCGATATCGACCGAGGTGTTGTCCTTAATGTCATTACTAGGGTTTACTTTCAGGTGGCAGCAGGAAAAGAGCTCGATGAGCAAGCAATTGCTGAAATCATTGGGACGGTCATTGGTCGGGCAGAGCTTGTTTCAGGGAGAACAATTATTTCTGATCGCTACCAACCCTTAAGTGATGCATTAAGACTTATTGGTCAAAATGAGGAAAATGTTCGTGCTGCTCTTCAAAAATATTTAAGAGAAGGATTTGATATTGATTCAGAGGCACTCGCTTATCAATCGTCATCATAAATCTTTTTCCGCGTTTTTTGTTTCCACTTCATCCACCCGGGAAAGCGATATAAAGAGAGTAAAGCAAGAATAATGATTGTTGAGCTGACCGCTAAGATATACATCTTGTTTGCTACCGCCAGGCCAATAGAAGCTGTTGCCCAAACTGAAGCTGCTGTCGTCAACCCTCGGATCCTTCCTTTATCGCGGAGGATGACGCCCGCACCTAAAAAACCAATACCGCTGACAATTTGAGCTGCAACCCGCGAAGGATCTGCTGATCCAGTCATTGTTTCCCCAAAGCTAGGGCCTGTGATATTCATGGAAATAAAACCAAAAAGACAAGCTCCAAGAGCTACAGCTGCGTGGGTCCGAATCCCTGCCAGACCAACATGACGCTCCCTCTCAAGGCCGATGAGGGCTCCAAGGATAGTTGCTAGAAGAATGTGTCCAGCAAGTTTTAGTTCTTCATGGTGTTCCAACATAATTCTTTATTTACCCTCATAGGGATGGTTTGTAAATAAAAAATTTATCTTTTTTAACCAGAGACCATGTGGTATAGTGGCAGTGTTATGGCTATCTCTCAAAAAAAGTTTCGTGAAATCATATTCCAGATGGTTTACAGTCGGGATCTCAATGATCATTCCGATGCGAAGGTGCTAACTTCCATGCTTGATCAATTTGTGGTGACAAGGAAGGTATTGCATCAAGCCTCTGCCAAGGTTGAAAAGATTTTTGCTGAAGTAGAAGCGATCGATTCCTTGATTTCTAATTTTTCAAAAGATTATGATTTTAAAAGGATCTCACGCGTTGAGCGGAATATTTTAAGGCTTGGTGTTTTTGAGCTCAAGTTTGAAGGCGAGGTCCCTCCTAAGGTGGTAATTTCTGAGGGCGTTCGACTTAGTCGAAAATTTGGAACCCCGGAGGGAGGAGCATTTGTTAATGCTATTTTAGATGCGATTTTTCAGTCAGAGGAAGCCCCGTGCCTATCGAAACCCGTATTGAGCGCAATAAACCCTTAAAGAATCTCTCCACATTTGGGATTGGAGGGAACGCTCGTCAATTTATCATCATTCACACGACAGAGGAAATGCAAGAAATCCGAGAATATATCTCTCGAGAAAAAATCCCTTTTTGGATTATCGGAAAAGGGTCAAATTCTCTTTTTGATGATCGGGGCTTTGATGGGCTCATGATTCTCAATAAGATCGATTTTATAGAATTTGATAAGGGAGAGCTCCACGTAGGAGCTGGATACTCCTTCTCTTTACTTGGTGTGCAAATGGCTCGAAAAAAATGGGGTGGACTTGAGTTTGCTTCTGGAATTCCAGGCTCTGTTGGAGGAGCTATCTATATGAATGCGGGAGCGAGCGGAGTGGAAACCTGTGATTATTTGAGTGCTGTTGGCTACATTGATAAAGAGGGGAATTTTATCGAAAAGAAAAAAGAAGAACTTTCTTTTTCTTATCGCACCTCTTCTTTTCAGTCGATGGATAAGATTATTGTTTCAGGTCGTTTTAAGCTGGAGAAAGTTGATAAAGCAAGAGAAAAACAGTTGAAGATCATTGAATACCGAACGGCTACGCAACCCTATGGGGAAAAATCTGCAGGGTGCATTTTCCGAAACCCTGAAAGTGGGAGTGCTGGAGCACTTATCGAAGCGTGTGGTCTTAAGGGAAAACGGAAGGGGGGAGCTGAAGTTTCAACCCTCCATGGAAATTTTATCGTAAATCGGGGAAATGCGACAGCAAAAGATGTCCTAGAACTTGCCGCAATCGTTAGAGAAGAGGTTCGAAAAAAGAGGGGGATTGAGCTTGAAATAGAAGTCAACCCTATCCCCTATAGGTTGGAGAAGTGATGTATCGCGCCGATCTTCACTGTCACTCCTCGTGCTCTGATGGGACTGTCACTCCAACAGAGCTTCTTGAGCTTGCCAAAGAAAAAGAGCTAAGCGCTCTCTCGATTACCGATCATGATACCCTCGATGCTTATAGTGACAAACTCTTTATAAAAGCTGAAGAAATGGGAATTAAACTTTATATGGGGATTGAATTCTCAACCCGTCACAAGAAATACCCTATTCATTTGCTTGGTTATGGAATCGAGAAAACTCCTGAAATACTTAACTTTTGCAAGAAGCATCAGGCAAGAAGATTAAAGCGTAACCGCGCGATCTTAGAAAAACTCAAGCGTCTTTCAATAATCATTGAAGAAGAAGAGCTCGGAGATCCCAATGATCGAACCGTTGGTCGCCCCCATATCGCACAGCTTCTTATGGAGAAACGTTATATTTCCTCAATCCAAGAAGCATTTGATCGTTATATCGGCGAGGGGAAACCTTGCTTTGAAGCAGGAGAGAGCTTCACTCCCGAGGAAACGATCACGGTCATCCATAATGGAGGGGGAAAAGCATTTATAGCCCACCCCCACCTCATCAAAAAAAATGAATGTTTAAGAGATCTCTATGAAATGGATTTTGATGGAATTGAGTGTTACTACGGCCGTTCTCATAGCGGGCAAGAAAAGAAATGGTTAAAAGTAGCAGAAGAAAGGGGATGGCTCATTAGTGGGGGATCAGATTTTCATGGGGCGATTAAGCCATATATTGAGCTTGGTTGTTCATGGGTAGATGAAGAGCGGGTGAAAGCAATTTTTGGTGATAAATGAGCCGCTACCTAGAGCTAACCAACTACCTCTTCTCGCTCAACCGCTCCAAGCAGATTAAAACCGACCTTTCTACTTCCTTTGATTTGGCCGAAAAACTAGACCATCCTGAGCGAAATTTTCCGTCAGTCCATATTGCCGGGACCAATGGAAAGGGAACCGTTGCCTATAAAATGGCAGCAGTTTTAGAAGAAAATGGGTACAGAGTTGGTCTCTTTACCTCTCCCCATCTTTTTACCTACCGCGAACGGATTCAAATCAACAGGAAGATGATTTCTGAGAAAGAGGTCGTTGATGGCCTTGAAAAAATCCTCCCCTTAACAAAAGACCCAAAATTTTTTGAAGTGACGACTCTTCTTGCCTTTGATTATTTTGCTGAAAACGAGGTCGATATTGCTATTATTGAAGCAGGACTCGGTGGACGCCTTGATGCAACAAATATTATCACCCCCATTCTTTCGATCATTACCTCAATAGCAATGGATCATAGTTCGATCTTAGGAGAAACGCTCGAAGAAATTGCTGAAGAGAAAAGTGGAATTATCAAGAAAGGGGCCCCTGTAGTGATTGGAGAAAATGCAGAATATGATCCCATTATCAAAAAAGCCCATCCCCTTTATATTGCTAAAAAAGATGGTCGAAGTATCGCTCGAAAAGGACTAAAGCTTCTCCCTTTTGATATACAGGAGACCAATGGCTTAAGATTAAATCCACCTTGCCGCTATGAAAAACATGGCGACATTATTATAGATGTGGCCCATAACCCATCCGCTTTTATCCACTTATTTGAAATGGTTAAAAGGGATTACCCTAGACGAAAAATTCACGTCTTACTCGGAATGACAAGAGATAAAGATATAGAAGGCTCGCTCGAGGTCATTCGAAAGTATGCCGACCGTATTGCCTTTCTTCCAGCAAAGCATCCCCATCTTACCACATTCGAAAATCCCACTTCGATAGAAGAAGGACTTAGCGCCGCTAAAAAAGAGGGAGCGATAGCTGTCATTACCGGATCATTCTATATTATGAAAGAGATGCAGCCTCTTCTAAAAGCTCTTCGATCTCCTGAGCAGAAGGAGTATATCCATCACTCCGACCGATTTTGAAAGACTCAATAACTGCTGCTTGAATAAAGGTAGCAATTCCATTGGCGTCACTTGCCATTGAAATAGAGGGAAGTTTGATCCCTTTTGGGAGGGCTTTTACCATCTTCAGACCCTCACGGATCTTTCCTTGGTAAAAAAGGCTTGCGATATCTAAAAGCTCAAAAGCAAGCTCTGCCTCTTCCCAGTCAGTAGAAAGGGTTGTCCCTTTAACCATCGATTCTGGAAGCACCTCATCCTCCTCTGCAATATTTACATCAGAAGAGTGTACGACATCACCCTTTTTTCCGGAAGTTAGCTGTGCTAAAGTAATCGATGCCACACGGAGAAGGTTAGAGTTCACCTCTGATAGGGAATTATTTTCCCAAATATCAGCAATAGCCGTTCTCAGAAACTCAAGATCTTTTGGGTTCGAAATTCCACTTTTTTTAAGATTTTGAGCTTCATCAACGATGGCATCAACCATCATATTCGTATTGACAGTGTGAAGTCGCCCACAAAGGCTTTGAAACTTTTCCCTAACAACTGGAGAAAGAGTTTTAACATTAATGAGATTAACAGTTGCAATCATCGAAGATAACTCCTCAGGAACAGGAATCTCCTGCTTCGCAGCGATTTCAAAAAGAGAGATGACTTTAGCATCCTCAGCCTCTTGTGCGAAAATAGAAGAGGCATCGAATACTTTAGATTGGACACCAGAAGAAAGATCTCTTTTTAAAGCCATAAATCTTTACCTTTGTTTTTTAGGAATGTTTATTACATAAACATAATTATCCTTCATATTTTCTATTATACTAAAAAATGAGTTCCTAAGCAATTGATAAACATTTCTTTTCGATATAACAATTTGTTGAAATAAGCAAAGATTAAAATAATTATTACTATATTTTCTTGATGAGAAGCAAAGAAGGGGCCTGAGAGCGATTCAGGGTTCTGTGGTGGGAGACCTGAAATTTTTTTGGGGAAAGTTGAGCAACTTGGGCCAAAATCGCTTTTTCCTCCCTTTTTCCCTCATTATGGCCCGTATAGAGGGTGAGGCTTATCAACCCCTCAGGAGTGAGAAGTTCGAGCCCATTTTCGAGACTTTTAAGGGTGGTTTCAGCGCAGGTAGTGAGTGATTTATCCCCTCCAGGGAGATACCCCAGATTGTAGACGATAAGATGGACCGGTTTTTCAACCCCAGAAAAGGTGGAATGACAGCCTAAGTGATAAGAAATATTTTTCTTAATACCAACCCGGTTTTTTGTCTCTTTTATAGCATTTTCTTGAATATCAAAGACATAAAGGTGAGAAAGTCCAATCTTAGATAAAACCAGGGTGTCATATCCATTGCCACATGTAGCATCGATTGCTCGATCTCCTGGTTTTAAGTGCTCCTTCCAGAGCTTATGTGCAAATGTTAGAAACCCAAGTGGTGACATATGAACCTATCTTGTATTAAAGATAATTTTTTATTCCACACTTTTTGGCTTACTTGCGAAAACTAAAATGCTTCTTTTTCCTTCAATAGTAAGCTGTGCATTAAATAAATTTACTCCAATTTGATACGTTCTTGTAACCACCATTGTCAGCTTCTCTTGATTAAACGCAATGCTTGGAGAATCGTTTGTTCTGAGCACCTGAATCTCTGCATTACGGAGTTTCTTAGTTAATTCCCCCTCAACGCGTTCCCAAACTCTCTCATTCGCAAATTGAAAAAGATCAAGGAAAAAGGATCCTCTCACTTCGAAAAAGCCCTCATCTCTTATTCCTTGTTCTTCATATTGCTTAACTAAACGTCTTATTCCAACTCTCTTAAAATCACCATTGTTAAACCAAGTTTGTGCCATTCTATCTAATTTTTGGCACAAAGTTTCAAAATAATCCTCTCGAATGCCAGGCAAGGATTCGATGGGCGCATTATCCACAGTAACTCGAAACTGAGGAGAGTTGCCAGGCATCAAAAAATGCTCCATTTGCTCCTGAGTAATCTTTAAATCTAAATCATGTTCAAGCTCCTTAAGACTAGAATCCCATCCAAAATTTGAAAATTCGGTTCTAAAAATGTATTGTTCTGTTGATACTCTTTCTAACATTACCACCTCTAAAAGTTAATGAAAACGTTAAGTATAACCAGTCCCACCTCTTTTTGCAATTTTTTCCAAAGTGCTATAGGAGCAGCGATAAAGAGGGGAAAAGAAAGTAAAAAAATACGAGAATAAGTAAAATAAACTCAAAAAAAATTTATGGCTATGGAAGCAGAGACCGATGTTTTAATTATAGGTTCTGGAATTGCAGGGATGGTGGCTGCCTTGCAACTTGCTGAAAAAGGGATTCACGTTACCCTGATTTGTTCAGGTGAAAATCCTACTTCCGCCAACTCTTACCGCGCACAAGGAGGGATTGGTTTTAAAGCTCCTGACGAGCCAGCCGGCCTTTTTAAAAAGGATATCCTTGAGGCGGGAGCTGGGCTTTGCAATGAAAAAGCAGTTGATCAACTTGTAAACCTTGGTCCTTCCTATATCCAGGAGATCCTCATCGATATGATCGATGTTCCTTTTGAAAAAGCAAAAGGGGGGGCATGGAAACTGACTAAAGAGGGGGCTCACTCAGTTTCCCGTATTTTATTTCATGGAGATCAGACGGGAAAAGTGATCATGGAGGCGACTTATAAGAAGGTCTCTTCTCACCCAAAGATTGATCTAAAGGTTAACCATAGTGCTATTGATCTCATGACCCTATCACATCATTCAAAAAAGATAACCGATATTTATGCTCCTTCTACGTGTGTTGGAGCCTATACTCTCGACCATAAATCCCAAAAAGTGGCAACCTTTTTTGCAAAGGAAACAGTTTTAGCGACCGGGGGAGTGGGAGAATGCTTTCTTCACACGACTAATGGGAAAGAGGCAAGAGGGGATGGCATTGCCATGGCATACCGCGCTGGAGTCCGGATTATGAACATGGAGTATGTTCAGTTTCACCCCACAGCTCTTTACACTGTTGGAGAGCCCCGCTTTCTCCTTTCAGAAGCCCTTCGAGGGGAAGGGGGAGTTATCCTTTCCCACGATCATAAACCATGTATAGATCCTTTAGCGCCGCGCGATATAGCAGCGCGCGTAATCTTTGAAGAGATGGTAAAAACCAACCGTCCCCATCTTTGGCTAGACATGAGCCATAAGCCCACAAGTTACTTAGAAGATCGTTTTCCAATGATCTATCGCCACTGTGCAGAGCGAGGATGGAGTTTAGGGGAAAGTCCTATTCCCATCGTTCCCGCAGCGCACTATAGTTGCGGGGGTGTGGCTGTTGATCTAGAAGGACAGACAACAATGAAAGGGCTTCGCGCTATTGGAGAAGTTGCTTGCACGGGTGTTCATGGGGCAAATAGACTTGCCTCAACAGCCCTTCTTGAAGGGCTTGTTTGGGCAAAAACTTGCGCCGATTCGATTAAAATAAAGTCGGGGAATTTTCCTGAAGTTGAGCCATGGCAAATGGGCAAAGAGCCCTTTGACAGGGCGCTCATTCACCAAGATTGGATGACGATTAAACAAACGATGTGGAATTACGTTGGACTCATGCGTAATACCAACCGGTTGAAAAGAGCTTATAAAATGCTCACTGAGCTTAAATGGGAAATTGACTCCTTCTATGGAGATGCAGCCCTCACCCCCGAGCTTTTAGCCCTTCGTAATGGGTGCGAAACCGCGCTCCTTATCACTCAGGGAGCACTCCGTAACCCCCATTCACGTGGCTGCCACTATAGAATTAGTCTTTAGTGGCCAGTCTGCAAAATTTTTTTAATACCCGTGAATGCGACCTATTTGGCCTCATCATTCCCCCAGCTCCCGCGCCTCTAAAATCTTTCTTTATCACATAGACAATGTGTCGATTTTAAGAATGCAGAATCTGACCGGAAATATTAGGCAGTGTTTGGAAATCCATTTCTAAACACTGCCTAGTTGAAGAGAAAAGAGTTTTCCGTTATATTATTGTAAAATTATTTCCAATGGGGTATTAGCTCAGTTGGTTAGAGCGCCACGTTGACATCGTGGAGGTCAGCTGTTCGAGTCAGCTATATCCCAAGGTTTTCTATTTGGAAAAAAGAGAAAAACTAAGCCAGATCCGTCGCACAGCAGCAGAGGTTCTTGCTGCTGCTGTTTCTGACTATAATTTCAAGGTCTTTATAGTCAAGGGAGGGGAAACTCCCTGGGGGTTTTACTTCGATTTTATCTTTATCAATCCCTTTTCAAAGGAGATGCTCCCTCTAATAGAGGAGAGGATGCGTAAAATTTCTGCAGACAATATAGAGATTAAAGCTCACGAAATGATCCCTTCAAATGCTGCGGAGTTCATGCGACATAATAAGTGCCCTTATCCAGCCCACTTTGTTGAGACTTGTGGTGATCCCCTAGTTCAGGTTCTTCAGATTGGAACCTTTGTCGATCACGTTCATGGATCTCATTTAAAAAAGACAGGGGAGCTAAAAGCTTTTAAGCTTCTGAAGCTAGAAAAACGTCCTCCACTTTATTTTAAAGGAGAGAAAAAAGAGGTCCACCGGATTACTGGAGTGGCTGATGAAAGCAAAGATGAGCTGAAGGCTTTTATCAAAAAATATAAAGGATGGATTGATGTTGACCATCTCAAGGTAGGAGAGAAACTTGACCTTTTTCAGATCGACTTGAGTCGGAATGAAGATCATCTTGAAATTGCAAGAATTTATTGGAAAAAAAAGGGAGAAGAGCTCCTTCATAAATTTTATACCTTCTGGAGAAACATACACCTTGAAGAAGATTTTGAACTTGTTGTGACCGATAGTTTGCAGATAACAGGGGCCCACAAAAAACTTTACCGTCTTTCAAACAGATCGTCCACTAAAGGCCCCGTCCGTTTTGCAGAATTCCGTTTTCCTGAGCTCAATGGAGGATTTTCCCCTATCCTTGGTCTTCTGGGATCAAAAGTTTGTCATAAAGATTACTCTCATATTTTCTGTTTAAAAAACGACTTAATGAGCAGCCTTAACTCTTCCTTGAAGTCCTTAAACCAAACCACTAAAATGCTAGGGTTAAAGCATTTGATTGAAGTCTCTTCACCCAATGAGTTTAAAGAGGTTTTTAAAGAGCTTAACTTAAAAACAAAAATTCATGAGGGGAGAGAAGCCCGGATCGAGTGGAAGCTATACGATGATTATGAGAGAAGTTTTAAAGGACCGTTTTTAACTCTCCAAAAAAGAGAAAATATTTTTACAATAAAGCGGTCTCTTTTTCCCTCTGTGGAAAGGTTAATTGCTCTGATTTTAGACAGTCAGGAAAAAGATCTGTCGCAAAAAAAAGAGTTATTGGGTAAAATGGCTTCTTGTGATGAATAGGATGACACAACTTGAGAATTAACAAAGAAATCCGCGCCCCGAAAATACGACTAATTGGGAAAGATGGACAACAGATTGGGGTAGTTGATAATGCTGATGCCCAATCACAAGCTCGAAATGACGGTCTTGATCTGGTGGAAATTTCGCCGAATGCGAAGCCCCCCGTTTGTAAGATTATCGATTACGGTAAATTCCGCTACCAGATGACAAAGAAAGAGCGGGAAAGTAAAAAAGCACAACACCAAGCGAAGCTCAAAGAGATTAAGGTGAAACCGAATATCGATGAGCATGACCTGCAGGTAAAGATTAAACGGGCCCGAGAATTTATCGATAAAGGGAACAAAGTACGGGTAACATGTATGTTCCGTGGTCGCGAGATGGCCCGCCCCGAACTCGGACAAAAGGTTGCAAAGCGAATTGCAGAAGAACTCAGTGATATCGCTCAGACCGAAGCACCACCAAAGCAAATGGGACGAAACTATAGTTTGGTCCTTGCTCCGATGGGAAAGAAGAAATAAGAGGAGAAAGACTATGACTAAAATGAAAACCAAGAAAGCGATCCGCAATCGTTTTAAGAAAACAGGAACGGGAAAGCTCATGCGAAGCAAGCAAGGAAAGCGCCATATCCTGACCAAGAAGAGCTCGAAGCAGAAGCGCCAGCTTGGAAAACAGACCGTATTAAGCGAAGCCTTTACGAAAAAGTATAAGCGCTTAGCATCCATGTAGAAGGAGTAAGGAAGCAATGACAAGAGTAACAAATGCCGTCGCTTCAAGACGGAGAAGAAAAAGATTATTAAAGCGAGCGAAAGGTTTTAGTGGAGATCGAAAAAACCACGTCAAGCTAACCGCTGATGCTGTAATGAAAGCAATGGCTTTCAGTACCATGCACCGAAAGAAAAAAAAGAATGACTTTCGTCGTTTGTGGATCACCCGTATTGGTGTTGCTGCGAAGGCGCAAGGAATCTCTTATAGCCGTTTGATCAATGGACTCACCAAAGCGGGATGCCGCATCGATAGAAAGATGCTTTCTGACATGGCGATCCGTGATCCCAAAAGTTTTGGCACCGTTGCAGAAACAGCAAAACATGCTTTAGCATCTTAAAGGAATAAAGCCCCCTAAGTTTAAGTTAAGGGGGCACTTTTTTTAATGAAGCAAAAAATAGAAAATCTAAAAAAATCCTTCCTATCAGAAATCGAAACGATCGAGCAGACGAAAGATCTCGAAGAGCTCCGTATTAAATATCTCGGCAAGAAAAGTCCTATCCAAGGGCTCATGCAAGAACTGCGGACCTGCAATTCCGAAGAGCGTCCTGAGATGGGAAAACTCATTAATACCCTTAAGCAAGAAGTCTCCCGAGAGATCAACACCCATTTTGAAACGCTCGAGGCGAAAGAACTTTCCTTAAGGCTTTCCGAGGAAAAAGTTGATATTACCCTCCCTGGGAGGAAAAGCTTTTTAGGAAAGAAGCATCCCCTTTCTCAGATGCTCGATGAAGTGATTGATATTTTGATTGGAATGGGGTTTTCGGTCCAAGAATCTCCCGAGTTAGAATCGGAATACTACAATTATGGAGGACTTAATTATCCTCCCGACCATCCAGCAAGGGACATGCAAGACACCTTCTACATCACCCCTGATATACTCCTCCGTTCCCACACCACATCCATTCAGCAACACATGATGGAAAATAGTGTTCCACCTATTCGAATCCTTGCTCCTGGAAAATGTTACCGCAACGAAACAATCACAGCCCGTTCCCATGTCTTTTTTCATCAAGTCGATGTTCTCTATGTCGATAAAGACGTTACTTTTTCTGATCTACTAGCGACAAAAGAAGAGTTTTATACGAAGATTTTTAAACAAAAAATTGAAATGCGCGTCCGTCCGAGCTACTTTCCCTTCGTCGAACCCGGGATGGAAGTCGACATCAAGTGCACTTCCTGCGGAGGGAGTGGATGTGTTCTCTGCAAGCATACCGGTTGGCTCGAAGTCGCAGGAGCAGGGATGGTCCATCCCAATGTCCTCAAGGCTGGGGGGATCGATCCAGAAATCTATTCGGGCTATGCCTGGGGTGGAGGAATCGAGCGCCTCTTCATGCTCCGCCATGGAATCAGCGACATCCGTCTTTTTACAGAAAACGACACCCGTTTTCTCACTCAATTTGTATAACTATTATTTTAAACTCACATTGAGCAATTGGGATGGAAAATTAACGCATTCTTTTAACTTCTAGAGCGTTAAAAAATGCTCTCCATGTCTTAAGGACATGGATGCGCTATCAAAAAACTCCATTTCTTTCCTTACTCTAACTGCTTAATGTGGGTTTAAAGAAAACTTCCTTGCCATTTAGGCGGGCAAATGTTTATAATCCTGGTTCAAAATCATTTAGGAAGAGTGGCAGAGTGGCCGAATGCGTCTGTCTTGAAAACAGAAGTCCTGCAAGGGACCGGGGGTTCGAATCCCTCCTCTTCCGAGTAATAAAGGTAGAGTTTGGGATGAGAACCCCCAAAAGGGGTTCGACTTGAAGCGAAACGGAAAGGGGGATCCCGTCTCTTGTTTTTTTAAATTATTTTTAAGAAAAATTAGTTTTTTCTTGAAGTACTATTAACAAAAACTTTATTATTGCGTTAGCAATTTTAAGGAAGGGAGCTGGATTCCCTTTAACAACAATTCCATGGAGGAATAATTATGGTAAAACCACTAGGACTTAGTGAAGCAGCAAAAGATATTATAACGGCAACAGCAGGACTAGCACTCTTTACAGTTGCAGGGATGAAGCTTAAAGCTTTTCAACTCAACAACGTGAAAACCTTTGCATTTAGCGCTCTTCTTTCCGGTGCTGCCGGTGCTGCTGGCCGTGAGGTGTATAACTGGAAGACAAGATCTAATGTGAGAGATCAGAGAAATGTGTACAAACTTGCATCCCTAGCAAGTTTTGCAGCAGGAGCTCTTGCTCTTACGCAGTTTGGCAAAGTAAACTCTCTTTTACGTCTACCTAGATTTACAAGTCTCAACCAAGGAATTGCAGTGGGTGCTTTTACTATCACTTCGATGGTTGCTTGCCGCTATTTCTTTGGCGGGAGAATTTATAGGCTCCCTGAAGGTTGGAATAATTGGAGTGAACTTTCTGATGAAGTATTACGTGCCGTTTATAGCGGAGCCTCCGGCGAGAATCCTATCCAACCTCTGACGGATGATCAAAAAGCTGAGTTTAATGCTGAAGTTGAGAAGCGTAATAAAGGAAGAGAAGAAGAAACCAAGATCCCTCTTTTTATTCTTACTAGGAGAGAACCGGCTCCATTGTATCAGTTTCCTGAAGGTAAGGATAGTTGGAGTAAGCTTTCTGATGAAGAATTACGTGCCGTTCATGACGGAGCCTCCGGCGAGCGCCATATCCATACTCTGACGTATGCTCAACAAACTGAGTATAATGCTGAAGTTGAGAAGCGTAATGAAGGAAGGGAAGAAGAAACCAAAATCCCTCTTTTTATTCTTACTAGGAGAGAACCGGCTCCATCGTATCAGCTTCCTGAGGGTTTGGGTTGGGAAGATCTTTCTGATGAAAAATTCAGTGCCGTTTATGACGGAGCCTCGGGCGAGAATCCTATCCATACTCTGACGTATGCTCAACAAACTGAGTATAATGCTGACGCTACTCGGCGTAATCAAGAAAGGGAAGGAGAAACCAAGCTCCCTCTTTTTCCTATTGAGTAAAAGAAAGAAATTTTTTTCTTTATAGATGCAAGAGAGGGTCCCCTTGAGGACCCTCTCTTTTTTTTGAGGGAAAAATTTGTTCTTTACATCTGGTTGGGAGAGTAGGTATCATATCCTCGGAATTATGGTAGCAGGAAAAAATTGTAGTTACAGCTTAACGAAGCCAGGAGAGGAGCAGTTTGAGTCATTCATATGGCATACAGGAGGCCATGTGGTTGCTGCTGCGGCATTGAATGGCATCGCTCTCTATTTGATAGGGGCTGAGGATGTGGTTCCAGGCATCATTATTGGTGGTGCAGTGGGTCTTTCCGTTAACTTGGCTCACAAAACTGCTCACTTAGTTGGCATTGAGGATAAAAATGGGTGCTATCTTCCTAAAAGACTAGATATTGTTTTGGTAGCGCTCCTCACCTATGAAGTTGCCAGAGATCTTCTGAGGGTGTTTGAGTATAGGATCGGAACTGGGAAGATCATAAAACTAGGAGTCGCTGCAATAGCTACTATTGCAGCGGTTAATAAATATCAAAAAGGAATGGAATAAAAATGGTTTCAGACCTCCTATCCACACCCACTGGCAAATTAAGGCAAAGGTGGAGTAACTCAATAAGCACTCCGGAGGGAAAGCGTAGGGAAACGACTTATGTGTGTCCAAATGTCTTTTGGAAAGGAATGAAGTATTTTACGATTCATGCCCTTGTTTTAGTTACTGTTAATTCTGGCACCTCTATTTTAATGAACTACTTTAGAGGGCGAGAGGTCATTCCGCTAAAAGTTGCCATTCTTTCTGCAGGGACAATGGCTGGAATGCATCATTTGATGCTTGATGGGCGGGCATGTATTGAAGCAAGAGATATTAGGGCGGAGATCTTACTAATGGGTGTGGAAAAACTTATTGCTGTGGGTATGGCCATCTTACTTTCCCCTTTTATTACCTATGGGTGTGCGAACTATCTGATGAAAAGTAAGATCAAAATTCTACCGATAGTTCTTCTTGCCGGGGTGGGTGGAACCTCTCTTTTTGTTGCTGAAACGATTAAATAAAAAATTGTTGGAGCATTATTTTTTCTTCGAGACGAGGTGAAGTTTATGCTCGAAGAAGGGGTAGATGGCAACCAGGTGTGAGACCAGAATCGCGATGTAGGATTGCCCAATGATCCCTTCTAGGATCGCAGGGGTTTGCGCAACATTTTTGATTGCGGTAATGTCACCATACCCAATGGAGAGAAGGGTGGCAAAGCTAAAGTACACCATCTCTGAAGGATAGTGGCTGCTACACGGGTATTGATAGTCACCCGCTTGGTGATGGAGGCTGTTATGATAAAAGCAAAGATGATTATTGCGAGATTTTTAGAATGGAGATTAACCTATTGAAAAGGAAGAACTGGAGCTGGGTAAAGTAGTCACTCATAAAATTCGTCATATATTTCTATATCTAAGATTGAGGGGTTTGGGCCAACCCCCTTTTTTCTTCCTTGAAAGTGTCCGATTTTTATTGTAGTTTTGAAATAGGGGGAGGAATATCTATGAGTACTTATCGAGAGCCAACACCATTTGATGATCCATTTCCAGGAGCCAATAGAATCTTGAAGAAGGAGCTTTCAAATATCTTAGAGTCAATAATTTATACCTTTGAGCATGAAAAGCAAGATAAGTTTACGATGTCTCGTCAGCTCCGCTTGAATGAGGGGCTAATGATGGATCGATCAAAGGAAATAGGAGGAAAGGTTTATCTCCATATGCAAGGGCTGATGCAAGCCTGTAGCGACTATGCCAATGGGCATGGGAAGATCGAAATGGTTTATGAGTGTTTAGAGTCCCTAAGAGATGAGCTAAAATAGATGAAGGAAGGGGAAAAAAAGCAACTGGTTCACGACTTGCAATCGTTCCTTTGGCAATTCGAGCAAGGGGGATACACGCGAGAAGCCATGTATGATGTTCTCAAAAAGCTGGCCTCCGTCCTTGAAAATGATGGAGAAAAGCTAGGAGACCCGATCAAACAACATGTGGAGCAGATGATCCGAGACTGTCGCGCCTATGCCTTTGGTGGAGGGGATCCTCGAAAGGTTGTTGGGGATCTCGATAAATTAAGAAAGGATTTGGAGTAAGGCTTATGTTTGATGAGGGGACGGAAGAAGCTAAACCCCATGATATCCTCAAGGGAGAGGTGCAAGAATTCCTCGGCGAATTTGAGGCTTCTGAAGAGACAGAAGATGATATGAAAATGATTTTTTCTCTATGGAGAGATAATATCCTGAACCATGCCCGTGAGGTGGGTGGGGGAGTGGATAAGCAGGTCAAAAAGCTCATGGATGTTTGTGAAGATTATGCAAATAGCCGGGGCATGCTAGAACGGGTCCGAGCTGAGGCTGAAGAGACCCGCATTTATCTTGGCTTATAAACCGACGACCTAGGGGCGTTTAGATCGATGTTTTTTGTAAATAATATCTATGGAGGACGGCAGCCCTATCGTGTTCAAGAAATCCAGAAAGATAGACAAGAAGATAAAGGGGGCTCTCAGCAACGCTTTCAGGGTGATGATGAATCGAAGGTGCATGAGAAATTCTTAAAAGCAACAGAGAAGTTTTATAAGAAAAAGTCGGTTGCTACGGCACGTGAAATCATGAATAAGCAACTGGTAACGCTTAGTGATGAACTTTCTGTTGAAGAGGCGTGGGAACAGATCAAACATCATGATATCAAACACTATCCTATTATCGGTGCAGAAGGGAAACTTTTGGGACTCCTTTCTGAAGGGGAAATTCTTAGACATCTACAGGTGGACAAGGGAAAAAAATTAAATGAGATGGCCAATGCAGAAACTCTCTGCGCTGATCCAGAGACCGAACTTGCAGAGATTTTAGACGTTTTTTCCAACGAAAAAATAGAAGCTGTTCCCATTGTGGATAAAAAGGCAAAAGTTATTGGAATATTAACGCAAAGTGACTTAATCCAAACAATGATAAAGATTACGAATCTCAAGCTTAATTAGATAGCGTCGTCAAGTAAACTCTGCTTCCTTAGCCTTTCCGAGTGAAAATTTCTTTATCGCCCTCCTATTTTGGGTTGTCTGCATCGGACGCCTTGAACTTTTCTCCTATGAAGATCTCTTGTAGCAAAGTTTATTTGACGACACTAGGCAGTGTTTGGAAATCCATTCCTAAGCTGATGAAGGATCTTTTTCCCTAATACCCGTGAATGCGACCTTCACAAACTTTACAAGTTTGCTTCGGTCTCCAAACATGCCTTCTAGGAAAAAA